>JBAUBR010000444.1:0-11748 GCA_049676965.1 Occallatibacter sp.
GCGGGCCGCAAGAACGACCCGCAGAGCACAGAAATCAACCATAACGCAGCACAAAACCAGCCGGAATGGAACCGAAAGCGGAGTAAGACCGGCAAACAACTTAGTTTTTCAGCAGCCTGCTAGAGCAAGTGCCCGATCAACAGATGCTGCATCGATGCACGCATACGGGCATCATCAATCAAAATTAACGAATACCATGACGTCATCCGCTTAGTTGATGCGTGCATTGTCCTCCGTTGGGGCAGCGTAAAACTGAAACGCTGGTCCCGGCCCTCCCCGCCCGGCGACGGCTCAAGCGGATGCTACTTGCTTGAAACTGCGCGGTGAGCACGACATGAGAGGCATTCGCCTTCTGCGCGAAGCGAGCGCGCAGATTCTCAACCTGATCGCACACAGAAGAGGAAAGTGCTGTCGCTACTTGGCCTCTTGATGTGGTCGGCAACATAACTGCGCTTATGTTTCGTAGTTGCTTATGTGGTCTTTAGGGGATAAAGGTACCGTCACGGAGCCTGTCTCACACCCGAAGACCACATAAGTGGAGTGCGGTTAGATCGTACGCAAGAACTGCATCAGTCCTCCGGATGAGCCCAGAGTTGTTGTTTGCGGCCCAGATGTTTGGCATTTATCGAGAGCACGGGCTTTTGCTTCGAGATCGATCTCTGCATAAATCTGCGTTGTATCGAGCGATACATGACCCAACCAAGCGCGGATCGTATTTAGATCAACACCTGCTCGGAGCAGGTGTGTCGCGGTGGAGTGGCGTAGCGTGTGTGGGCTGATGCTTTTGGTGAGCAGCGATGGCATTCGCTTGCCGGCGCGGATTACACACGTTCTGATAAGCGTATGGATGCCGAAGCGGGTCAGCGGTTCATGGCGGCGATTCAGGAAGACCCGCTGTTCCGGTGATCGATTCTTGATGAGTTGCTCCAGTTCCAGCGCGGTCTTTTGCCAGAGTGGGCATCGTCGCACCTTCCCGCCTTTCCCCAGGATGCGTACACTTGCGGCCAGTGGCTGTCGCGTATCAAGTTCCAGATCGGCGATACAGAGATTGGCAGCTTCACTGGCGCGCGCGCCCGAGTTGTGGAGGAACAGCAGAAGTGCATAGTTGCGCTGCCCGTGTGCGGTCGTTCGATCCGGCGTGGCCAACAGCGCCTCGACCTCATGTTTGTCGAGGTAGGACACCAGCTCTCGCACCGTCTTTTTGAACGGCACTGTTCGCACCTCTCCCGCCCATGCCACATGCTGTGGACTATGTTCTGCGATGAACCGTGCCAGTGCATGGATCGCTGCCAACCGCTGATTGCGCGTGCTGATACTCACCTTGCGAACCTGTTCAAGATGGGTGAGGAAGGCTCGTACTCGATTTGCGGAGACGTCGATCACTTGTAAACGATCCAGTGGCGTTTCGGCTCGTTCAGCCACGAACGGAAGCAGCATGGTCAGTGTGTCCCGGTAACTGTGTTGAGTGTTGTGCGACAGATTTCGCTCATGAACAACATGCTCAAGAAGGAATCGGCGCAGCCATGGCCCCAGCAACTCGCGCTTATCCATGAAGCACCTCCTGCGCGTAGCCCTCGAAGCGGAGCGATGCCTCTGTCAGCAGTTCAGGCGTCATGGTCAGATAACGCTGCGTGCCTTTCAGGCACAGATGGCCGAGATGGGTGGAGAGGCCAGGAAGCAGACTTTGCACGTCTGCGCCTGTCCGATACCATGCCGTGAGGCGATGTACCGCGAAGGTGTGGCGGAGATCGTGCAGCCGCGGCTGATAGCGAGCATTCTGACGCTTCACACCCACATAAGTGCGGAGCCTGAGGAACGCATCTTCAAGAACGTAGCGTGCTACGGCGCCGCCATCCTTATAAGTGAAGAACAACGCGGCATTGCTGCGAGCATGCTCCTTCTGCCGGCGATTGTGGTCGTACTCGGAGAGCACGCTGCATAGTTGGGCGTTGAGAGCGATGCGCCGCGTCTTGTAGAACTTGCTCTCGCGGATGGTCAGTGTTGCGCCGGACAGATCAACGTCCGCACACGTCAGATGCAGCGCTTCGCTTGTGCGAAGACCCGCTCCGTAGAGCAGTAGCAGCATGGCCCGCAACGTGACCGGCTCCAGCTTCAGCCACTTCTTCTGATAACTGCTGACTCCGTCCAAGAGCCTCTTCAGCTCTTCCCATGAGTAGATGTACGGTACGAAGCGGACTGGCTCTTTGGCGCGATGTACAGGAACGGGAGATCGATCCGTATAGCCTCGGCGGATGGCGAACTCCCAGAAGCCCTTGAGAGCATCGTGTTTCCGATGCCAGAACAAGGTCACTGGTCCTGCTTTCCGGCCATTCAGATAGCGGAGAACATCCCTGGATGTCACAGTTGCCACGGCAACCGCATCCCCCATTTGTTTGATGAACGAACGTAGGAGCGCCGCCTCAGTCTCGAACTTCATACCCATGGACTGCTTCAGAGCGACATACTCCAGAGTTGCCAGTTTGAGGTTCATAGCAGGCCTCCCAGATCAAGTTCCGCTACTTCACGTAACCGTGGCATGTCCACCTTCGCATACACACGCGTGGAATCGGCTGAACTGTGTCCGAGATGCCCTCCCACCTCCGTCAACGTCAGGCCCTGAGCAAGCAGGTGAGTCGCACAGGCGTGTCTGAGGCAGTGAGGACCGGTACGCGGAGACTCGATCTTCAGCCGTTTCATTCGATCGCCGACGACACCATACAGCCCACCAGGTGTGAACGGCCGATGCGGAGCATGGAGTCTTAAGAAAAGCTCTTCATACGCACACTTCGGTCGCACTTCTCGCACATATCGCTCGATAGCTGCAGCCAGCGCGGGGATGACAGGACAGATCCGCGCCCGACGTTGCTTCGTGAGCGGGATGGTAAGAGTTCGATTTTCCCAGTCCACATCGCGCAACCGGATGCGCCTTATCTCGCCGATGCGCATTCCATACACGGCAAGCAACAACAGGATCGCGCGGTCCCGTATATCGTAGGGATGATCAGTATCTGTACTCTCCAGCAGGCGCTGCACATCCGGCCATGAAGGTCCCAGCGGAAGGAACTCCCGGCGATACACGCGCGGACCATGGATTTCAACGCCGATGCCTGCCTTTGTCCACCTTTGCGTCTCACAGTATTTGAAGAAGCCACGGATGATGTGCGCCATGCCATTGATCCCATGCCGCGTCCATCCATTTTTACCGAGATGTGCGAGGAAGATCTCGACATCTGCCAGCCGCATCTGTTTGAGGGTTTTTCCGACCGTGTATTTAAAAAACTTGGGAAGCTGGCTCTGTGCTGTCGTGACGGTCGCCCGTGCCAAGCCCCTCTCTTCTGTCATGTACTGACAGTACGCATCGAGTTCGGCCTGATGCGGAGTTGGAAGACGAACCGGCTCTTGTAAGCGCCCAGCGAAGCGCAGCCAACGACAGGTGATATAGCAAAATTCCTTCTCCGTCCCTTCCGGCCCAGACGCCATCGCGTTGAGGTACCGGCGGTGCGCCCAGTCTCTTGCAGCGATTTCGACCGCCGTTCGCTTCACTAGGCTCATGTCGTCCAGATTCATGCAAACAGCGGCGCGGTACAGAACACCGGCATTTGCCCGCAGGCAGTGCAAGGTCGCACCGCCTGCAGCCAGGTGTTCCAGATAAGCCAAGCGTGATTGTGCGGCTGGGCCAGTCTCATGCCGCGCAGCGGTGCGAGCACAACGATATAAGGTTTTGAACATGTGATTCCTCCTGATCGGAGAATCACCCGTCCGCATGCCTCCGTCTATTTATGTTGTGTTCTACTGCGATGGCCGCTGTGCAGCATTATCTCGGCGCCGAGCTGCCAACACCAGGTCGGGACGAAGATTCGGCATACGGGCGTGCGGACGATCACGCGCCCACGGTGGCAAGCGGCGACCGAGAAAGCTCAGCTAAACTTCTGGTAATCGTGAGGAACGCAATGAAGCGATGGGTGGCAGTTCTTCTTACGCTGGCAATTTCAGAAGTGTCGGGATCATTCTGCGCTTGGCATGGAACCCCAACAGACTGGAGCGGACCACCGCTTCACTTTTGGAACTATGAGTTCTGGCGCCTGGCTTTTTGGATTCCTCTCGCGGGAGGGGCTTTTGCAATCGTGTTGGCAATTTGGCATTTCCTGCCGGGCATCCGTCGATGCTCTGTAGTGATGCCACTCGCGCTTGTATTTGCGTTGGGCGTCGAATGGATCACGTCACTGAGCTATTGGCGTGCTCTCACCATCCAGCAAGCCAGTTTCCTTGGTTGGCCGAGCGAGTTCTATTACATACGGGAGCACTTGTTGTGCTGGGCGATTTCTCTCCTTCTTGCCGCCGCTGCATTGCTGTTCTGGATACGCCGCAAATCTGTTGACCGACCGATATCGGAACGTTGATCCAGTGTTTTCAGGCGAATGACCGGCAAGCCGGAAATTACTAGCTGATTAACGATCCGGACCGCGGACCAAGCGGGAGGCAGCGCACATCGCCAAAGAAAACACCCGTCAGTCTCGACGCCGGCGGTAGTTCTGCCCGCAATCCTTCAGTTCCAGTCAACTCTCACCACGAACTCACCCCCGATCCCAACATAAGCAAATTGGCAACATAAGTTCAGCGTCAGCCGGGAACTTTCCGAGGCAGAGTCTTCCCGGTCTGTCTCAACCTCTCAGTTGCAGGCGTGATGGAATTGCGCTCGCACGCCGCGTCAATCTGCTTTCCGCCTTGCGTCAGAGATTCGCCACGTGACGAATGCCGGCGAGTTTCGCCATTTCACAACCCTTTTGAATTCAGGTGATGTTGCGACGCTGCTTTCTGGCACCCGGCTTGCTACGGAAAGAGAGCGCAGACATTCATTCTTGCGGCTTGGCACTCAAAATTGGAAAACGGGCGCGGAGTGTCTGCACGCACAGATGCGCCGCGAAGAAATCTAAACCAACATGCGCTGACAACGCGAACAAAGGAGATGAAGCTATGTCACTCGCAAAGCGAAGTGAAAAGGGATTGCTCACGCCAGACAATTGCGTCGTGGCGCTTATCGATCACCAACCACAGATGCTGTTCGGAATTACGAGCATCGATCGTCAAACCCTCATTAACAACGTCGTGGGTTTCTCAAAGGCGACCAAAGTGTTCGGCGTGCCCACGATCCTCAGCACGGTCGAGACGAAATCCTTCAGTGGCTATATCTGGCCTCAGCTCAAGGCGCAGTTCCCCGACATCACGCCCATCGAACGCAGCAGCATGAACTCCTGGGACGATGCAAAGTTCGTTGCGGCCATCAAGGCTTCAGGTCGCAAGAAAATCGTACTCGCAGGACTCTGGACGGAGGTTTGTGTAGCGTTTCCCACAATCCAGGCTATTGCGGACGGCTACGAAGTGTATGTGGTGGAAGACCTCTGCGGCGACCTTGATGTCAAGACGCATGATACCGCAATGCGCCGCGTGGAACAGGCGGGGGCCAAACCGGTTACATGGATCCAGGTCATGCTCGAGTGGCAGCGGGACTGGGCTCTCAGGGAGACCTATGACGCAGTAATGGACATTGTAAAGACCCACGCAGGTGCGTACGGCATGGGTGTCGAATATGCCTACACGATGGTGCATGGTGCGTCGCCAACGGAACTTCCCGATTGGACGCTACCGCTTGAGCTAGCCCACAAGTAAGGAGTAGCCGGGGAAGCGTGACCGCCTTCCCCGCTTTACTTTCTCCAAAACCAGCTCGATAACCTGGGAGGACGCTATGCCTCAGAAGACGATCTATCACAACGGAAAGATCGCGACCAACTCGACCCCGTACTTCGCCGAAGCGATGGCTGTTGAGGATGGAAAGGTGCTTGCCACAGGCGCCTCCTCCAATTTGCTCCAGACTCGCGAGGCCGGCACAAAACTCGTGGACCTGGGCGGGCGAACAGTCATTCCCGGCCTCAACGACTCCCATCTGCATGTGATCCGGGGCGGGTTGCACTATAACCTGGAGCTTCGCTGGGATGGCGTGCCATCACTGGCCGATGCCTTACGGATGCTGAAAGAGCAGGCGCTTCGCACTCCGGCCCCCCAGTGGGTTCGTGTCGTTGGCGGATGGACCGAGTTCCAGTTTGCAGAGCGGCGGATGCCGACTCTTGAAAACATCAATAGTACGGCGCCTGACACACCTGTCTTTGTTCTTCACCTATACGATCGCGCAATGCTGAACGCGGCTGCTTTGCGCGCAGTCGGTTATACCAAGGACACACCCGACCCACCCGGAGGCGAAATCCAGCGTGACAAGCAAGGCGTGCCGACAGGCATGCTGATCGCCAGGCCGAACGCCGGCATTCTGTATTCCACTTTAGCCAAGGGCCCCCTGCTGTCGTACGAGGATCAACTCATCTCGACCCGTCACTTCATGCGGGAACTCAATCGGTTGGGAATCACGAGCGTAATAGATGCTGGAGGCGGTTTCCAGAACTATCCTGACGACTATAAGGTCATTGATGAGCTGCATAAGCGTGGACAGATGACTTTGCGAGTCGCATACAACCTGTTTACACAACGTCCAAAGCATGAGCTCGATGACTTCGGGAAATGGACTTCCTCAGTTTCCCTTTACCACGGCGACCATACTTTGCGCCTCAATGGCGCCGGCGAAATGCTCGTCTTTTCCGCGGCGGATTTCGAGGACTTCCTGGAGCCAAGACCAGATCTCGACCAGGCTCTCGAAAGCCAGTTGGAGAATGTGGTCCGTTTGCTCGCTGAGAAACGCTGGCCATTCCGTTTGCATGCCACCTATAACGAATCGATCGAACGATTCCTAAATGTCTTCGAAAAGGTTAACCGCGATATTCCCTTCAATGGGCTGCACTGGTTCTTCGATCATGCTGAGACGATTTCGGATCGGAACATTGCTCGGACGGTGGCCCTCGGAGGCGGCATCGCGGTCCAGCATCGCATGGCCTTCCAGGGGGAATACTTCGTCAAACGCTACGGCGCTGAAGCAGCAAAGAGGACGCCACCGGTCCGACGCATGTTGCAACTGGGAGCGCCCGTTGGAGCGGGCACAGACGCAACACGAGTGGCGAGCTTTAATCCATACATATCACTTTACTGGCTCGTCTCCGGTCGCACGGTAGGCGGAATGCAGCTCTATGGCGGGGAGAACCGGATGTCGCGTGAGGAAGCGCTGCGCCTTTATACACAGGGGAGCAGTTGGTTCTCAACCGAGGAAGATGTAAAGGGATCGCTGGCTCCAGGTCAACTCGCCGACTTCGCTGTTCTCACCTCAGACTTCTTTTCTGTGCCGGAGGGGGAGATCAAGGACCTGCAGTCTGTTCTCACGGTGGTCGGTGGAGAGGTCGTTTATGCGTCGGAGGACTTCAGCCAGTTGGCCCCGCCCCCGTTGCCCACTGCGCTCGATTGGGCTCCGACGGCCCATTACGGAGGTTATTACAACCCCGCGTCACCCGTTGGAGCAGCGATGCACTACGGATGTTCCAGACTCCATGCCTCGGCCGCATTTCGAGGCCCTGAACGGCTTGGAGAGTCTCTATGGGGGCTGGGCTGCGATTGCTTCGCTTTTTGACCCCGAGCTCAATCCCTTACCCCTAGGTCCATAGGAGGAGCAAAGTGCGGGAGTCTCCAGCACTGCCGAAGAATCCGAAGCGCCTTGGAATCGTTCGACTGGCCCGGGATAGTGCGATTGAATTGATCCTCACCTTTATCCTGCTTTTCGGAGTCGTGACTATCGTGAGGTGGGTGATTGGCCCTTCACCCATCTCACGTGCGATCCCCGGGATCCATGCTGAACTCTGGATCGTCGGCGCGGCAGTTGCGTTGCTTCTTGCGGGGCTGATTCTCAGCCCGCCGGGAAGAGCCTCGGGTGGGCACACGAACCCGGCAATCTCACTGGCCATGTGGCGCTTCGGAGTCTTCCCCGGCGCTGGTGTCATTCCCTACTCCATTGCCCAGTTGCTCGGTTCGGTATTGGGAGTGGTCGCCGCCCGCACTGTTTGGGGCCATATTGTGGTGGAGCCACCCGTGGTATATGCCGCGCTACAGCCAGGACCCGGGTGGTCGACCTGGGAGTTATTCGTAGTCGAAGCTCTTGGGATGACTGTCATTGCCTTCGTTGTGGGGCTATGTCTCGCGGTTCAGCGACTCACGCTGTTCGTACCCTGGATTGTCGGGGGGTTGGTGGGGATGGGAATTGCGGTGCTGGGCACTGCCACCGGGGGGAGCCTCAACCCAGCTCGCCAGTTCGGGCCTGCCGTCGCTTCGGGGCAGACGCGGTTTTTGTGGGTTTACTTGCTTGCCCCGATGTTCGGCGCGGCCACTGCGGCATGGCTGCGACGGAAGATCCAGCGCCAACGTAGCGTACTTACACATCGGCTGTGTGGCACTATCGGAACTTCAACTGCGAAGGTGGTCGAGGACGTCTCCCAACTTATTGGTGCGAATCGTATAACTGACACTCAACCGGAAACCTGATCGGCCTTGCCGCGACGGAGCAGTAAGTGCGAATCATGCGCATGAGAATCTTAAGCTGCCTGTTGGCAGGACTCACTCTCGCTTCACTCGGGCCACAGTTATTGTCTCAGGCCGCGAATCCCGACCAAGTTCCAGAGGTCAACCGCAACTATAAGCTGCTTCGCGAGGACGAGGATTGGAGCTTTCTGAAGGATCCGAAGCTCCGAGAAGACTTTTGGGATCCGATCAAATACATCCCACTACGCGGGAGTGCCGATGATTGGTATATGACCATGGGCGGCGAAGCCCGCGAAGTCTGGGAGCAGATCGGAAATGACAACTGGGGCGAGTCGCCTTATTGGAATGGGTATCTCAATGAAAGGTACATGCCCTATTTCGACCTGCACTATGGAAGACACCTCCGCACCTTCGTGGAACTGAAGAGTGGATTGAATTCATTCCGCCGAGGCGGCCCGCGTCCCATCGACGAAAAAAAGCTTGATTTTCAGGCCGCATTCCTTGAATGCGGCACATCCTCTGACCAGAACTCGATCCACCTCAGAGTCGGCAGGCAAGAGTTAGAGTACGGGTCCGGACGGTTGATCGATGTGCGCGAGGGCCCAAATGTCAGACTGAGCTTTGACGGCTTCATGGTAAAGAGCAAAATCGACTCATGGCAAACCGATGGATTTGCTATGCGGCCGGACGAAGATAACCCCGGGGTTTTCGACAATTCGCCGGACCACACCGTCGGTTTCTGGGGCATCTATGCCACAAGACCAATACCGCGTCAATCGTCTTTAGACTTGTATTACTTGGGCCTTGATCGGAAGGATGCGGCTTTCCAGCGAGGCACGGCCCAGGAGCTGCGTCACTCCCTTGGGGCAAGAGTTTCACGCCCCATCGCCACCGAAAAGCCGGGATGGGATTTTGACTATGAAGGACTTTGGCAGTTTGGCACATTCGGTTCAGCGAACATCAAAGCATGGACGATTGCAACCGAGGCTGGCTACCGAATTCCAACCATCCTTCTGAAACCGCGCTTTAGTGCGAAAGCTGACATTTCCAGTGGCGATCACCCGAGCACAAATGCTTTGGGGACGTTCAACCCACTATTTCCAAAGGGCAACTACTTTGGCGTCCTGGCCACAACAGGTCCCGGCCCTATCAACTTCATCGACGTTCATCCTCATGTCGAAACGGCGCTTCCGCATGATGTGTCTCTGTCTGTCGATTGGATAGTTCAGTGGCGAGAGAGCCTTGCGGATGGCGTCTACGCGGTGCCTGGATTCTTGATCAGAGCGGGGAATGATAGCCAGGCACGATTCGTTGGACACAGGCCGGGCACGGAGGTTCGCTGGCAAGCCGATCGGCATGTATGGTTTCAGGCTGACTATGGAATTTTCTACGCCGGTAAGTTCCTGAAGGAGACACAGCCAGGCCGCAATCTCAATTACTGGGCGTTATGGGCCGGGTACAAATTTTAGGAAGCATTTCGCGGGCTGCAGTTTTCCAATTGGCCTGTGCGGTGATTGTCCGTTCATTCTCGCGAAGCGAGCTTCAACACTTACGACACCCACCCGAAGGGGTGGACGTTGAACTGCCTTAAATGATCGTGCCTTCTTTGCACCCGAGGCCACAAAATCGAACCTTGAGAGCCCGACGACGGAAGGGAATCTACCTATGCTCATTGATCGTCTTTGCTTTGGTCACGTACATGTTGCGAGCCGCACTGCGGCTCCTCTGAGACGCGAGCAGACATCCGAGCAATTTCAATGTAGTCTCCATGTTCGTGAGCGTCTACCAGATGCCACGAAGTTGGCACAAGTATCAGGAGGAATTTACGAAATGAAACGCATCCGTTGTGTTTTCGCTTGGAGTCTACTCGTTTTTAGCCTCGCAAATCGCCCGGGCCTCGGATGGTCCGAGACCCCGCAAGGCTCGGACCCCACTTCAACCGTTGCCGTCGGTCCACAGTACGATACAACGCACGTCTATGTTGCGCCGGAAAATGTTGATGCCTTCGTGAAGGCCTTCCTCGGTACGTTTGGAGGCACCAGCACAAAGCAAGTGGTGGTCACCGTCACGCCGACTCCGAGCAGTACAAGCTCCCAGCTTCTGCAGACTCCGGTAGGCACTGTTTCGCTGTTTGGATTCAAGACTCCCGTTCCGTATCCCTTCGGCGCGGAAAGGACTGGCTATCTTGTCACCGATCTCGATGGTGCTATCGTTTCCGCAAAGTCCGCGGGGGCTGATGTCCTCGTGGCGCCATTCCCTGATCCGATTGGGCGCGATGCAGTCATTCAGTGGCCAGGCGGAATCAACATGCAGCTTTACTGGCACACGACGAAACCCTCGTATGCGGCATTTCAGACAATACCCGAGAACCGCGTCTACGTTTCACCGTTCCGTGTTGCCGGCTTTCTTCGAAGCTTCCTTGCCTTTTCCCATGGCAAGATCGTTTCGGATGATCCTCGCGCCCCCGGAATTGAGATTGGCCGACCAGGTTACACATTCCGGCGCGTCTGCGTTGAATCTCTATTCGGCAGACTCACGGTCTTGGTTACCGATGGCCATCTCCCCTACCCCTATGGACGGGAAATGACTGGCTATGAGGTTTCAAGCCTGAAAGAGACGCTCGCGAAAGCTGAGTCGCTGGGTGTTAAGATTCTTGTTCAGCCATATTCTTCGAGTGAGCGGACTGCTGCAATCATCGAATTTCCGGGCGGATATGCGGCAGAGATTCACGAGGCAAGTAAGTAATGCTACCTGCGCGGAAGCTTCGTTGGCAGAGCTTTGGAATGCCGCGTGTCTGGACCAACCGCACTGAAGCTTTATAGCAGTGCAGAGCGAGTACTTGCTGTTCTGGCGTCGTCAGGAGGCCGAGCTTCTGCCAACGCTGGAGGAGCTTGGTATCGGCTTCGTGCCGTTCAGTCCACTTGGTGCCGGGTTCCTAACTAACGGCCAAGATAGGCAGAGGTCAACATTGCACGTGGACGTAAAGTCACCTTTCCGGACAGTGACCGACCGCTCGACTATTGCCAACAGCCCAATGCACATTTCCAGAGCCGCAGCGGCTGGAAGAGTTCCTCTGCGATTTGCTCGAATCGAGATTCAGATTTATGCACTTCCTCGCACAGTCACTCAATCTCGAAGAGAAGTTGTACGTTGATGCTGCTAGCAGCCTGTGGTGAAAGTCTCGATACCTGCGCGAAAGAATTGTGAGGTATCCACAGGAGTCATTCGTAGGATGAGTTCATGGCGATGGGAACGCGCAAGGGTCGCGAGCGGCAAGAGGATTTG
>JBAUBR010000445.1:0-24165 GCA_049676965.1 Occallatibacter sp.
GTCCAGTAATACGCGGCCAGGCGCGGCGAGGGCTCGCGCGGGGCGCGGCGCGGGTCGGGCGACCAGAAACGATCCAGCCAGCTCTTGGGCGGCTTGTCGGCTTTCACGCCCGGCTGCATCAGAGCCATCTCGTGCGTGGGCTGCTGATTCTCTTCCTGCTTGACCACCTTTTCTTCAAGCTGCAGCAATCCGGGTCCACCGCTCCACAGCGGCTTTTCCCGCAACAGGACCGCGCTTTGAACCACGCTTGCGTGGCTGTTGGCGTTGGAGAACCGTTCCAGGCTGCGCTCCATCTCCTCGGCGGGGCAGATGACCAACTGATCCCCCGCCTGCGACTGCGACGAGTAGATGGCGTGGGCCGGCAGCGCCAGCACGCTGGCGGGTTGAATCTTTTCCGCGGCGCGGAAAGTGGGATACGATTCGACGGCGTCAAGAACCCGGCAGTCCGCATCCAGATAAAGGAGGTCGAGAGGGAAGAGCACTCCCGTCTCGGGGATTCCCCGGAATGGCGTCAACCAGAGTCCTTCACCGGACTTCAATTCGAGCGTTTCGATCCTGGCTTTGAGTTCGTCCATCGTCGCGTCGGCGACGGTGACTTCAAGGCCAAGGAAACACTCGCGGGTCTGGTTGTAAGCACAGTTATTCCGCGATTCCATTGAGCCTCCCGCTCCTGGCGAATCCCGCCAAGCGGGTGGATCCGTTTCCGTTGTGTCCCATTGTTTCAATTGAACCTGCACTCACTCAAAGTCGTTAAACAACCTGTTTTTCATTCGCCGGTTCGCGAACAGAATCGGGAACGCGGATCGAATTGCCTGCCAGCCGAAAAAGCGGCAAAATGCGCTCGCTGTCTGCCTCGCCTGTCGAAAGACGACACGTACCGCTGAAGCGTCGGCGACACCAGCCGGAGCGCGAATCTGGAAGGCGAAGCTCGCGGACTCGAAAGCGCGGCGAGCCCCGCCCAGGAATCCGTGTTACTTCACCCGTGTGCGACGGCGCTGGATGAGCACTACGAGCACGATCACGAAGAGCACACCGGCAACAACGCGGATAATTGTTACATTGTCCATTCCCCAGTTCTCCTTCTTTCGAGAGCCTCGTCGAAGATGTTGCTTTCTGGGCTGGGCGCGACCGGCGTCTCCGCCCGAGCGGTTCCGTTCCCGGCCAGCGAGTTTGGGGATCATGCATCCTTCGAACGACAGCGATCGAGAGATGCTCAAGCCGGCGGAGTTCGTCGACTGCTACGAGGCCACCAGCCCATTCGGCAATACCGGGAGCTACTTAACGTGGGTGCGACGGCGCTGAATCAGCACAGCCAGCACGATCACAAACAGCACGCCGGCGACAATCCGGATCATCGTGACACTGTCCATCTCAAAGTCTCCCTTCTCTCAATAGCTGAGTAATCTCTCGAATCAATGTCCAATTAAATCCTTGAACGAATCCGCCATCATGAGGGCCGCGGGTCCCAGAGTAACCAGGAACAACGCGGGAAAAATGAAGAACACCAGCGGAAAAACCAGCTTGATGGTGGTCTTTGCCGCCGCTTCTTCCACCTGCTGGACGCGCTTGGTCCTCAGGGTGTCGGAGTGTGTGCGCAGCGTTTTGGCAACGCTGGTGCCGAACTGCTCGGACTGCACCAGCATGGAAACCAGGTTGCGAATGACGTCGACATCGGTGCGCTCGGCGAGGTGCTTCCAGGCATCGGCGCGGGGCCGGCCGGCGCGCTGCTCGAGCACCACCAGGCTGAGCTCGTCGCACAATTCGGGCTGCGCCTTGGTCAGCTCCTGCGAGGTGCGCGAGGTGGCCTGATCCATGCTCAATCCGGCCTCGATGCAGATGATGAGCAGGTCAAGCACGTCGGGAAGGCCGCGGCGAATCTTCGCCTGGCGGGTCTTGATGCGATTGCCGAGCCAGAAGTCCGGCCCCAGGAATCCGACCACCAGTGCGACGCCGTACACGAAGAACGGGCTGAGGCTGGCGAGGCCGGTGATCAGAGCCACGATGCACAGCACCAGGGGCAGCATGACCTTGGTGCCGTAGAAGATCTTTACCGCATTTTCCGAGCGGAAGCCGGCGCGAATGAGACGCTGCTCGACGACCGAAATCTCCGCCTGGCTCTTGGGCAGGACCCGCTCGAAATGCTCGACCACCACGCTGACCGAAAGGCCGGCCTGCTGAATGGTGCCCAGCAGCGTCTTCGGTTTGGGCTGGGGGTTGATGACGTCGGCGATGCGCTGCAGCATGGCCTCGCGATAGAACAGCAAGAGTCCGGCACTGCCGATGAGCAGGAACACGACGATAAAAGCGAAAATCGGTATCAGCATGGTTGAATCCTCTTAGCCCGGTCCTCTTAAACGTCCATATCGACGATTTTCTTGATGATCAGGCCGCCAACTACGGTCATGATGCCCGCGGCCCACAGCAGCTTGATCCCGATTTCCTTCTTCCACAGCAGGCTCACCATGTCGGGATTGACGGTCCACAGCGCGATTCCCAGCACCAGCGGGAGAGCCGAAAGAATGATTCCGGTCATGCGCCCTTGCGCGGTGTGCACCATCACCTGGCGCTTGAGGCGAAAACGCTCGCGGATCACGTGCGAGGTTTTATCCAGAACTTCGGCCAGGTTGCCGCCGCTCTCCTTCTGGATCATGATGGCCGTTGAGACAATGCGCAGATCCTGCAGCGGAACCCGCGTGGTCATGTTGTCCATGGCGGTCTTCAGTTCCAGGCCGTAGTTCTGCTCGTCAAAGCAGATGCGGACTTCGCTGCCCACCGGGTCGGGGCACTCGCGGGCCACCAATCCCATGGCGGCTATGAGGCTGTGCCCGGCGCGCAGGGCGCTGACCATCAGGTCGAGGGCTTCGGGCAGCTCCTCCAGGAATGCCTTGAACCGCTTGGCGCGCATGAAGAGCACCCAGCCGATGGGCATCGAGGCCAGGAGTAGGCCGGCGCCAAGGGCGACGAGGATGGTGCCGAACTTCCAATAAACCACGTACGCGGGAAAGAAGAAGAGCGCCAGGCACATGATCATCAGGCCGCCGGCGGTCCAATTCAGGTTGGCCTGGTAAAGCAGCGTGCGCAGCCGCGGCGCCAGGTCGAAGGTCATCAACTTGCGGTTGATCCATGGGATCGCGCTGAGCAGCTCGGTCTTGCGCAGGTTGACGATCTGGTCGCGGGTCTCCTGGCTTTCGGTGGCCAGCGCCGAGTCCAGCGTAGCCAGCACTTTCTTGGCCTGCTGCGAGGCTCCGGTGCCGCTGGCGATCAACAGCAGCGCGGCCACCGCGAAGACGCCCAGGAATACGAGAACAACGATCATGCCCATAGCAAAAACCTTCAGCCGGTCAATTTACCGGCGTCTCCTGCTCGAACAGCGACGGCGGCAGAAAGATGCCGGAGACGCGCAGCCGCTCGAGGAAGCGGGGACGGATGTGGCTGGGAACGAACGCGCCGATGACTTTGCCATCGGGTCCGATGCCCTTCTTTTGAAAACTGAAGATCTCCTGCATGGAGATGACGTTCTCTTCCATGCCGGTGATCTCGGAGATGCTGGTGACCTTGCGTGTGCCGTCGCTCAGGCGGTTGGCCTGCACGACGATGGTGAGGGCGCTGGCGATCTGCTGGCGAACGGATTTCTCGGGCAGGTTCATGTTGGTCATGGCCACCATGGACTCGAGCCGGGAGATGGCGTCGCGCGGGGTGTTGGCGTGGATGGTGGTCATGGAGCCTTCGTGGCCGGTGTTCATGGCCTGCAGCATGTCGAAGGCTTCTTCGCCGCGGACCTCACCGATGATGATGCGGTCGGGGCGCATACGCAGGCAGTTGATGAGCAGTTGACGCTGGCGGATGGCGCCCTGTCCTTCGATGTTGGGCGGACGCGTTTCAAGGCGCACGATGTTCTGCTGCGCGAGGCGAAGTTCGGCGGCGTCTTCGATGGTGATGATACGTTCACCCTGCGGAATGTACTGCGACAGGATGTTCATGAAGGTGGTTTTGCCGGCACCGGTGCCGCCGGCGATGATGATGCTGATGCGCGCCTTCACCGCGCTGGCCAGCACTTCCATCATTTCCGCCGAGATGCTCTTCAACTGCACCAGCGCGTTGGCGGCCAATGGCCCGGTTCCGAAGCGGCGGATGGAGAGCGAAGGCCCGTCGAGGGCCAGCGGCGGAATGATGGCGTTGACGCGCGAGCCGTCGGGCAGGCGGGCATCCACCATCGGCGACGATTCGTCCACGCGGCGGCCGACGCGGGAAACGATGCGGTCGATGATCTGCAAAAGGTGGCGGTCGTCGCGGAAGGTCGTGTCGACCTTCTGCAGCAGGCCGCCTTTTTCCACGAAGACGTGGTCCTTGTCGTTGACCATGATGTCGGAGATCTTGGGGTCGCGCAGCAAAGGCTCGAGGGGGCCGAGGCCGAAGACTTCGTCGAGCAGGTCGGCCTGGATCTTTTCCTGCTCTTCGAAGTTCAGAGGAACGCGCTGATCGTTGATGATCTCCTTGACGATGCCGGAAACGGCGGCGCGCGCCTGGCTGGAGTTGACGCGCGATAGTTTCTCCAGATCCAGTTTGGAGATCAGGGTGCGGTGAATATCCGCTTTGTATTTTTCAAGATTTATCGTTTCCAAGTTAAACCTTCCGTTGAATCAAAAAATCATCCCTTCTTAAACAGGCTGAAGCCCCTCTTCTCCGGCACAGCCTCCTGCCCCGTGACGGCCCGGGCCATGGTCCGAATGGTGCGCGAAATCGGCGAGTCCTCCAGAGCCAGCGGGGTTGCGGTGTTTTGCATGCGCCGCACCGTTGCATAGTCGTCGGGAATCTTCCATTGCGCCGGCCGCGTGAGCGCTTTAGTGATATGCTCCTCGGCCACACCCAGCGTCTTCGGCGCCCAGCGGTTGATCACGATTTCGAGCTTGGGGCCGCCGGCCGTAAAGAACGAGCTGATCAGGCGGTTGGAATTGCGCAGCTCGGGAATGCCGACCTGAGTGATGAGGTAGATCGCCGAGGCTTCCTTGAACAGCGCCGTCCCGGTCAAGTCGAGCCGCGAGCCGACATCGACGACCACGTGATCGAAGTCCGACCGTGCAATCGCCAGCAGCTTATCGATCTGATCGTTGGTGGCCTGGTACTGAGGAAACTTGCCCGGAGCGGCCAGCACCGAAACTCCGGAGCTGTGCTTGATGAGCAGGGTGCCGAGAAAGCTCGAGTCCAGCCGATTGGAGTTCTGCAGGGCGTTGACCGTGGAGTATTCGGCCACAATGCCCAGGTTCAGCGCCGCGTCTCCAAGAGGAAGGTCGAGATCGATCAGGAGCGTGCTCTGGTTCGATTCCTGGGCCAGCGATACGGCGAAGTTGCAGGCCAGCGTGGTGGTTCCGGAGCCGCCCTTGGCGCCGAGAAAGACCCACAGCTTGCCGGCGGCTTTTTTTGCCGGCCGAACCGCCGAGCGCCGCGCCGAAGCCCGCACCAGGGCCTCGGCCATCACGCCCTGGCCAAAGGGGAGGGTGAGAAACTCGCGTGCGCCGGCGCGCATGCAGCGCACCAGCATGTCGGGATTGGACAGCGCCGAATAGACCATCACCGTGGCCGGGCTATTGGCGCAGATGCTCTCCACCAGCTCCAGCGCGTATTCGGGAATGCTGTCCAGATCGATGATGACCACGTCGAAGCGCTGGTCCAGAAGCTTGGGCAGTTCGTCCAGGCTGGAGGGGTAGTCGGAAAACTCCTTCACCTCGCAGCCCTGGCATTCGGTCAGCGCGTTGAATGCCGTGCGGCGGCGCAGGTCGTCGGGGCCGATGAGAGCGATCGACAGGGATTCCGCGCCCAGCGAGTCGGGATATTGGGGACCGGGATTCGGAGAATAATTCGAACTCACTGGTTTGCTGCTCCCTTGTACTTGTTGCCTTTCGGTCGTGTCGACCTCAATGCGATTGGTTGATTGCGAATCCCACATGTCTCCCGGTGTTTTCATCGCGCAAAGAAAGAAATCAAAGTTCCCAGCGCGATCGCGGGCGCATAGGGCATTTTGCGGGTTTTCGGATTGGAGAGGGTCAGCTCCTCGCCGGGCTCCGTTTCACCCTTCTTCCGCCCGAAGATCAAATTTCCCGATCCCTTTAGTAAATCGGAAAAAAACCCGCCGGCAATAGCCCAGCCGACGGCCATTATTCCACCCACGATGCCCGTGACCACGAGCGCGAAGAACAATTGCATCGGCCCGATCCACGCGCCGATGGCGGCAGCCAGTTTTACATCGCCGGCTCCCATGCCGCCCATCCAAAACAACACTCCAAACAGCAGAATACCCAGTCCCAGCCCCATCAGGCTTTGCTCGACGCCATGCCAGCCCTCAAGCCAGCCCGAGACCGTGATCCCGGCGGCCAGGAAGGGCAGAACGAGCCAGTTGGGAATGCGGCGGCTGCGCAAGTCGGTAAACGTCGCCACGGCAACAACGATCAATGTCGGCCACCAGGCGAACGAGTGCATGTTGAAACTCCATTTTCGTCACTAAGAACGGAAATACATGGCTGGTTGTGCAATTGTCCATCCAAATCTGAATTGATTGCAAGTGGTTGAATCCAAGTTGTTAACGTCTGTTGCCGCGGCATGGTGTACACGGCTGTTTACTAGGGCCGGTGGAAAAGTGAAGCACGGCGTATACACTTTGCGGCCCCGCCGGCAAGGGGCGAGAATGGCTGTGTTTTCCCTCTTTGGAACACTGCTGAAAGCGGTCAATCGGCGGGGTTTGCGGGCGGCGTATAACACAAACGTGTCATTGCCGCCACTAGAGAGTATCATCGAACATTCAATCAGTTCTTCACTTTCCCAGGGGCGTATTGCATGCCGATAGCGTCGGGGGAACCCCCCGGCCGATTTGCGGCCGGCCTGGGAGCCGATGCGGAAGCGCATTCCGCAGCTCAGATGCGGTCAAGCAGTGTGAATCGCTGTCCTCCCCAGCTGGTTCCCAATGCAGGAACCGCGCGACGCACAGTTCAAATCCGGAACTAGTACTCAGCAATTCAATCGGTCGCCAAGGGCAAGACCTTCATAGAATCATCCCACAGGCCTGGTCACCAAGGTGGCATCGGCGTAGCACCAATCAGGCATTGCTGCAGCCTGTGCCGGTTCGGGATCATGAATGTACGTCCTTCGCTTCCGACATCTGAAGCGATCAACCCGCGCACCGCGATCCCCCCGGTATCGCGAGAAAGTGCCACTTATGATCAGGATTGGGCTTTATTCGGAAGACCGCACCCTTTACCCCCTCCTCTCCTCCGCTCTGGGCAAGGAATTCCAGGTACTGCTCGAATCGGACGAAAATGGCATGGTCGAGCTACTTTCCGGCGACCGCTGCGACGTCATGATTCTGGACCTGCACTCGAATCACGGCAGCCTGCAGGAGCGCATTGGCTGCGCACGCCGTTTGGTTGCATTCCAAGTGCCATCGCTGATCATGGCCGACGACGGCCTTCGCTCTACGGCGTTCGAGATGGTGCGCATGGGCGCCTTCGGCTATTGCCGCCGGCCACCCTCGATTCGCGATCTCAAAACCATGCTCAGCCGGGCGTTTGAGAATTCATTATTAAAGCATCAGTTGCAGACTGTGCAGCAACGGCTTGAAATTCCAGTAAGTTGCGACGGCATGATCGGCTCCAGCTCGCCCATGCAGCGCGTCTATCAGCTGGTGAATCGCGTCGCCGACCTGAACGCGTCGGTGCTGATCACGGGCGAAAGTGGAACCGGCAAGGAACTGATCGCACGGGCCATGCACAACATCGGCTCTCGCCGCAGTCGCCCTTTCGTTGCAGTATCTTGCGGTGCAATACCTGAGACTTTAATTGAGGCCGAGCTCTTTGGTCACGAAAAGGGCGCCTTCACCGGGACGGTGGGGGCGCGGGAGGGCTACTTCGAGCAGGCTGCCGACGGCACGCTGTTCCTGGACGAGATCGGCGACCTGAGCCCGTTCACGCAGGTCAAGCTGCTGCGCGTGTTACAGCAGATGGAGTTCAGCCGCCTGGGCTCGAACCGGCTCATTCCCTTGCGTGCGCGGCTGATCTTCGCTACCCACCAGGACCTGGGTAAACTGGTGGCCGAAGGCAAATTCCGCCAGGACCTCTTTTACCGCATCAACGTGATGCGCATCGACTCCCCGTCGCTCCAGGACCGGGCGGAAGATATTCCGCGCCTGGCGGCGCATTTCCTGCGCCACTACTCGCAGATGTTCCAGAAACCGATGGAGAACATCGCGCCGGACGCGCTGGCCATGCTGCAGAGCTATCCCTGGCCCGGGAATGTGCGCGAGCTGGAGAATGTGATTCAGCGCGCCATTATTCTGTCCACCGGCGACACCATTCGCGTGGAAGACCTGCCGCTGAATGGGCAGGAGGAGAGCGGCGCCGACCTCGGCGATGTGGTCGACATCGGCGAGTACCAGCCGAGCGGGTCGTTTGAGCGGCAGCTTCGCGACTACAAGATCAAACTGGCCGTGAACGCCGTACGCGACCACAACGGCAACAAGACGATCGCCGCGCGCAGCCTGGCCATCTCCCGCGCCTATCTGCACCGGCTGCTCAGGCTCGCCGAAGCCGACCCGCAGTTCGAGCAGGATCTGCGCGAGCAGGTGATTGCGTAGTAGAAGCGGCGGCCATTCAGAGCAGCCCGGCGGTCCGGCCGATCTACCACTACCTTCCGTGCCCCACCCTTCCGTCCGCTGCGGCGGACGAAAGGGTGGGAAACCACCGAGGCTCGACGCTCGTTCTCTAGAGTGATCGCACTATGTATGCGCGTTGTATCCGGCTGGACCGCCAATCACCAATCCACTCCTCTGCCGCCCGTGGATGTACCAGGAACACCAGTCGGTTTGGTGGGCCTGTTTGACCGGTGGTGCGACCAAATCCTTGTAAATGACCTTTCCATAAAAAAAGATCTTCTCTTCCCAATTCTCGATGCGCGCAAACTGCTCGTCGGATTCGCACAACTCGCGTGCGTCGGCACGGCTGAACGATTTCAATGCCGTCGACTCGCCCTGCAGCAGGATGATCGGAACCAGGGGCGGCTTTGGTTCGCGATTTCCATACTCGGGCTTCGCCGGCAGCCCCGTTTCATCGGCCGCAATCCGCAACTGTTCGGCCATGGCCACAACCTGCGCCGGCGAGCGCCCGCGATTTGTCGCCGTCACCGTGAATCCGTTCTCGACAGTCGATGACGGCTCGACCGTCACCACCAGCCAAGGCCGCTCGGCGTCGATCAGGGCCTGCGCATTCAACAGCGCGGCCTGTGCGCTATCGTGGGCCGCGGCGGCAGCGGTCTCGGCAGCCACGGTTTGGCGTTCAATCTTTTTCATCAGCGAAAGAGCCATCATGATGCCCGCGTAGCCCAAACAGGCGAGCACTACATACGCAGCCCACAGGATTTTGTCGTGATACGACCATACGGCCGGAGCCGGAGCGGGATTGCTGACGATAAGGCGCTGCGGCTGGGCATCGCAAGGGAAGCCGTTGCAATCGGCCGGGCCGGCAGGGTTGCCCGGGTTCTGCACGGAGGGGCTTGCCGCCGGCGCGCGGGTGGGCGATTGGCGGGCAGGAAATCCACCCTGTCCCGCACCCAGACCTGCAGGACGGCCAGCGTTTGCCGGAGCCGCAGACAATGACGGACTTTGCCGCGTGACCGCGGGACCTGTATCTGGCGCGGGGTTTACAGGCCGCACTGTATTCGGTGGAGTCGCCGGAGAGGAAGGCGAAGTTACCGGGCTCTGCCAAAATGCGAGGAGATTGCCACCTGCGTCTTGGCCTGCGTGTCCGGTTGTATTCTGCAGAAGATCGGGCGATGGCTGTGGGTCGGCGGGATCTTCGTGCGTCACGGCCAGACTTTCAGCCGCATCGCGGGAATCTGGCGCGGGGGTCGTCTGCTGCAGGGCCAAAGTCAGAGCAGCCATCGCCAAACACTTTGCCAGCATGGCGCCAATGTAGCACAGCGAGCCGTCGTCATTGCCGCGGCTTGCCGCCGCAGGCGTTACTTCGAGGGTAACCTCATCCGGGGCGAAGCGGAAGTTCCTTCGCGTCCGGGCATATTTCACCGCATACGGTCTCTAAAATGGGAGACCTGAAGCGATGACAGCGATGAAGGCACAATACATCTTCGTAGCGGTGCTCGCCTGCCGCACCTGGTCCGCGCCGGCGCAATTGCTCCCCAGATCGGATCAGTTGGCCGACGCGGCTATGCTGCGATGGCCGGCGGCAGGCAAGGCAAATCCGTCCAACGATGACTTTGACCTATTGCTGGCGGCGCTCGACGAAGAATGGCTCGGCACGGCCGATGCGAAGTACTTCCGCTATGTGGAATCCGCGGTCGCGCCGTTGATCGCTCCCGACGGAGCCATCCAAGGCTATGACAAGGAATCGAGTAACCTGGATGACATCGCGCTTGGCCGCGAGTTATTGCTTCTCTATCGCGTAACTCAGCAGAAAAAATACTTCGATGCCGCCGCCAATCTACGCATCCAGCTGATCTCGCAACCGCGCAACAGGGATGGCGGCTATTCGCACGGCAATAGTTATCCCGGCCAGATGTGGGTCGAGGATCTCTATGACGCAGAACCGTTCAATGCCGAGTTCGCAGCCGTATTTCAGCAGCCCCAAAACTTTACCGACATCACTCGCCAGTTTGTGCTCTTTGAACAACACGCCCGCGACCCGGAGACCGGACTACTGAACGAACGAGTCGACGAGGCAGGGAAGAGAATTTCACCGCATCAGTCAAAATCGATAGAGCTTCGCGCCACCGCTGACTATATGACGGCGCTGGTCGACACGCTGCCCTACTATCCGCAGACAAATGGAGGCCGCGCAACCTTGCTGGCTCTTCTTCGCCAGGACGCCGATGCCGCGGAGCATTACTCCGGCGAACGGGGCGGAATATCGGCGGACGCGCGCAACGCCCAGAATGGAGCGGGAGACCCAAAGCGAACTGCAACGCTTTCCATGTTTGTCTACGCTCTCGCCAAGGCGGTGCGTCTTGGTTATCTCGATGAGAGTTACTTCGCCGCCGCCGATCGAGCTTTTCGCCAGGTAACCGGTCTTCATGACTACGCGGAATTGGCATCTGATCCAGCTACAGCCGGCGACATTATTCTCGCCAACCGCGAGATGGAAGTTGCACTTTTAACAAGATTGGGGCGCGGGGATAAGGCAGTCCTCGATGCGTGGTTCAATAGTCAGAAGCGATTCGACGCTCTTGACCAATCCGAGTACTTCCATTATAAGTGGCAAGATTACTCAGATAGCGGTTTCTCTATATTTCGTCATCTGTTCAATGATTATGGCATCGGAACAGATACATTGTATGAAGCTCCGAATGCATTCAACCTTAGTTCGACGCAATTCTACATCATCGTATCTCCGGATATTCCGGCGAAGAATCCGAAACCACACTATGTTACCGAGCGCGACGCGGAAGAAGTTGCCGCTTGGGTCAGGCAAGGCGGAATCCTGCTAATGATGGAGAACGACCCGGCCAACGCCGATATCGAGCATCTCGATCTCTTGGCGGATAGATTCGGAATTCACTTTAACGATGTTCTGAGTCACCACGTGATCGGAGACACGTTCGCGATGGGGAGGATCGATGCGCCGGGTGGCAGCGAGCTTTTCGCAAGTCCACGCGTCCTGTACATGAAAGATACCTGCTCCATCACAGTGAGTGGCGGTGCCAAGCCGCTGCTGATCGATAAGGGCGACATCATGATGGCAGCCGTTAAGTACGGCAAGGGAACGGTCTTTGCGGTCGTCGATCCGTGGCTCTACAACGAATACACCGACGGCCGCAAGCTGCCGGCGGATTATGGCAACTTTCAAGGCGCGCAGGATCTGCTGCAGTGGCTGATTCGCCAACTTCCTTCGCGAGGCAGCAAGCCAGTTCGATAAGTCTTACGCGAACGCCCAATTGTCAGAGCGATGAATTCACGTCCTGCCCGCGCTATTCCGGTCGGCGCACCCCAGAGCAAGGCGAATCGATCGGCTCATCGCAATGAATAGCGGGACTCCGTGAGAATGGAGGAGATTTTCTCACACAAGAAGGCCGGTCCTTCAACCTTGCTGATAAAGAAGTCGGCAACGTCGGCGTCGGGCGGAATCTCGTTGACTCCCGATATCAGGACCACGGGAAGCCCCGGCCGCGCCTGCTTGACTCTCCTCGCCAGCTCAACCCCCGTTCCGCCGGGCATCAACTGATCGGTGAGAACGAGATCGACGTGGCTGGATTCCAGCAGTTGCATGGCTCCCGCCGCCGACCGGGCAGTTAGGACGCGATAACCCTGCTTCTCCAGGACTAACTTCCGCAAAGTAAGCGGAAGTTCCTCGTCGTCGACCACAAGAATGGACGCGCTAGGCGCGCTCAAGGGAACCTCCAACTACGGCGGGCGCTGCCTGATGATTGTTTCCGGAATGCAACATCGCCGCCGTCTCGGTTCCCGGCAGGATTACGCGGAACGAAGTCATGTTTCCGCCGCGGAAAGGCATGCTGCGAAACTGAATGGTTCCCTCATGCTTCTCGACAATTCCTTTGCTGATCCAGAGACCCAGCCCCGTGCCCTTGCTCGACTTGGTGCTG
Organism: Occallatibacter sp.; assembly: GCA_049676965.1. Classification (GTDB taxonomy): domain Bacteria; phylum Acidobacteriota; class Terriglobia; order Terriglobales; family Acidobacteriaceae; genus Telmatobacter. The sequence continues at coordinate 12,595 of JBAUBR010000445.1, forward strand.
AAGAACGGCTCGAAAAGATGCTTGGCATGTTCCGGGCGGACTCCCGATCCGGTGTCGCAGACAGAGATGTATAACTCGTTGCGCCGGGCCTTCTCATTCCATTTTTCACCCAGCCGGATACGCAGCTTTCCGCCATCGGGCATTGCCTGGATCGCATTACCGATCAAGTTGAAGAACACCTGACGCAACTCAACCGGGAAGCCACGAATGGTGCCGATGGCGAGATACTTCTTATCAAGCGTGATGCGATCCAATTGCAGCTTCCTGGTCTGTAACTCGAGCACTTCGTCGAGCAGACCGGAAACCGAAACATCGACCGGGTGCTGAGACTCACGGTAAAAGCCGAGGGTTTGCCGGGTGATGTGGCATACCCTGGTCAACTCTTCTTCACCGAGTTGAGCAAAGTATCTTGCTTCCTCATCCAGCGATGGATGGTTGCGCAGGAGATAGAAGGCGTTGGTAATCGATTCAAGCGGGTTATTGATCTCGTGCGCAATAATCCCCGCGACTCTCCCCATGGCTGCCAGCTTCTCGGTTTTGCGCAGCGCTTCCTCGGCTCGTAACTGAGCCGTAATGTCGCGATTGATTTCGAGAATGGTCGAAGTCGCCTCTTTCAGCGCATGCCGGCTGGCAACCACGACCTCACGTCCATCGCGGGTAGTGTGAACCAGGTTTCCTTCCCAGTGGCCATCATTTCCCAGCGCGGATTCGACGATCTGCAGATCGACAGGGAACTTGGTGTGCAGCACCTGGTGCACAGACTTTCCCAGAACCTCTTGCCGGCGCCATCCATACAATGCCTCCGCGCCGGAATTCCAATATCTCAGCGTGCCCGACATATCCCTTACAAAGATGGCTTCCGACGCAAGGTCCAATAAGTCGGCGCGTTCGCGCAACAGATCCTCCATCTTCTTTCGTTCGCTTAAATCGAAAAATGCAGCCACCGATCCACGGACCTTTCCGTCGGAATCAAAGAGCGGGCTGGCGCTGCCCATGACCGGGACCGTTTTTCCGTCAGTGTGCCGATGGATTTCCATTTCTGCTATCGCTACGGGTTTGCCCGTCGCGATCGAGCGTTGTATGGGCATATCATCAGACGCGATCATCTGGCCATTCTGATAGAGGTCATATAGCCTCGCCCCCGCACAATCGGCGCTCTTGGACATGTTCTCGCCCGGAGTTATGCCTACCATCTCGCTCAATGCCTGATTTGCCGTGATTGTGTGGCATTCCTGGTCATGCGCAACGGCAACGCCGACGGGAAGCACCTGCATGATCGTCTCGAGCTCTACCACACGCTGCTCGAGCTGACTATTGAGGTGCCGAATCTTTTCTTCGGCGGCAATTTGGCCGCTGATGTCAGTGCTGGTGCCGAACCACCGGACGACAACTCCCCGCAAATCGCGAATAGGTACCGCGCGAGAAAGAAACCAGCGATACTCGCCATCTTTGCCGAGAAATGGAAACGTGTCTTCCCACGGTTCGCCCGTGCTCCACGAACGGCGCGAGCTCTCAATGACGCGCTGCAGATGATCGGGATGAAGTATCCGGCCCCACCATGATCCTTGCGCATCGACAAGATCCGCGCCGGTGTAGTCGTACCAGCGATCGTTGTACCAAAAGATGCTTCCATCGGGATTGGCCATCCAGGCAAGCTGCGGAATCGAGTTTGCCAGCGTGCGGAACTGCCTCTCGCTTTCCTGCAGTTGATGAGTTCTTTCTTCTACCCGACGCTCTAACTCGCGGTTGAGTTGTTCCAGCTCCCTTGTCTTGCGGTGTAACTCGGCAAAGATTGCCACCTTGGCCCGCAAGATCTCCGGAACCACCGGAACCGAGATGTAATCGACGGCTCCGCTCTGGTAGCCTTTGATCCTATCCAGGTCGGTCATTCGAACCGCGGAGATGAACAGGATGGCCGTTTTTTGAAAGCGCGGATGCTGGCGCATCATGTCGGCCATTTCAAAGCCATTGATCTCCGGCATGCTCACATCGAGCAGAACCACGGCAACATCGTGCTTAAGAAGCTGCTCCAGGCCTTCCCTGCCGGAGCGAGCTTTGATGAGATTCGCGTCCAGATCGCTGAGGATCGCTTCGTAAGTGAGAAGCTTCCCAGGCTGGTCGTCGACCATTAATATGTTGACCTTCTGCGATCGCTCCACATGTTCCCCCACACCCGCACGGCTTTGACTTTATTCCTGGACGGGTGAGTCTTCCTTTACCGGTGTAACCACATCCGCAATGCCGAAAGAAGCTGTTCGGTATTGACTGGCTTGGCCAGATACTCCGAAGCCCCCGCCTCCAGACACTTCTCGCGATCGCCTTTCATCGCTTTGGCGGTAAGGGCGATGATCGGCAGGCGCCGGAACGAAGGATTCTGGCGGATAACTTGCATCGTTTCGTATCCATCCATCTCCGGCATCATGATATCCATCAGTACGATCCCGAGATCGGGTGTCTTCTCGATTGTTTCAATGGCTTCTCGGCCGGTGCCGGCAGTCAATACCGTCATGCCGCGGCGCTCGAGAACGCTGCTGAGCGCGAAGATGTTGCGCACGTCGTCGTCGACAATGAGGACGCGCTTGCCCACCAGGGCTTCGTCGGAGCGGTGCAAGCGGTCGAGCATGTTCTGCTTCTCTTTCGGCAGATCCGCAACCACTCGATGCAGGAACAGCGCTGTCTCATCGAGCAGCCGCTCCGGAGACTCAACATCTTTCACGATCACGCTGCGAGCCAAGGTGTGGAGACGCGCATCCTCTTCCGGCGAAAGATCCTTCCCGGTAAATACGACGACCGGCAGTTCGCTCAGCGATGGCGTGTCGCGCAAGCGCTCAAGAACCTCAAAGCCGCTCATATCGGGCAGGCGCAGGTCGAGGACAAGGCAATCAAACGACTCATGGTTGACCGCCTCGAGCGCCTCGGCGCCGTTATCGACCACGGTTACGTCGATGTCGTCGTGGCCAAGCAGCGCCTCGATGCTGAGTTGTTGCGCGGGTTCGTCTTCGACCACGAGCAGCCGCTTGCGGCGCGGGCTGGCATAGGCTTTGATGCGCGTGATGGCCGCGCTCAAGCCTTCGGTCGTGGTGGGCTTAGTTACAAAAGAGAAGGCTCCGCGGGAAAGTCCGTGGTGCCAATCTTCATCCATTGTCAGCATCTGGACAGGGATGTGGCGAGTGCCCGGATCCTGCTTGAGGTGGTTCAACACTGTCCAGCCCAGCATGTCGGGCAGGAAGACGTCGAGCGAGATGGCAGTGGGACGAAACTCGCGCGCCAGCGCCAACGCTTCTGCTCCCGTAGTTGCGTGGAGGACTTTGAACGCCTTGTCCTTGGATAAGTCACAAAGGAGGTGTGCATAGTGAAGGTCGTCCTCCACGATGAGTAACACCTGGTCTCCGGCCTCCAAAGTATCCCGGTCGTCATCGATCCGCTCCGGATGGTGTTCGACGATATTTGCATTTGGCATGGGTAACATCATTGTCGGCCGCTGATGAGATTCGTTCCTTATCGGGCCCGCCAGCGTGGAAGGACCCACATAAGTCTGCGGCAAATAGAGCGTGAAGACGCTGCCCCTGCCGGGAGTGCTGCTAAGCTGAATTTCGCCGCCGAGCAGGCTCGCCAACTCGCGGCTGATGGCGAGGCCCAGCCCGGTGCCTCCGTACTTGCGGCTGGTGCCGGCATCGGCCTGCTGGAACGCCTCAAAGATAATTCGCTGCTTATCGAAGGGGATGCCAATTCCTGTGTCGTCCACCGAGAAGGCGATCACCGAACCGGCCCCGCTCAAGATCGGGTGATCCTGGCTCCAACCGTTCGTGGCCAGCGATACCGATAAGTGCACCTGACCTTGCTCAGTGAATTTGAACGCATTGGACAGGAGATTCTTGAGTACCTGCTGCAAGCGCTTGGAGTCGGTAACCAGGCTGCGCGCAAGGCGGTTGTCGGTTGTAACTTCAAATGTAAGTTTGCGATTCTCGGCCTCGTGCCGGAAGGGCCGGGCCACCATTTCGATCAGGCTGTTGAAGAAGACCTCTTCGGCCTCGACCGATACCGTGCCCGACTCGATCTTCGAAAGGTCGAGAATGTCGCTGATTAGGTTGAGCAGGTCGGTACCTGCGCCGTGAATGGTGCGCGCAAACTCAACCTGCTTGCCGCTGAGATTTCCATCCGGGTTTTCCGCGAGTTGCTGGCCAAGCACCAGAATGCTGTTGAGCGGAGTGCGCAGCTCGTGCGACATGTTGGCCAGGAATTCGGACTTATATTTCGAGGTCAGCGCGAGCTCCTTGGCCTTTTCCTCGAGTGCGCCGCGCGCCTGTTCGATCTCTTGGTTCTTGCGCTCCACTTCGGCGTTCTGCTCGGCAAGCTGCTGTGCTTTTTGCGCCAGCTGCTCGTTGGTCTGCTGTAACTCTTTTTGCTGGGTTTGTAACTCGGTTGCAAGTTGCTGCGATTGCTTGAGCAATCCCTCGGTTTGCATCGTAGCCTCGATGCTGTTGAGCACGATGCCGATACTGGAGGTGAGTTGCTCGAGAAATGCCAGGTGAGAAGCGGTGAACGCGCTAAGGCTGGCTAACTCAATAACTGCCTTAACCCGATCTTCAAACAGTACGGGCAGCACAATTACATTTTTGGGAGTAGCCTCGAAGAGTCCCGACCGGATCGGCGTGGTGTGGCTGGGCAAATCGGCAATCAGCATACGCCTTTTGTCAGCCGCACACTGGCCGACGAGTCCTTCGCCGAGCTTGATTCGTTCCAGATGGCCGTCATCCGTGCTGGCGTAGGCCGATAGCAGCATCATGCTGGTCGACTCTTCCGATTCCATCTGGTAGAGCACGCCCTGCTGCGCGTTGACAAGCGGGGCAAGTTCGGAGAGTAACATCCGGCCTACCGTGGTCAGATCGCGCTGGCCTTGTAACATACCCGTGAACCGGGCCAGGTTGGTCTTTAGCCAGTCCTGCTCGGTGTTGCGGTCGGTGGTGAGCCGCAGGTTGTCGATCATCGTGTTGATGTTGTCTTTCAGATCCGCGACCTCGCCGCTGGCTTCAACCTGAATGGATCGCGTCAGGTCGCCCTTGGTCACGGCCGTTGCCACTTCCGCGATGGCTCGCACCTGGTTGGTCAAGTTATCCGCGAGCAGGTTCACATTGCCGGTCAGGTCCTTCCATGTGCCGGAGGCGCCCGGCACATTGGCCTGACCGCCCAGCCGGCCTTCCACGCCCACCTCGCGAGCCACGGTCGTAACCTGGTCCGCAAAGGTGGCCAGCGTGTTTGTCATGTTATTGATCGTTTCCGCGAGCGCGGCTACTTCGCCTTTGGCGTTTACCGTGAGCTTCTTGGTAAGTTCGCCATTGGCGACGGCCGTAACCACCTTCACAATTCCGCGAACCTGCTCGGTGAGGTTGGCGGCCATCACGTTCACGTTGTCGGTAAGGTCCTTCCACGTTCCGGCTACACCCGGCACCTGCGCCTGGCCGCCCAGCTTGCCCTCGGTGCCGACCTCGCGCGCGACGCGTGTAACTTCAGCAGCGAAGGCATTGAGCTGGTCCACCATGGTGTTAATGGTGTTCTTCAATTCGAGAATCTCGCCCTTTACGTCCACAGTGATTTTGCGCGACAGGTCGCCACGGGCAACGGCAGTGGTAACTTCGGCGATGTTTCGCACCTGACCGGTCAGGTTGCCGGCCATGGCGTTGACCGAGTCGGTAAGGTCCTTCCATGTTCCGGCGACACCGGGCACGTTGGCCTGCCCGCCAAGACGGCCTTCGCTGCCTACCTCGCGAGCCACGCGTGTTACTTCAGCGGCGAACGAGCGAAGCTGCTCGACCATGGTGTTCAGCGTTTCTTTAAGCTGGAGGATCTCGCCGCGCACGTCCACTGTAATCTTCTTCGAAAGATCGCCGTTGGCAATTGCGGTTGCGACCTCGGCGATGTTTCTCACTTGGCCGGTCAGGTTGCTGGCCATGAAATTCACGTTGTCGGTGAGATCTTTCCATGTTCCGGCCACGCCCGGCACCTGCGCCTGGCCTCCCAGCTTGCCGTCGGTGCCTACTTCGCGCGCTACACGAGTTACTTCGCCGGCGAACGCGTTGAGCTGGTCGACCATGGTATTGATGGTGTTTTTGAGCTCTAGAATCTCGCCTTTCACGTCCACGGTAATTTTGCGCGATAAGTCGCCGCGAGCTACGGCCGTGGTAACTTCGGCGATATTTCGCACCTGGCCGGTCAAGTTACCGGCCATGGAGTTCACCGAGTCGGTCAAGTCTTTCCATGTTCCGGCAACGCCGGGTACGTTGGCCTGTCCGCCGAGTCTACCTTCAGTGCCGACCTCGCGCGCCACGCGGGTTACTTCACCGGCGAAGGCGTTCAACTGGTCGACTGTTGTGTTGATTGTTTCTTTGAGGAGCAAAATTTCGCCGCTCACGTTGACGGTGATTTTCTTGGATAAGTCGCCGCTGGCGATGGCGGTGGAAACTTCGGCGATGTTGCGCACCTGGCCGGTCAGGTTGCTGGCCATGGAGTTCACCGAGTCAGTAAGGTCTTTCCACGTGCCGGCGACACCGGGCACCTGCGCCTGGCCGCCTAGCTTGCCGTCGGTTCCCACCTCGCGAGCTACGCGCGTAACTTCGGAAGCGAACGCACGCAACTGATCCACCATGGTATTAATGGTGTCTTTGAGTTCGAGAATTTCGCCTCTTACGTCGACCGTGATCTTGCGGGACAAGTCGCCGCGAGCCACGGCGGTTGCGACCTCCGCAATGTTGCGCACCTGAGCCGTAAGGTTGCCGGCCATGAAGTTGACCGAATCCGTCAGGTCCTTCCAGGTCCCGGCGACGCCTGAAACCTGCGCCTGGCCGCCTAGCTTGCCTTCGGTTCCCACCTCGCGCGCCACGCGGGTCACTTCGCCGGCGAACGCGTTGAGCTGATCCACCATGGTGTTGATGGTGTTTTTGAGCTCGAGAATCTCGCCTTTCACGTCCACGGTGATCTTGCGCGATAAGTCGCCGCGAGCTACGGCTGTAGTAACTTCGGCGATGTTTCGTACCTGGCCGGTCAGGTTGCCGGCCATGGAGTTGACCGAATCGGTAAGGTCTTTCCATGTTCCAGCCACGCCAGGCACGTTGGCCTGGCCGCCGAGTCTGCCTTCGGTGCCGACTTCGCGCGCCACGCGAGTTACTTCGCCGGCGAACCGGTTGAGCTGGTCCACCATAGTGTTGAGTGTCTCTTTAAGCTGGAGGATTTCACCTCTTACGTCGACGGTAATTTTGCGCGATAAGTCGCCGTTTGCGATCGCCGTTGCGACTTCGGCGATGTTTCTCACCTGGCCGGTGAGGTTACTGGCCATAAAGTTGACGTTATCGGTCAGGTCCTTCCATGTGCCGCCTACGCCGGGCACCTGCGCCTGGCCGCCCAGCTTACCTTCCGTGCCCACTTCGCGGGCCACGCGGGTAACTTCGCCCGCGAACGCATTGAGCTGGTCCACCATTGTGTTGATGGTGTCTTTTAATTCGAGAATCTCGCCCTTCACGTCGACGGTGATCTTGCGCGATAAGTCGCCGCGAGCTACGGCAGTAGTCACTTCGGCGATGTTGCGAACCTGGGCGGTCAAGTTACCGGCCATCGCGTTCACCGAGTCGGTCAAATCCTTCCAGGTACCGGCAACGCCGGGCACCACAGCCTGGCCGCCCAGTTTGCCGTCGGTGCCTACTTCGCGGGCCACGCGGGTAACTTCCGAAGCAAAGGAGCGCAACTGATCGACCATGGTGTTAATGGCTTCTTTGAGCTGCAGAATCTCGCCGCGGACGTCGACGGTGATCTTGCGCGATAAGTCGCCGCTGGCGACGGCGGTTGCGACCTCGGCGATGTTACGCACCTGGCCGGTCAAGTTGCTGGCCATGGAGTTGACCGAGTCGGTGAGGTCCTTCCAGGTGCCGGCCACGCCGGGCACCAGTGCCTGGCCGCCGAGCTTGCCGTCGGTGCCTACCTCGCGTGCCACGCGCGTTACCTCAGCGGTGAAAACGCCCAACTGCTGGATCATGGTGTTGACGATCTTCGCCGAGCGCAGGAATTCACCTTCCAGCGGGCGCCCATCTACGTCCAGCCGGACGGTCTGCGTGAGATTGCCCTGGGCCACGGCGGCAATGGCGCGCGTCACTTCGGTGGTGGGCCGCAGCAGGTCCTCGACGAGCGTGTTCACTGAGATTTCCATGCCGCCCCAGGCCCCCCGCATTTGCTGGAAGCGGATCCGCTCGCGCGTCTTGCCTTCTTTCCCGACGGCGAGGCCGACGCGGTTCAACTCGCGCGCCATTTGCTCGTTGGCGTCGATGATGTCGTTAAATGTGTCGGCGATTTTTCCTTCAAGACCGGTCCAAACTACGGGGAGGCGAACGGAAAAATCGCCGTCGCGCATAGTCTGCAGAGCGGTCAGGATCGTTCCCAGAACGGGCTGCTGGAGGGAGTTTTGCGGGGGAGTGGCAACGGCGACATGTCCATTACCGTCTGAATGCATCTCGGCAGTGCCGCCGGAAGCGGCGCGAGGGGCTTTCTTCATCGGTGTGACCTCGATGGACGTCGGCTCCCTTTATAAAAAGCAACGTACCAGGCGAGGACCGCCAAGATTGCAGCAACCGGTCAGATCGCACTTTCGGGCGTTGGGGAACGGACGGAATATTGAGCAGAGGATTCGATGCAGAGCGCAGGGAAAGAGTTGCCTGCCGCGGCCGGGTGGCCCCTATTGTTTTACCCACTTCGGGAGGCCGATCGAATTACCGAAAACCGGCGCTTCGCATCTATATTGGTCATGATCTGCAAACTCAAATCCAGAAAATTCCGCCTATATTCGCGAAAAAAGGACGCTTCAATGGGCAAGCGGCGCAATCTGGGAACCTTCTCCACGCTTGAGCAGGCCAGGCAGCATGAGCGGGAGGTGCAGTACTTCAAACGGCATTGATGCTTTGAAAAGAAGTTTTGATTTTCCAATCTGATGAGAGGCGTTCGGCGCGGGCCGCAAGTAAATCACGATGGCCGGAAAAATTGAATACTACGCCTTGATTGGCGATTGCGAGACTGCCGCGCTGGTTGACCGGAATGGCTCCATCGACTGGCTTTGCTGGCCGGATTTCTCGTCGGACGCATGTTTTGCCGCGCTGCTGGGCACCGAGGAAAACGGCTACTGGAAGATTGCGCCGGCCGAAGGAAGTTGGAAGAGCACGCGGCGATACCGCGCGCATACGCTGATTCTGGAAACGACGTTCGAATGCTCCGATGGGGCGGTGCGCCTCATCGATTTCATGCCGGTGCGGGGGCAGAACTCCGACGTGGTCCGCATCGTCGAGGGCGTTCGCGGGACAGTGAATGTGCGCATGGAACTGGCATTGCGTTTTGACTACGGCCGCACGGTTCCGTGGGTTACGCGCATCCGCGATGGCGTACGTGCTGTCGCCGGCCCGAATCTGGCTTTGCTGCGCGCATCGGTTCCGATGCGCGGCGAGAATCTCAAGACGGTCACCGATTTCAGCGTGAGCAGGGGCGAGCGCGCCTGGTTCACTTTGACCTATGGCACCTCCTACAAACGCAATCCGAAACGCATTGATGCGGCGCAGGCGCTCGACGACACGGAAAAGTTCTGGCACAGATGGTCTTCGCGCCACACCTACGCCGGAAAGTATCGCGATGCCGTGGAGCGTTCGCTGATAACCTTGAAGGCGATGACATTTCGCCCTACGGGCGGAGTGGTCGCGGCCATCACCACTTCGCTGCCGGAATGGATCGGCGGAGCGCGCAATTGGGACTACCGTTATTGCTGGCTTCGCGACACCACCTTCACGCTGCTGGCGCTGACCAACGGCGGTTACTTCGAAGAGGCGGCGGCCTGGCAGGATTGGCTGCTGCGCGCGCTCGCCGGCAGTCCCGACCAGGTGCAGATCATGTACGGACTGAAAGGCGAGCGCGAGCTGGTGGAGTGGGAAGCCAGTTGGCTTCCGGGTTATGAGAACTCCAAGCCGGTGCGGATTGGAAATGCCGCATCGGAGCAGGTGCAGCTCGATATCTATGGCGAGGTGCTTGACTGCTTCTTCCACGCGCAGCAGAGCATGAACCGGCACAGCGAAGACGATTTCCGCGTGCTGGTTCGGTTGCTGAAGCATCTTGAAACCATCTGGCAGCAGCCGGACGAGGGAATCTGGGAGACGCGCGGCGGCCCGCAGCGGTTCACTTATTCCAAGCTGATGGTGTGGGTGGCGTTCGATCGCGCCGTGCTGCTGGCGGAACAATTGCACGACGACGCGCCGGTCGAAAAATGGAAAAAGATTCGCGATGCGGTGCACAGCGAAATCTGCGCTAGAGGCTTCAATGAAAAGAAGGGCAGCTTTGTGCAAGCATACGGCTCCGATCAACTGGACGCCGCGCTGCTGCTGATGCCGCTGGTAGGTTTTTTGCCCGGCCACGATCCGCGCATCCGGGGCACCGTAGAGGCCATCGAGCGGGAGCTGATGCCGGTCGGCTTTGTGCTGCGCTACGACACCGGCAAGGTGAACGACGGCTTGCCGCCGGGCGAAGGCGTGTTTCTGGCATGCAGCTTCTGGATGGTGAGCTGCCTGAAGTGCATCGGCCGCGCCCGCGACGCACGGAAGCTATTCGAGCGGCTACTCGCGCTGCGCAATGATCTGGGCCTGCTCTCTGAGGAGTACGATATCGAACGCCAGCGATTGGTGGGGAACTTTCCCCAGGCTTTCTCGCATATCGCGCTGGTGAATGCGGCGTTCGACCTGGATGGGAAAGCCGGATTACGCAAGCGCTTGCATAGGAACGATCACCGCGCACAGGCGAGGTGATAGAACGGTGGGTGGCCTAGCTAGTACCTAGCTGCGAAACCTCGCGTACGGTTCATTTGGTTGTGTTTTCAACATGATCCGCAGTCAGAATCATGCGCTTAATTCCGCAACGAGGTACTAGGGTCTTAATCCGGCTTGGATTCTACGCAGGTTTGTGGTCAGGTCAAGGATGGGCTGCGCCGTGGTTAAGGTTTGTGGCCTCCCACCCTTTCGGCATCCGCCGCGGCGGACCGAAAGGATGAGGCACCCGCATCTCAGGGCACGGGAGGGTGGGCCACTTGCCAGAGTTAGCAGGGTGATTGCTTCTGCTATCTGCCTAAGAACGCCTCCAGCGTGCCGATATCCTTGTCGGCGCGGTCCATATAGTCTTTCGCGGCTTGCAGGTCGTCGCGGTCGAGGGCGCTGTTGGCTTCGCGAAGGTTGCTGTTCATCCGGTTCATTGCGGAGAGGATATCGCCGCGGATATCGAGGCCCTGCGCCTGTTGCTGGCCGCGAATCTGCTGCACGCCCTGGCGCGCGGCGTCTGCCCGCGCATCGAGGCCCGAATAGCGGTCGTGCGCCTCGCGAATCTCCTGCGGCGAAGGGCCGGCAGGCGCGGGCGGAGCGGATTCGGAGCTGGCCGTGGAGCCGGCTGCGGATTCCGCCCCTTCAACAGCGGTCTGGGAGGGCCTTTTGTACGGTGCGCGCGGCGAAGAGCCGGTTGCGCCGCTGGGTTGGTTTGCCGTGTTCGAAGCGGCGGTGGTTGCCGGCGTCG
>JBAUBR010000446.1:0-11187 GCA_049676965.1 Occallatibacter sp.
CTCCTCAACCCCCGCGGTCGGCAACGCCGCCGGCGCAGGCGTCTCCAGTGGGATCTGCGGCTCGGAAGACATCGCACGATGAACAGCTCTTGACCGATTTTCCCTGGCTGGCCAAATTCAAGCAGGAGGACGCCCAATTGCCGCCGCCCGCGCCCGGAGAAGACCGCGTAGTGTTTATGGGCGACTCGATTACCGAGGGCTGGCATCTCGAGACATCGTTCCCGGGCAAGCCCTACATCAATCGCGGCATCAGCGGCCAAACCTCTCCCCAAATGGTTCTGCGCTTCCGGCAGGACGTCGTCGATCTGAAGCCGAAGGTTGTGGTGATCCTGGCCGGAACCAACGACGTCGCCGGCAACACCGGCCCCATGACGCTCGGCGAGACCGAAGACAACCTGGCGTCCATGGCCGACCTGGCCACCGTCAACCACATCCGCGTGGTACTTTGCTCGGTGACTCCGGCGTTCGATTTTCCCTGGGCGCCCGGACTTGAGCCCGCGCCCAAAATCGACGAGCTGAACCGGTGGATCGAGAATTACGCGGCCGAAAAGGGCTACGTTTTCGTGGATTATCACTCCGCGCTGAAAGACGCGCGCGACGGCCTGCCGGCAACGCTGAGCCATGACGGCGTGCATCCCAATCCGGCCGGCTACGCCATCATGGCGCCGCTGGCGGAAGCGGGAATTGAAAAGGCACTGGCGCAGACCGGCTGGCCCACACTCGCCTCGCAAAACTGACCGCAGGAATTGCGCACGTGAAACGAGCTTAAGGTTGAGGTTGCGGGCGATTGCTAAAGCGCCCGATTCCGCCTAGAATGGAGAGAGGAAAGGTTTGTCTCTAGCGATGCCCAAGGAAAAGATTCATCCCCACTATGCCGCCGTGCGCGTGATGTGCGCCTGCGGAAACAATTTCGAAACGCGTTCGACTCACAAGGGCGACATTCACGTGGAGATCTGCTCCAACTGTCACCCGTTTTTCACCGGCAAGCAGCGCCTGGTCGATACCGCGGGGCGCGTGGAGCGCTTCCGCCGCAAATACGCCAAGGCCACCGAGGAGAAGGCCGCGAAGTAGGCCGCGCTCAGCAGGATGCACGATCAGGCCTCCGCTGCGGCGGAGGCCTACCTGTCTGGAACGGAAGACGTTAGCTCTGGGCAGGCAATTGCAGATTATTTCCATGCGTTGGCATACCATAATCGAGGAACTGCACTCAGAGCGCAGATAACGCCTCTGCCAGTTGGCGCCGTTTTCGATGGGCCGGCAATCAATTGGTAGCCTGCTTTCAGTAGTTTGGCAGCGAGGAATCGGTCGTCTCACAGGAACTGTGGAATTGTGAACAAGGCCTGGGACAACCCGAAGGAGCACTCCATGCCTGCAGCCGCGCGGGTGCCGGCAGAAGTGCGTCTCGGCGCCGTTCTCGTAACACCAGCGACGGTGCTTGCGCCAATGGCGGGGGTAACAGACACGGTCTTCCGCCGTTTCATTCGCCACGCAAGCCTCTTCACCACCGGCGCCAACCAGGATTCGGACGAAGCCGCGATCGACACGCCCGTCACCAACGCGCAATCGGGCTGCGGGCTGTTGATGACCGAGTTCACCTCGGCCGACGGATTGTCGCGCATGAGGGAGTCGAAGCGCCGCCGCTACCTGACCTTCTATGACGATGAGCATCCCATCGGCGCGCAATTGTTCGGTTCCAACGCCGACACCCTCGCCGACGCCGCGCGCATTGTTCAAGACACGGGCTTCGACACGGTGGACCTGAACCTGGGCTGCCCGGCCAAGCGCGTCGTCGGATGCAACGGCGGCTCGGGACTGTTACGCGATCTGCCCAAAATCGCCGATATCTTTCGCACCGTGCGCAAAGCCGTGACTATACCCTTCACGGTCAAGTTCCGCATGGGTTGGAACGACGCCCAGATCGTGTGCGTGGAAGTGGCGCGCATGGCCGAGGCCGAAGGCCTCAACGCCGTGGCGCTGCACGCCCGCACCCGCGAACAGGGCTACAGCGGCCAGGCGCAGTGGGAGTGGATCGCGCGCATCAAGCAGGCGGTGCGCATTCCCGTCATCGGCAACGGCGACATCCGCACGCCGGAAGACGCCTCGGCAATGATCGCCGAAACCGGCTGCGACGCGGTGATGATCGGCCGCGCCGCGCCCGCCAATCCGTGGATCTTCCGCCAGATCGCGCAGTTCACGGCGGCCGGCGCCTACGATCTGCCGACAGTCGAAGACCGCTACCGCATGATTCGAACTTATTTCGCCATGCTGCTCGACGAAGCCGCGATCGGGGTCCCTACGGACACGTTTTCGTCCGTGGGGCGGGAATCCGGGGTCCCCACGGACAGGTCTTCGTCCGTGGGGCCAGAATCCGCCGGCAAGATGAAGCAGTTCGCCTCGTGGTTCACGCACGGCGTGCCCGGTGGAGCGAAACTGCGTTCGGCGATTTACCACGCCAAAACCGGAGGCGAAGTGCTAGCCCGCGTAGACGAGTTCTTCATCGCGCAGCTTCAAGGCGGCATGGAGATGAGCGCGCAGATCGAAGACGCTGAGGCGCAACAATATCCCGATGCTGCGCTGGTGTGCGACTGAACAGTTTGCTGAAAGTTTTCCTCCACGCACACAACATTCAAGTAATGTGAAACCGGCGACAATTTCAGCCGCCGGGTCCTCCGGATTCTTCTATTACCCCGCGCCCCATGGCACTTATATTGAAGTTGTAACTCCTTGCAGCAGAAGATGAGGAGAGGCGCGTATTGCAGTTTTCCGTGCCGAATCTGAGGCGCATCTTCGCGTCGCTTGCGTGCGGTCTTGCCGCATTGTGCCTCCTGGCGCCACGCAGCCTTGCGCAGCGGTACAGCTTTCGCGCAACGACTGAAGGCCTCGGCGACCTGAACGTGAACTGCATCGCGCAGGATCGAACCGGCTACCTGTGGGTGGGAACCGAGAACGGCCTCTACCGTTACGACGGCCAGCAGTTCCGGCGATTCGGCACGGCCGAGGGAATTCGCGCGCGCACCATCCAGAGCATTTACGTCGGCCTTGACGGAACGCTGTGGGTTGGAACGACGAACAGCGTCTACTTCGAGCAGCAGGATGGCAATTTCGCGGAAGTGCATCCGCCCGCACCCGTCGACGCGTTCTCAATGCGCGTCGGCACGGTGTTCGCCGCGCTTGCGCCGGACCGTGTGGCGATGGTCGACCGCGGCGGCGCATTCCTGCTGCGGCGCGCGGCGCTCAATCAGTGGGTTGCCGAGCCCATGCACCTCGAAGGCAAAAAAATCTGGAGCGTGCTCAGCGGCAAGGACGGCGCTCTCTGGTACGGCTGCGACGAAGATCTGTGCCGCCTGGCAGGCGGAGTGACAACCCATCTCCGCGCCGCGCTCGATCTTCCCCAGGATACGTGGATGCATCTCCTGCAGGCGCGCGACGGGCACATCTGGCTGCGCGGCCTGGTTCATCTCGGCGAACTGGACCCAGCTGCGAAGCGATTCGCGCTGCATGAGTTACCCGGCCGCGCCGATTCCGTGCCCTACCTCGCATTGGCCGAAAACCGCGATGGCCGCGTCGTTGCCACGCAAGGCCCAGCCTTCGGACTGTGGAACAACGGCCAATGGCGCATGGTGACCGCGCGCAACGGCCTCTCGCGCCACGATCTCTCCGCGCTGTTCGTGGACCGTGAAGGCTCCATCTGGCTGGGCCTCATCGGCCATGGGCTGATGCGCTGGCTGGGGCAGGGGCAATGGGAAGCCTTCACCGCGGCGGAAAGTTTGAGCGACGACATTGTCTGGGCTTCCCTGCGCGATGAAAACGGGCGCCTCTGGATTGGAACGGAAAGCGGGCTCGATTATCTCACCGCTGGAAGCAATACTCTCGTGACCTGGCAGGCGCCCGGCATCGAGACAGCGCGAGCCATCGCGTTGACGGAGAGCGATGGCATCTGGATGG
Organism: Occallatibacter sp.; assembly: GCA_049676965.1. Classification (GTDB taxonomy): domain Bacteria; phylum Acidobacteriota; class Terriglobia; order Terriglobales; family Acidobacteriaceae; genus Telmatobacter. The sequence continues at coordinate 3,946 of JBAUBR010000446.1, forward strand.
GCAGTGCCGCGGGCGGTCTTGTTCGCATCGATACGAAGACCCTGGCCGGCACGCAGTGGAAGACGCCGGAGGTCTATCGCGTCCTGGCGGATGGCAATCATCGCGTTTGGGTGGCAACCACCGGCGGCCTCTACGTTGTGGATACCCAGGCGCGCGACCGCACTCCGCACCTCGTCGAAGATCCGGCCATCGCCAATCCCCGGCAGCGCTTCACGGATCTCTGCCTGGATGGTGGCGGACGGCTCTTTGCCGCGTCCGACAATGGCCTTTACCGGCTCGATGGCAGCGGCTGGCGGCGCATCGACCCCGGTCTGTCAGGCGTGAATCCCTTTCTGATTGCCGCCGGCCGGCAGGGAAACCTGTGGGCCACGGCGACATCTCCGGGCATCCTGCGCCTGCGTATCGCCGGCGACCGCGTAGTGGAGGCGGAGCACATCGTTCGCCCGCAACTCCTCTCCGAACAGGTCGTCGCGCTCCTCGTTGATCGCCGCGGCTGGTTGTGGGCTGGCCAGGATGCGGGCCTGACAGTCTTTGACGGCCGCTCGTGGCGCAGCTTTACCCAGGACGATGGCCTGATCTGGAATGACATCGACGCCAATGGGCTATCTGAAGACAAGGACGGCAGTATCTGGGTCGGCACCTCGGGTGGCATCTCGCATTTCATCGATCCCGCGGCCGCGCCCGCCGGACCACCACCCGCGCCGGTGTTCTCCGAGGCCAAGTTCGGCGATAGCACGCTCGAAAATGCGGCGCGGATTCCGTGGAGCGCCAGCCCGTTGGCCATTTCGATGGCGGCACTGAGCTTTCATGATGGCCCACATATCCGTTTCCGCTACCGGCTCGTGGGCCTCGAATCGAACTGGGTTGAGACCCTGGAAAGAAACGTGCGCTATGCGCAGCTCGACCCCGGCGCCTACCGGTTTGAAGCCGAAACGGTGGATGCTGAAACCGGCGCGGCCTCTGCGATCGAGGCAATGTCATTCCGCATTACACCGCGCTGGTGGCAAAGGGAAGTTCTGCCCCTCGGATTTTCGCTCATCGCCGGCATCGGAGTGGTGCTGGTGGTGCGCTGGCGGGTGCTGTTGCTGCAGCGGCAGAAACGTCAGCTTGAACTGGCCGTTCAGCGCCGCACTCAGGACCTGGAGCGCGAAAAACTGGAACTGCTGAACGCCCGCGAACAGTTGCGCCACTTCGCCGAGCACGACGGGCTCACCGGGTTGTGGAACCACCGCATCATTCTCGACCGCCTGCGCAATGAGATCGATCGCTCGCAGCGCGAAGGCACTCCGATCGGTGTCATCCTGGCCGACCTGGACCACTTCAAGCGCATCAACGATACCTTCGGCCACCAGGCCGGCGACCAGGTACTCAAGGAAATCGGCGACATCTTCGTGCGCTCGGTGCGCTCCTATGACTGGGTGGGCCGTTACGGCGGCGAGGAGTTCCTGCTCATCCTGCCCGGCTCCGGATTCATGGCTGCGCGCAATCGCGCCGAGCAGTTGCGGCTTGCCGTGGAGGCCTTGCGCGTGCGCCATGAAGGACATTCGATTCCCGTGACTGCCAGTTTCGGCGTAGCTTCCGGATTCCCGGCGAACTTTGAAATCATGGTTCAGGCCGCGGACGGAGCGCTCTACCGCGCCAAGAAAAATGGCCGCAACTGCGTAATGGCGAGCGAGGTGCAGCCGGCGGAGGCCAGATAGAACAGACAAGTTATATCTTGGGCGGCCACTGCTGCGCACCGTGCAGAAGACGAAGAATCTCCACCGTCTTTCCCTTCACCCGATAGACAGCGATAAAGGGACTATGGCTTATGACGAGTTCGCGCGTACCTTTCACGCGGCCCAAACGCCCGAGCTTCGGGTACTGCGCAAGCAGATCGGTCTGGCGCTCGATCTCTTCGTCGAGACGGACCGCGGCCGCGGGATTCTCGGCCGCGATAAAGTCCAGTTGCTCGAATCGCGTCCGCGTCGCGCTTCGCAGCCATCGGATGGTCAAGCCCTTGCTTTCTTAGGGGTCACGCTCAACCACGCCGCGCGCCACTTTGCACTCTGATTCTTGACTTCCCCCTGGGAATCCCATTTGACCCCCGGATCGGCAGCCTCCCCCAACGCCTCTTCAACTTGCTGCCGGAACCAAGCGTCGTGCTTGGCGGCTTGGTGAGCGCGCCGTTGACGCTCGGAGGTGTCAGGCCGTTTCGGCCCGTCAAGCTTGGCCCGATCGGGAGACCACGCCGACGTGTCGACCTCAACTTTGTGCGCTCCCATTCGATGCAGAACTTCAATCGCCTTTGCCGGATTACGAAACGAACGAAGCTTGTTGCCGTGCGTCGCGGCGAGTGCAATGCGTTTGCCGGTTTGCGGTTTCGCTGTAATGAAGAAATTGCCGTCCGAAGCCTTGAGGCGAACAGAGCGAAGGCCGCCGGAACGAAGCGCAGTCCGAAATTGGTCGAGATTGAGCGAGGTTTTCAAGTGCAGCTACTCCATTTATCTAATATCATATGCCGATTATCTACAAATTTTACCAAGTTTGACCAATTACTCTGCCCAAAGGAGGTCTTGCCTTGCTTCCGCGCTACTTACATCTGCGCCACCGGCAGCCGGATCGTGGCCCGCGCGCCCTCACCGTCTTCGCGATTCAGGAGTCGGATCTCGCCGCCGTGCGCCCGCGCGATCTGCTGCGCCAGCGCCAGGCCCACGCCGCTGCCCGTCGGCTTGGTGGTATAGAAGGGCACAAAAAGATTTTCGGTGTTGGCGATTCCCGTGCCGCGGTCTTCGATAGTGACGAGCGCGGTCGAGTCCACCAGCCGCCAGCCCGCGCGGACAGTCTCCGTGCCGTTGGCCAGCGATGCATCGACCGCATTGGCCAGCAGGTTGATAAACATTTGCTCCAACTGGTCGGGATCTGCGTCGAGCACCGCGGGCGGCCCGGGATCGAACTGAACCCCGATGCGCTGCTCGAGCAGAACCACGCGCTCCAGCAGCGCCCCGAGTTGCACCGGCTTGAAATGCGGCGGCGGCAACTGCGCCAGCAAGCGGTAGGACTGCACGAAGCGGTGCAGCGAGTCGGCGCGGCCCTCTACCACGCCCAGGCCGCGGCGAAAATCGCGCACCGTGGCCTCGTCGCCCTCCATCTGGTCCACGCGCGCCAGCAGGCTTCCGGCAATCGACTTGATGGGCGCCAGCGAGTTCGAAAGTTCGTGGCCGAGCACGCGAATCAGCCGCTTCCATGCAGCCTGTTCTTCATCCTGCAAGGGGCGGCTCACGTCGGCCAGCAGCAGCAGCGTGTGCGGCAGGCCGTCCTGTCGAAAGGTGGTCTTGCGCAGCAGCCAGCGGTTGGGCTTGCCGTCAAATGAATGGATGGTTTGATCCTTGGCCGCGAGCAGATCTTCTAGACCGAGTTCGCGGGCGCTATAGCCGAAACAGCGCGCGTGCGGCCGGCCCAGCAACTGCACTCCTGAATGATTCACCAGCTGCAACTGGCTCTCGCGGTCGAATGCGAACAGCGGCGCATGCATCACCTCGAGAATGCGCGCCAGCAGCGCCGTCGCCTCGAGCGAACGCACGCGCTGGCGCTGCAGCAGATCGGCAAGCGCATTGATCTCCTTGGCCAGCTCGCCGAGTGCGTCGGGCGATCCGGCGCCGCGGGCGCGGAAAGAATAGTCACCCTCGCGCAGCGACGCGACTACGTTGGAGAGCGTTTGCAAAGGCCGCACCATGCCCTCGATCATCGCCGCGCACAACAGCAGCAGGTAAAGCAGCAGGCAGACGGAGAGCAGGATGATGGGCGCGGCGGTAAGCTGCGCCTGGTACATAAGAATGGCGGCGAAGATGAGCCCCGGCAGCGAGAGAAGAAAGGAGTGGAGCCAGGCGCGGCGGACCGCGGACCGTCGGCGCCTCCGCACGCGCTTGTCAGAGGCCATATTTCTCGATGCGCCGATAGAGCGCGGCGCGACTGAGCCCGAGTGCTTCGGCGGCCTGCGAGATGTTGCCGTCGCAGCGGCGCATCACCTTGCGGATGAGCAGCGCCTCAACTTCGTCGATACTCATATTCTCAAACGATTGCGCGGACGAGCGGCCGGCTGCAATGGCAAGGTTTGCCGGCTCGATCTCTTCGCCGCGGCAGAGAAGCACCGCGCGCTCCACCGTATGCTCAAGCTCGCGCACATTGCCCGGCCACGGGTACTGCATCAACTGCTGCATGGCCGCCGGAGAGAAGGTGCTCATCTGCTTGCGATAGCGCCCGCGGCTGCGGCCGAGAAAATGCATGGCCAGCAGCGGAATGTCTTCGCGCCGGTCGCGCAATGCGGGCAAATGAATCTCCACCGTGTTCAGGCGGAACAACAGGTCTTCGCGAAAATTCCCCGCTGCGGCTTCTTCGTGCAACTGCGAGTTGGTGGCGGAGAGAATGCGCACATCGACGCGGCGCGTTTGCGATGAGCCCACGCGCTCCAGCTCACCCGTTTCCAGCACGCGCAGCAGCTTCGCCTGCTGGCGCAGAGGAACGTTGGCGATCTCGTCGAGAAAGAGCGTGCCTCCGTTGGCCAGTTCGAAGCGGCCGATGCGGTCGGTGCGCGCATCGGTGAATGCGCCCTTCACGTGGCCGAAGATTTCGCTCTCGAACGTTCCCTCGGGCAATCCGCCGGCGTTGACGGCAACCAGCGCCATGCGCGCGCGCGGCGACGCGGCGTGCAGCAGCTTGGCCACAATCTCTTTGCCCGTGCCGTGCTCGCCGGTGATGAGCACGTTGGCGTCCGATGGGCCCACCTGCGCGATCAATTCCAGCACCGGCTGCATGGAAGGCGCGCCGGCCACGAACTCCGGCATGCCTTCGGCGCGCAGCAGGCGGTTTTCCAGCTCGAGATTGCGCGCCCGGCGCAGAGCCTGGTGCAGCTCCGCATGGACGCGAATCAGCGAGAGCAGCCGCTCGTTCTCCCACGGCTTCTGGATGAAGTCGCGCGCGCCGCGCTTGATCGATTCGACAGCGAGATCGATGTTGCCCCACGCGGTCATCACGATCACCGGCAGGCGCGCGTCGTACTCCTGGATGCGGGCGAGAAGATCGAGACCCTCCTGGCCGGAGGTGGTGTCGCGCGTGTAGTTCAGGTCGATCATCAGCACGTCGTAGTCGGCGTGGCCGAGCGCCTCCATCAGCAACTGGGGCGAGCGCACGCAGTCCACCTGCATCCCGTGCGGCCGCAGCAGCAGCTCGACCGCTTCGAGAATGTGCGTCTGATCGTCGGCCACCAGCACGCGAATTGGTTCCTGTTTACTTGGAATCGGTTACCTCCCGGCTGCATTCAACCCTGATTGCGCCGCGGCAAATTGCTTCCTCCGTGATTCTACGGCGCACGCGTCACTACGCCCGCTTTCGCGTCGTCGATCGATACGCCTGTCCGCTCCAGCGTTTCTCCGATAGCCCGGTCGATGTCGACTTTTGCCTTCTCATACTGTGTTTGCGCGGTGTCGAGAGTGCCCTCCGCCACGGCGAGTAAGCTTTCGGCGTTCAGGGTATCGACGCTGGATTTCGCGCCGAGCTGCTGCTCCTGTTTCACGATGTCGAAGGTCCGCTGGGCAAGGTCGACCGCCTTCTGGGCTGCTTCCACGCGCGCCTGGTCCTGTTCGAGAGCGAACTTCGAGTTGCGAACGTCGAAGAGAATGTTTTTCTGCTGCTGCAGGCTGGCGATCTGGCTCTGCCGATAGTTCAGCACGGCGCGGAACTGATCGGCCTTGGCCTGGCGGTTGCGCAGATTGATCGTAAGGGTCATGCCGAACTGATACTCCGGAGACGAATAATTGAAGGTGTCCTCGAACATGCTGGCGAAGTCCGTCGGCAGGCTTGTGGAGCAGTCGACGACTTGCGTGTCGCAGTTCGGGTTCTTCGGCCCGGCGGTGCCCGCACCGGCGTAGAAACCATACATGTTGAGCTGGGGCAAAAGCTCGCTATTGATGTCCTTCAGCGACTGCTTCTGCACTTCGGCAGACATCCGGTAGATGGCAACCTCAGGCCGCTTCTTCTCCGCCTCGGCGATGAGGTCGTCGATGGATTTGTCCGCATTCGGGTCGGGCCCTCCATGCAGATCGAGGGGAATGACGGGCATCTCGTCGATCGTGGGATCGTCGACCTTGGTGAGAATATTTTTCATCAGCAGCTCGTTCAGGCGAAGACTGGCGCGCGCCACCGTCAGGTTGCCTTCGGCAGTAGCCACGGCGGTCTGATCCGTCATCACCTGCATGGCGGGTATGGCCTGCAGTTGGAGCTGCTTCTGATCGTCGGAAAGGGTCTGGTTGGCGAATCCGAGAGAGCGCTCATTGATCTGCTCTGCCTGGTAGGCGCTGACCAGGTCCCAATAGATATTCTCGACCTGGGTCACGGTGGCGATGACCTGCTGCTTGAAAGCAACGTCGGTGATCTGGGCGTTGCGCTTGGCGATGCGGATGTAGCGCTCGTTGGTGGAAAGCCCGAAGCCGTACAGAACGGGCTGAGAGATTGTCACCTGAAACCTGCCAAAAAGCTCGGGATCTATGGCGCTGTAGGGCGAGTTGCTGGTCTGCCGCAGGCCTTGGTAGTTGACCGTAACGTTCGTGCCAAGGGGGAACGACTGGGAGTACTGCGATAGAACCTCGATCTGGTTGGTTTTCAGGATCGGCGTACCGGTCTGGGCGGTGTTGGGCTCCTGTGTCACAGTGTGATCGACGTAACCCACGAAGGTGAGGAGGGGATCGAAAGACGGGACGCTGGTTCCTGCACCCAGGGTCGATTGCACGATGCCGCCCGCGCCGGCCGTGGCGGATCCGCCTGAGCTACCTCCGCCGCCGCCGCTCGAAGCGCTGAAACCACCCTGAGTAGACTGGACGACGTTGGTATTGACGCCGTTGGCGGGACTACCCGCCTTGGTGCGCTGGATATCGGTTTGAGCGATGGGAAAGTTATAGCGGAAGTTGGCCAGATCGAGGTTGTTCTCGATCGCAACAGCGATTGCGTCCTGCAGGGAAAGATAGATCTTCCCATTGCGGATAAGGTTCTCGAGGCGCGGTGAATTGAAAAGGTTCAGTTCGGGCACCCCGCTCGGCCGGTAGCGCGAAAGCGGGTTCCGCGAGTGGGGCATGGGCACGCTGAACGGCTGCTGCGGAGCAAACGTCTGCTGCTGCGCCTGCTGCATCGCTTGCGCCAGCGAGGGTTGCGCCGTCGTTGCGCCATTGGCGGTGGGCGCTGGAGCTTCCGGCGCGGGCGCCGGTGTTGCAT
>JBAUBR010000447.1:0-17744 GCA_049676965.1 Occallatibacter sp.
GTCGCCTCGCCCGAGACTACGAAAGACTTGCCACCACGCTCGGGGCCTTCCACTTCCTCGCCTTCGCCTGCCTCATGATCGCTCAACTCTTTAGGCTCCTCGCATGAAGTTAATAACAGGCTCTAGCGCGCGAATCGATTTTTCGAGGCAGTAGAATACCTCGTAATGCTTCGCCATCGCCGCCGACTCTTTTCTCACAGAAGCGTCGAATTGGGGATAATATATCTCGTCAACATCTCCGCTAGACGAGACTGAGTGCCCTAGATCGAGGCCAAAAAACGCACCCACGCGACTCAGATCCTCGGTAACCATCTGATTGGTCATTCCGAACGCTTTGATCCTCTCCAGAGCCTCGTCACTTAGCATCTCTAATAAGAAACTCCTTCAGACTACGAAAGATGGCATTGAAGACGGCCTGATCCGATGTGGCGGGCAAATTCAAGTTGATCGTGTACGACAAGTTTAGGCCTAGACCGTTCGCTTCGCCCGGGACGACGGTCCGCTCAGGCTCACGGGGCTGATCAGGAACTGAAACGATTACCGACGCCTTTTCGTCTGGCTGTAGCTCAAAGTTCGCGAATGTCCTAAGTGCCTTGAGAGATCGGCACACCTGACTCACCGTCGAGCTGTTTGGCTTTCCCCCCGTAACTTGAACAACAAGTGATTGAAGATCGGCATCGTTAAGCTTATAGAAATATTCGTTAACCTCCGCCAACTTCTTGTACCCAATCTTAATCGCGCTTGCGATGGCCGCTGCACCGGTGCTTTTGTTTCTGAACTGTTTGTATAGGGCAGTCGGGGTTCCGTCCGACCCAACCAGACCGATCTTTTTCAAAAATGGTATTATCGCCCTTCCCGTCCCACCCTTGATTCCGAGGACAGTCTGAACGAAATCGCCGGTCACTCGCTCGGGCGTCGCAGCTTCGGCAATCTTTTCCAAGGCAGTCCGGATAGATCCTGGAGCCGCAACATAGGGAATGGACTCTGACATCACAGTATCTTCGAAAAGGCTGATTCGGAGTGATTATATCTCCGTCTCGCAGCTCCTGCTCAGGTCCGAGCAACGCTACGCGCACGTGTGGGTCGAGGTACGGCCAAAGCGCTATCCTTATGGAGACGAAGGAGTATTTCCGATGACCGTCATCCGCCAGGAAGATTTCATCGCGAGCGTTGCGGGCGCGCTGCAGTACATCAGCTACTACCATCCGGTGGATTACATCGTCAGCCTGGCCAAGGCCTACGAGCGCGAGCAGTCGCCGGCGGCCAGGGACGCCATGGCGCAGATCCTCATCAACAGCCGCATGTGCGCCGAGGGCCATCGCCCCATCTGCCAGGACACCGGCATCGTGAACGCCTTCGTCAAAGTCGGAATGGACGTCCGTTTCGCGGCTGCGCCGGGCAGCCCTTTGGCCGATCTTCAAGAAATGGTGGACGAAGGCGTGCGCCGCGCCTATCTCGATCCCGACAACAAGCTGCGCGCCTCGCTGCAGGCCGACCCCGCGGGCAAGCGCGTCAACACCAAGGACAACACACCTGCGGCGGTGTTTGTCGAGCTCGTCCGCGGCGACAAAGTCGAAGTCACGGTTGCAGCCAAGGGCGGAGGGTCCGAGGCGAAGTCGAAGTTCGCCATGCTCAATCCGTCCGACTCGGTGGTGGAATGGGTGCTCAAAACCGTGCCCACCATGGGCGCCGGCTGGTGCCCGCCGGGAATTCTGGGCATCGGCATCGGCGGCACCGCCGAAAAAGCCATGCTGCTGGCCAAGGAATCGCTGATGGATCCCATCGACATCCAGGACCTGATCGCGCGCGGCCCTCAGACCACAACCGAAAAGCTGCGCGTCGAGATCTACGACAAGGTGAATCGCCTCGGCATCGGCGCGCAGGGCCTCGGCGGCCTTACCACGGTGCTCGATGTGAAGGTGGTTGATACTCCGGCTCACGCCGCCAATCTTCCCGTCGCCATGATTCCCAACTGTGCCGCCACGCGCCACGCGCACATCGTCCTCGATGGCTCCGGCCCCGTCTTTCTCGACCCGCCTGACCTCAGCGATTGGCCGCAGCTCACCTACGACGTCTCAGGTGCGCGCCGCGTCAACCTCGACACTGCGACCCGCGCCGAGGCCGCCACCTGGAAACCGGGCGAAGTGCTGCTGCTCACCGGCAAGCTGCTCACCGGGCGCGACCTGGCCCACAAGCGCATGAGCGATATGCTCAACCGCGGCGAAAAACTGCCCGTCGACTTTCGCGACCGCTTCATCTATTACGTCGGCCCTGTCGATCCCGTGCGCGACGAGGTCGTCGGCCCCGCCGGCCCCACTACCGCCACGCGCATGGACAAGTTCACCCGCCAGATGCTGGCCGAAACCGGCCTTCTCGGCATGGTCGGCAAAGCCGAGCGCGGCCCCGCGGCCATCGACGCTATCCGCGAGTTCGGCGCTGTGTATCTGATGGCCGTCGGCGGCGCGGCGTATCTCGTTTCGAAAGCCATTTACGGCTCGCGCCTGCTGGCCTTCGGCGACCTGGGCATGGAGGCCATCTTCGAGTTCGACGTCAAAGACATGCCGGTCACCGTGGCTGTCGATTCCAAGGGAACCAGCGTGCACCAGACCGGCCCCGCCGAGTGGCAGCAGCGCATCGCAGGAATTCCGATCCTGCAATAGCGGCGGACTTCTTTGCGCCATTCGGGCTGGCGATCATCGCTTCTTCAGGCGGGGCGGCCGGCTGCGCGAACCTCATCGGCCTGAAATTCGTACTTGACAGCGAATCGTTTGCGGAACAATATTGGTCGTATACGACGTATCGTATACGACGGAGATTCGATATGGCCATTGATGTGAGTTCGGCGATCGGTTGGCCCTGGGCGGCTTTGGCTTTGGTGTGGCTGATCGGGCTGGTTTCGACCAAGCGGACGGTGCGATCGCAGTCGCCCGGCACGCGGCTGTTTCAGCTCTTCGTCTTTACGCTGGGATTCGGGCTGATGATTCGCCGCTGGCTGCCCTACGGCTGGCTGAACCTGCGATTTGTGCCCGACCGTTACGGCATTGCGCTGGCCGGGCTGGCGCTCACTATCGCCGGCTGCGCCTTCGCCATCTGGGCGCGGATCAAACTGGGCGGTAACTGGAGCGGCCGGGCTACGGTGAAGCAGGACCATGAGCTGATCACGACCGGACCCTACGCGGTGGCGCGGCACCCCATTTATACCGGACTTGTGCTGGCCCTCGCCGGCACGGCGCTGGCCGGCGGCGAGTGGCGACATGTTCTCGGCTTCTTCGTGGTTCTCTTCGGCATGCTGGCCAAGATGAGCCAGGAAGAGCGGCTCATGATGCAGACATTTCCCGAGGCCTATCCGCGATACCGGCAGCGGGTGAAGGCGCTGATTCCCGGCGTGATGTAGAGGCAGGGACCGAGGGAACAAGGGACTGAGGGACTGAGGGAACAAGGGAATGAGGGAACGAGGGAACGAGAGTTACGGGTCCGGGGAGCGAGTGCAGTGAGCAAGGCGGCAGATCGTCAATCAACCGTTGCCGCGCAGGCGGAGCGGATGGAGCGGGACCTGAGCGGGATTCGGCGCGCGCTGCGGCGGCCGCTCGAAACCGAAGTGGCCAAGGGCGAGCTGACTGTGCCGCAGACCGCGGTGATGCGAATTGTGGTGCGCCGGCACGGCCTGAACCTGAAAGAACTGAGCCGCGAAGTGAGCCTGGCGCACTCCACCGTGAGCGGGATTGTGGACCGGCTGGAAAAGCAGGGGTTGGTGGAGCGGTGCGCCGACGCTGAGGACGGCCGCACCAGCCGCATCTATCCCACGGCCTCGGTGGACGAGTTTGTCCGCGAAAGGATTCCGCGGTTGTCGCGCGGCCCGCTGGAGACGGCTCTGCAACGAGCAACCATCGCCGAGCGTGCGGCGATCGGCAAGGCGCTGCGGCGGTTGAGAGAGCTGCTGGATGCAGATTCGGCGTAGGAAGCCTCGATTCGGCCCGCGGTATTGCGCCCCCCGGACCGCATCTGAAAAACTGTGCATGGCCGGTGCCATGGTTCTTCATTTCCTCATTCAGGGCCGCGTGCAGGGCGTGGGCTTTCGCTGGTTTGTGCACCGCGAGGCCAGCGAGCTCGATCTGCGCGGCTGGGTGCGCAACACCGAAGATGGCGATGTGGAAGTCGTCGCCTCGGGCGCGGCCGACGATCTGGCCGAGCTGCGCGCCAGCCTGCGCCGTGGACCGCGCGGCAGCCGCGTGGATCGCATCATCGAGCACTATCTCGATGAGAAGGAAGCCGGCGGGCTCAACTCCTTTAAGATTGAAGGGGCGTGGTGAGGGCGAGGATCAAAGTAAAGGGGCAGGGAACAGGGATCAGAAAACAGAAGACCCGCATAGGCGGGCGCGCATACAAGGCATAATAGTGAACGGAGAACGACATGCTTACGCTCGACATGCTCCAGAGCCTTTGGCCCAATGGCGATCAGCACATTCCGGGCCTTGTTGAAGCAATTGCGGCCAGCGCGCCAGGTGTTTTTCCAAAGTATAGCCTCAGCAGCGACCTTGTGATTGCTCACGCCATGGCCCAGTTCTCCGAGGAGTGCGGAGCGGGCCTGTTCATGGTGGAGAACCTGAACTACAGCGCGGCGGGCCTGCTGGCCACGTGGCCAAGCCACTTCACCGGAACGCTGGCCAACCAATGCGCGCGAAATCCGCAGATGATCGCCGATATTGCTTACGGCGGCCGGATGGGGAATGCGCCTCCGCCTTCGACCGACGGGTGGGACTTTCGCGGACGCGGGCTGAGCCAGGTGACGGGGCGCGACGGCTACACAACTCTTGCCCAGACGGTTCAGTTCGACATCGTGAACAATCCCGACCTGGTCGCGACGCCCGCAAACGCGCTGGAGTGCGGGGTTGCCGATTTCGTGCAGTGCGGCTGTCTGCCTTTCGCGCAGAACGACGATGTCAACGGCGTCACGCAAAAGCTCAACGGCGGGCTGCTGGGGCTGTCGGAGCGCACTGCGTGGCTGGCGCGCTGGAAGACGGCGCTGGGCGTGTGAGACGCCCAGGCGCCCGATCCTCAAGTTCAAAACCCGAGCCGAATTGCATCCCCGCCGGTCCGTTTACCGCGCATCGCCGGCGCGGGCCGGCCTGAAGGCTGCTCAAGGAGCCGATACTCGAATGCCTGAAGCACAAAAGCCGGTCAATATTGAAGCGCTCAAAGCGCTGGTGCGCACCGTTCCCGACTTTCCGCGGCCGGGGATCCTTTTTTACGACATCACCACGCTGCTGAAGGACAGGACCGGCTTCGCGCAACTCATCGACGCTCTCGCTGCCCACTACATAGCCCGCAAGATCGATCTTGTGCTGGGCATCGAGGCGCGCGGATTCATCTTCGGCCCCGCGCTGGCCTACCGGCTGAACGCCGGCTTCGTTCCCGTGCGCAAGCCGCGCAAGCTACCCGCTCCGGTCGCGCGCGTCACCTACGACCTCGAATACGGCTCCGACACGCTGGAGATTCACCTCGACGCCATCGCGCCGGGCCAGCGCGTGGTGCTGGTCGACGACCTGCTCGCCACCGGCGGCACCATGGAGGCGACCGTGAAGCTGGTCAAGCAGCTTGGCGGCGAAATCGCCGGCCTGGCCTTCGCCGTCGAGCTTGACTTTCTCAAGGGCCGCGAGCGGTTCAAGGACTACGACGTCTTCAGCTTGCTCCATTACGACGAGTAGCGGCGCCGGCAGGGTTTGGGGCAGCCCAGTCCGATGGCGGAGTTTCCTCGGGGTCAACCAAGGCGCGGTATTGGCCCCGTGATTCGCCTCCTGAACACATCCGGATGCCAAATGAAGGCGGACAGGTTCCGCATCCCGCAATTGTGAATGAACCCCGACACTCTGTTCCGATAAATTATTTTTCTCTTCGATGAGAAGATTCGCGGAGGTTTCGCGCTTTCTAAATTGAAGGCGCGGAACGCCAGCAGACTCCCCTCACTCCGCCGCCGAATCATGGGCTCACAACCGGGAATTTGCCCGGGAAGCGGTCGTCGCGTTACGAAACGCCGCGCCTGACCACTATTCCTACAAGCCGTTGCGCCAACGGGCAATTGGAGGTTTATTATGCGCGCCGATCTTCTAAAGCCAATCAAAGCCGTTTCAATATGCCTCGTGGTTCTGGCATCGGCAACTTGCAGCGCCTTCGGCGCGACATTCACCATCGGAGGTTCCGTAACAGGGTTGAAGAAGGGCGATTCGGTGGTTTTGCGCGACGGCAAGTCCTCGCAGAAGGTCTCGGCCAATGGAACATTCAAGTTCGCGACGCTGGCGCTGACCACCGGGACAAAGTACGACGTCACGGTAGGCACGCAACCCGCCGGCGAAACCTGCACCGTCGCGAACGCTTCGGGCAAGGTCGGCAAATCCGATGTCAAGAACATCGAAATCACCTGCGGCCACACCATCGCCGGCAAGGTGACGGGGCTGAAGGGCGGCGATTTTGTCGTCCTCGAAAATAACGGTGGAGACGCGCTCACGGTGACGGCTCCGGGCAAATCTGCCTCCACAACTGTTTCATTCACATTCTCGACCGCAGTACTTATCGGCGATAAATACAACGTAACCGTCAAGACGCAGCCCAAGGGTCAGACTTGCGTCGTTTTAAAAGCTTCCGGCAAGGTCGGCTCGGCCAATGTCACAAACGTCGAAGTTGCCTGCGGCTACACTGTCGGCGTCGATGTGTCCGGATTGACGGCCGGCAATTCGGTCATCCTTGACGATAGCGTAGGCGACGTGAAGACAGTTAGCGCGAACATGAAGTTTGTGTTCACGACGCCGGTGGCCAGCGGAACCAAATACACCGTAAGTGTGAAAACTCAGCCCAAGGGCGAGACCTGCAGCATCGCCCATGCATCGGGCACAATGCCTTCAGCCGATGTCACCAACGTATCCGTCAGCTGCGTGCCCAACCCAACCTACACCGTCGGCGGCACCATTAACTTTGTCGACGGCGGCGGCGTAACAGTGCTCGTCAACGGTGGAAACTCGTTCACCACCAGCGTTGCCAGCGCCGGCACCGTGGCCTTTACGCTGGGAGCTAAACTGACCAGCGGAACCTCGTATACCGTCACGCTCAACTCCCCGACACCCGCGGGCGAGATCTGCTCGGTCGCCAACGGGACGGGCAAGATCGCGTCGGCGAACGTGACCAACGTGGCTGTCACCTGCTACGCGCCGGTCTTCACCGTGGGCGGCTCCGTGACGTTCGTTAGCAGCGGCGGCGGAGTCACGTTGCTCGTCAACGGTGCAAATTCGTTCAACATCAGCGCCGGTTCCGCCTCTGTCGTCGACTTTACCGCGGGGTTAAAGCTGGCCAGCACGGCGTCCTATGCCATCACCGTCAGCGGCGCCACGCCCGCGGGCGAGAACTGCACCGTCATCAACGGCGCCGGCGCGATCAAGGCTGCCAATGTGACCAATGTATCTGTTTCCTGCTCGCCGCCATCTGCGACCACTTACTCGGTCGGCGGCACGATCTCGGGATTGACCAGCGGCACAGTGACTCTGCTCAATGAAGGCGGCGATTCGCTGACCCAAGGCAACGGCTCGTTTACTTTCTCGAACAAACTGGCTAACGGCGCGCCTTACGATGTTACCGTCAGCTCGGCTCCATCCGGCATCACCTGCTCGGTCACCAACGGATCGGGCAACATCGATTCGGCGAACGTGACCAATGTCGGCGTTGCCTGCTCGCCCACCACTACGGGCGGCGGCGGCTCGTACTGGATTCCGATCACCGCCAACCCGGTTAGCGGCACCACGGGCGGCACAACGGGGATGGCTCTATTCCCGTCGAACAAGATCGCAACCAACCCCACGCCCGCGCTGCAATGGGTAACCACCACTCCCACCCAGACGCTTGCGCTCTCGCTCGATATCACGTTCTCCGGTTCGGTCCTCACCAACTACGCGCCGGACCTGCTGATGTATGCCGCAACCGGCTCGGACAAGATGATCCACATCTACGGGCTGACCCTCGACGATACGTCCACCCTCCCCACTCCCACGCAAATCGGCAACCTTTCGCTCGATCCAACGCAGTTCCAGGTCTGCTCCAACGTCAGCCAGGCGCAGACCAGCCTGTCCGACCCCACAACGCTGTTCGCGGTCATCTACGTCGCACCCGCAACCACGGAGATGGATCCGATTCCTTGCGAAGAGACCGGCGGCACCTACGAAGTCGTCCATTACACTGACTCGACCAGCACCGCTCCGGCGGCGGTGAATATCAATCCCTTTGAGGGCATCGACGCGCTGTACAACGACGGCTCGTTGTCCGGTCTCCTGCTCCTCGATTCCACCACCGACGACCTTGAGTTGTACTCCGACGACACGTTTACCTCGCCGACCAAGCTGCTCAGCAACGTTACCATCTACGGCATCGTCGGCGCATACATCAACGACGGCAGCACCTTCGGCACGTCCAACGACTTTCTCACCGTGTCCAGCACCTCCAACCCCGGCCTCTACCTGCTCAAGGCCGGGTCCACTTCGTTGACCCTCATCCACGCGGGAACCATCGGCACCACCACGCAGGACGATAACAACGTCTACTTTGCCGATATTTCCTCCACCACCACGACGGACATCTATCAGGTCGCCAACACCGGTGGAACTCCCACAGAGCTTTACAGCGGCCCTGCGACCGTGAATGTCGGTACGCCGCCAGTGTCCGAAACGCTCGACTATCAGATGATGGGCTCCAACGACTCAGTGCTGATCTTCGGCACGTTCCCCTTCTCCGAAGAGTCGACCACTCCGGTCACTTCGACGATTTACAAGATCCCCGTCGGAACCAAGTCGACCAGCCTGACCACCATCGGCGGGCCCTACACCGGCAATGTCACCGGATTCCTGGCTGCGCCCAAGCCGAACGACCTGGCCAACAGCGTCCTGTTCGTCACCATCACGAACACAACCGGCACTTCGCCGGACCAGACAACCAGCTACTCGAGCGTGGCCATACCGCCCGCGGGGCCATTCACCCAAACCCCCACGGCCAACTCTGTCTATACCGGATTTGGCGCTTACATCGATCAGTTGAGCGAAGCCGTATTCCAGATCAAGGGCATCAACCCATCGGCGGGCGGCTGGGGCGGAGCCAACTTCTACCAGGTGGATGTAAGCACGCTGGCGGACACGGAGATGAAGACCCCGAGCGGCGGCGATTACGCCATACCCACAACGCCCACCGGCGCGGATTACGTGGGAACGCTCGCCGGCTTCCTGACCGACAACACCGCCGAGGGACTCCTTCTGAGTTCGAGTCCAAACTACGAGACCATCCTCGCAACGCCTTCCATCGGCCTCGCGGGCGATACGTCGAAGGACGTCATGATCCAGTTTGCCCTCCCCAACACGAACGTGCTGGTGTCGTTCTAGCGAATCGGGGATGCCGCGTCCAACTCGGAAGCGGCGTCCCCGAACACACCGACGTGTCCAGCCTGGTCCCTGCTCCCTTCGAAGCGCCTGCTCCCGGCGAGACGCGCGCTCCGTCCGAAATGCTTGCTCCCTCCGGTTGCGCCGGCATCCGCTTCCTGTTGCCGGGTTTGGTAAGACGCGATTGGAATGACGCCGGTCAACCCGCCCTCTGTGGTAATCTTTCTGCTCAAACGGGTTGCCCTGGATTTGGCCGCAAGAAGCCGGGGTCACTTTCAGGGGTGGCTGCGGGCTGCACGGGACAGGAACTGCATCTCCTCACTCGAAAACTGGATGGCCGCTCGCCTGAAGTGCGCGAGCGGCCAAAGCAGAAGTTGTGCCGGCTGCCGGCACGGAAAGGGCAACTTCATGATTCTTGGGTTGAGCATTGCGCAGTTTACCTTCCTGCATGTATTCGTAAGCCTGATTGGGATCGGTGCAGGGGTCTTCGTGGTCTACGGGTTCCTCTCCTCGCGGCGGCTGCGCATTCTGACCGCGCTCTTTTTCGTCACCACAGTTGCCACCAGCTTGACCGGATTCCTGTTTCCCTTTAAAGGCGCCACGCCCGGGTTTGTGCTCGGAATCCTCTCCATGATCGTGCTTCTGCTGGCCATCGTAGGGCTCTACGTGAAGAAACTCGACGGCCCATGGCGCGGGGTCTATGTGATCTGCACCATGTTAGCCTTCTATTTCAACTTCTTCGTGATGGTTGTGCAGTCGTTCGAAAAACTGCCGCCGCTGCATGCCATCGCGCCGACGCAGTCGTCGCCCGGTTTCGGAGTCACTCAACTGGCGGTCCTGCTGATCTTCATCCTGCTGACGGTCCGCGCCTTCAAGAGATTCCATCCGGAGTGAGTTCGCGCCACATTGAATGCGCGTTTGCTCAACCCTGCCGCGCCTTCCACAGCAGGTAAAGCGTCCACGCGGCCAGCGTGCAGCCGTCGCGGATCGCGCCGCTCGTCATCATCTGCTCGAAGGCGTCGATTGTCACGCAGTGGACGGTGAGGTCGTGCTCCTCCGGGTCGGGGTCCTTCTCGGCGTGCGTCAGGCCGGTGGCAAGATAGACGTGCTGCTTCTGCCGGTTGAATCCGTAGGCGATCCACAGCGATCCCAGGTGCGTCATCTCCGCGGCGTGCAGGCCCAGCTCTTCCCGGAGCTCGCCGCGCGCCAGCTCCTCGGGCGAAGCGATTTCCATCTCCCAACTGCCCTGCGGCAACTCGAGGGCCCGCTCCTGGATGGTGTAACGGAACTGCTCGACCAGCCAGATGCGGCCCTGGTCGACGGGCAGAATGATGGCCGAGTCGTCCTTCTCGACCACGCCGTAGATGCCCTTTTGCCCGTTGGAGCGCAGAATCTCGTCCTCGCGCACGCGCATCCACCGGTTGCTATAAACTTCGCGGCTGTGAACAGTGGTAATGCTGCGGCCGGAGCCGCCTTTGCCGGGATTCATGCGGTCCTTCGATCCTCTGAAAATTAGTTTGACATGCTGCGACGAGCGCCGCGACGCCTGGCGCGCGGTTAGCATAAAATTCAGCTTCGTGCTACGAATCCAATCCCGGCACTGGCGCGTACCATGATTGAGAGCTTCGTATGGGTGTGCTGAGCAGAATCGGTATTGCGCTCGATTCCGAGCTCCTCAAGCGGTTCGACCGCTCCATCCGGCTGCGCGGCTACACCAACCGCTCCGAGGCCTTTCGCGACCTGATCCGCGATCGCCTGGTGGCCGAGCGAACCACGACGCCGGAGGCCACGGTGGTGGGCACGGTGACGCTTATCTACGACCACCACGCGCACGGCATCGCCGAGAAGCTCACCGAAATGCAGCACGCGCACCACGAGCTCGTCGTCTCCACCAGCCACGCGCACCTGGACCACGACTCCTGCCTTGAGGTGCTCATCGTGCACGGGAGATCGGGGCAGGTGGAACAGTTCGCCGATCGCATGATTGGCCTGAAAGGCGTGCAGCACGGCCGGCTGGTGATGACGGTGCCGGAAAAGACCCTGCAACATCGCCGCGAAAACGGCCACAAGCACACTCCTGCACACTGAGGGGCATGCAAGCCTCGGAAGCGAAGGAAGAATGGCATCGCGTAGCACAAAAATCGGAATCGTGTTACTGGTGCTGGCGGCATTTGTCCATGCGCTTACGGCGGGCGCGCAATCCAGTGTCCGCATTGGCGGCTCGGTGTTCGATCCGGAAGGCCGGCCGGTCGCTGGAGCGCATGTCGAATTCGCTTCCAATGCCGGTGAACATTCGACTGCGACAACCGGCGCCGAAGGCAGCTTTACGGTGACACTGCCTGCCTGGGGTGCGTTCACGGTGCGGGTCGAAGCGGAGGGATTTGCCCCTGTGGCGCGCGATTTGCGCTTAGACGCCACTTCCGGCGACCTGCAGTTGCGTCTGGACCAATTGGCCGCGACGGCCGAAGAAGTAGTTGTCGCGGGCGGGGTGAACGATGTGTCTTTGGCGTCTCCCGATCCGTCGCAGAAAGTATTGGTGCGGGAAGAACTGCTCGACGCCAATCCCGGCCGGCCTGGCGCTCCACTCTCGATTCCCGGCCTGCCCATCGAGACGGCGTCGGGCGGCATCAAGGCTCCGCAGTATTTTGTGCCGGGCGTGGCCGGCGACCATGGCGAACCGATCGCGCAGTATATTGCCGTTGGCGACTACCTGGTTTCCAACAACCTCTCCGCCAATGCGCATGGAAATGGTTACGCCGATCCCAACATCTTCATTGCGGCAGCCCTTGGCAGCGTGGAGACTGACGGCGGCGCATTCAACGTGCTCGAAGGCAACCACTCGCTGAACCTGGCGGCGGCTTACAGCCTGCGCCCGCAGCTCAAGCGGTTTGCAACGTTGACCTCGGACTACCGCGATCTGGACCTGGTTGCGGGTTTTGCGCCATCGAATTCGCCGGCGCATGAGTGGGTGGCGCTCGAAGCGGGCTACGGCAATGGACTGTGGGACCGCCTCGAGCATCGACAGCAGTACAAGTGGAATGCGCTGCGCGATTTCAGCGCCCGCAATCACGAGGTCACGCTGTTCAGCATTGGTTATTACGGAACTTCGTACGTGGGAGGGCTGGTTCCGCTGGGATTCGCGCCCGAGGTGCGCGACACTATCGATCCTCGCCAGCGCGACCAGACGCACACGGCGATCCTCGCCGCCAACGATCGATGGAAGGCCGGCGCGAATGACGAGCTTTCATTCTCCGGCTTCTTTCGCACTTATAACCTGGCCCTGTTTTCGAACTTCGGCGAAGGGCTGATCCGGCAAAGCGAGTTTCGCACCGTGGGCGGCGCGGAGGCGCGCCTGGCGCACACGATCACTCCGTGGCTGCAGGCGATGGCGGGTGTCGATTACAACGAGGACGATCCCCGGCGCGACAACCTCGACCACTATCTTTCAGCCAATCCGCAGGTCTACGGTCCGTTCGTCAAGGTGCTGGCCAACAACCTGAAGATTCGCGACATTGCGCCCTACGCCGCGCTGCACGGCGATCTCGGCAAACATGTGCGTCTCTACGCAGGGCTGCGGCCCGATCGCATCGAGATGAAGAACACCGACTTGCTCAAGCCCGCCGACTCTTTCGACCTGTGGAAGGGATTCCTGAATCCCAAGGCCACGCTGGCGTGGACACCGGGAACATCGCGCTGGCTGCCCTCGGCGGCGTTCAGCATTGGCCAGGCGTTTTTCACTGAGGATCCGCGCATCGGCGTGGCGCCCGGCGCGGCCAGCGGCGCTTCAGCGCTGGCGTCTCCGTTCGAGCGTTCGCACTCCGAGCAACTGGTGCTTGAAAAGGCATTCTCCGCAACCGATGTTCGCATTACGCTGGGCAGAACCACGACCACGGCGACCCTGGCCAAGATCGATCCCGATAATGGTCTCCCGCAGGATTTGGGGCCGGGGAACCTGAAGTTTTTGACCGCCAGCATACGCCGGCAGTTCAGTTTCGGCAGCCTGCAGGGGGTTTTCTCCAAGGCCGACGCGCGCCTGGCCGGCACGGCGACAACGCCGGGAATGGTGACACCGGAGGCGCCACGGACCATCTTCGACGCGCTGGCGGCAATCGACCGGCTGCCGGGCGGACTGCGCGCACGCGGCGAGTACGAATACGTGGGCCACAAGCTGCTCGATGGGGGGGGATTCGAGGCTGTGCCGGTGGGTGAGACGCGCGTGGCCATGGTGCGGCCGCTGCTGAACGGGCGATTGGAGTTGGGCGCCAACGGGTTGCTGGGCCGCGGCTACACCGGGCAGACCACCGAGACGTTCGCGCCGAATTGGCAGATCGGCGATCCGCCTCCGGCCTGCGCGCCCGGTGTGAGCGGCGTGGCCAACGATTTCGATTGCGGGACGGTGGAACGGAGCGTCGGCGTGCGCCTGCCATCGTATGTGGGCGCGTCGATCTCCTGGCGGTTCGGCGCGGAAAAGTAACATTCCCGTCCAAAACTTTCCTGCGGCTGTCGGCCGGAATCCTACGTGCCGCTATGGCGTTTGCCCGCCGCATTGTGCACCAGCGCCGGCAGGGTTCCGCGCGGAAATGCCGTGGACTGGCGCACTACCAGCCGCGTGGGAATTCGCCACTCCTTGCTGGCGGCGCGCGGATGGTCCCGCTCGATGCCGGCGCGCAGTCCCTCGACGGCGGCCGCGGCCAGGTGCAGGCAGGACATCTGCACCGTGGTGAGCGGCGGCAGCATGAACTGCGCCAGGTGAATGTCGTCGAAGCCGACGACCGAAATCTCATCGGGGACCTTGTGCGTGGTGCGGTAGAGCGCATGAAGGACGCCGATGGCCGTCATGTCGTTGGAGCACATGACGGCGGTGGGCAGGTCGCCGAGCGCCAGCAGCCGCTCCATGCTCGCCATGCCGCCCTCCATGGTATGTGTGCCTTCGACGATGTGCTGCGCGGGCGCCGTCAGCCCGATTTCCGCCAGGGATTTGACGAAGGCGTCGCGCCGCGCCATGGCCGAGCGCAGGTGCAGCGGGCCGGTGATGAACGCAATGCTGCGATGGCCCAGCGCGGCCAGGTGCTGCACGCCCTGGCGAATGCCTTCGCCGTAGTCCACTTTGAGAACGCGGATGTTGGGCAGGTCGGGGCCGGCGTCTACGAAGACCAGCGGAAACTCGCGCTCCACCAGCTTCTGCACCAAATCTTCTTCGATGCCGAAGGTCATCACCGCCACGCCGTCGACGTTGCGCTGCAGCATGCGGCGGATGAGCGACTCGGTGCGCACCGGCTCGTAGTTGGTCGAGCCGATAAGCACCTCGTAGCCCTGCGCCACGGCCAGGTTTTCGAACTCCTGCACCAGCTCGGGGAAGAACGGGTTGGTGATCTCCGAAACAATGAGGCCCAGCATGCGGCTGCGGCCCGAGACCAGCGCACGCGCCTGGGTGTTGGGCAGGTAGCCTACTTCCTCGATCGCGCGCCAGACGCGCTTGGCCAGTTCCGCGTTGACCGAAGGAATGAGGTTGACGGTGCGCGAAACGGTGGCGATGGAGACGCCGGCGCGCTCGGCCACATCGCGGATACTTGCCGCGCCAGGCCGCCGCCGATCTGATGAGTTGTTTCGGGTCGCGCTCACAGGTGAGGCCATTCTACGCTTTCCCGGTGTTTCTCAACCTGAAATGTGGAGGAAATTCAAGGCTGTAACTGCTGCGAATGCGGGGCTTGGGGCGATGGTGCAACACGGTTCAGGCCGCTCGCCAAGTGCTTTTCTGTGCCGAGACTGGTAAGCGTTTCCCGGGATTTGCCTGGAAATCTATGAGTCAATTCATGCTTGACCTGTCAGCCAGGCCCCGGCTGCGTGGTTTGGTGCTCTCCCACCCTGGCGGCAAAAGACGCCGCAAGGATGGGGCACGGCGGATTCAAGGTGCAACGACAACCGGTCACTATCCTATGGATGGTTCTGCCCGCCGCCGGCAACTTCGATCCCGTGAGCGATGAGCGCGAGAATCGACGCAAGGCTTTCCTCGGCCCCGCGGCGGCTGCCGGGAAGGTTCACGATCAGCGTGTTCCCTTTCAGCCCGGCCACTCCGCGCGACAGCCACGCGTACGGATTCCGCGCCGCGCCCATGGAACGCATGGCCTCGGCGAGCCCCGGAGCTTCGCGGTCGATGACCCGCCGCGTGGCCTCGGGAGTGCGGTCCCGTGGCCCGAGTCCAGTGCCGCCTACGGTGAGCACCAGCGCCACGCCCTGCGCACACCACGGCTCAAGTTTGGCGGCGATTACGTCTTCATCGTCGGGAACGAGCGCCGTTTGAATTTCGACCTGCGGGTACTTCGCGCGCAACAGCTCAACCACGGCAGGCCCGGCGGTATCGGCCATCAGCCCCTGCGAGCAGCGATCGGAAACGGTTAGGACGGCCAACAGCATAATCAAGATTGTAGCGAGGCGCTATTCGGAGTGCGCCGGCAGCATTTTGATGGTGTGCAGCCACGTATTGACCAGCTCAGGCCATGCAGTCACGGGAAGCGCAGTGCGGCGCAGGCCATAGCCGTGCCCGCCTTGCGTATAAACGTGCAGTTCGGCGGGAACCTTGGCGTTCTTGAGCTGCATGAAATAGACCACGGCATTCTCGACATGCACCGGATCGTCTTCGGCCTGCACGATGAAGGTCGGCGGAGTTTTGCCGGTTGGATCGATGTCCGCATTCGGCGCGAAGTTTTTATCGGCAAGCGCGAGATAACCGGGATAAACCACGACGGCAAAGTCCGGCCGGCAACTGAGCTTGTCGGCTGCGTCGACCGGATCGTAGAGGCGCCGATCGAAATGGGTGCTGATGGCGGCGGCAAGATGCGCGCCGGCGGAAAAGCCCAGCACCCCGACGCGGTTGGGGTCGATGCCCCATTCGCGCGCGTGCTCGCGCACCAGGCCCACGGCGCGCTGCGCGTCCTGCAATGCGGCCGCGGATTTGGGATACGGTCCGGTGTCCGGCACGCGATATTTGAGCAGAACGCAGGTGACGCCGATGGAGTTGAGCCAGTCGCAGACTTCGGTGCCCTCGAGGTCGATGGCCAGGATGCGATAGCCGCCGCCGGGGAAGACCACCACCGCGGGGCCCGCGCCGTTCTTCCCATGGCTGGGTTCGTACAGCGTGATCGTTGGCACGGAGACGTTGCCCAGGCGAACCACCGGCTTGCCCGCGACGAGGTTATCCTTGGCCATGGTGGTGTCGGCCTCGGGCGGCTGATTAGGCTGCTCGCCCGGCGCAGTGCCGGGCCAGACGTTGATCGTGACATGGCCCGGCGGCGGCGGCCAGCCCGAGGGCTGAGGAAGAAGTGTTACAGAGGTCGCAGCAATGGAAACAAGTAGAAGTATTCTGCCGAATCTCATGAGCAGGGCACCATTGGATGGCCGCAGCGATGATTGCAGCCCACCCACCGCCGATGCAAGCGAAACCATCGCATCCCGCACCGCTGCTATTACCACGTTGCGCTCGCTTCCCGATCCCTAATTCCCGCCTGAGCGGCTACCATTGCTCTCATGCACGTTCTCTCCGCTCAAGAGATGCAGGCCTGCGATCGCGCCACCACCGAGCGCTTCGGAGTTCCGTCGATCGAGCTGATGCGCGCTGCTGCCACGGCCGTTGCGGCTATTGCGCGCAAGCATTTCCCGCATGCGCGGCGCATCACCGTGCTGTGCGGGCGCGGCAACAATGGCGGCGACGGCATGATGGCGGCGCGGCTGCTGGCTTCTGCGGGAATGGAAGTGACCACGCTGCTGCTGGGCTCTCCCAAAGACCTGAAAGGCGATGCGGCCTTGGCGTGGCAGGAACTGGCCAGCCCGCCGCATGGCTTGATCCACGTGGTGAACGCCGCCGAAGAGCTGGCTCGCCATGACGGTGCGCTTTCCGCGGACCTGATCGTCGACGCCGTGCTGGGCACGGGATTCAAGCCGCCAATCAAGGGCCTGGCGCTGGCCGCGCTCGAGTGGGTCAAGACCAGCCATGCGCCCATTCTTGCGGTCGACTTGCCTTCGGGCTGGCCGGCCGATGACACCAATTCCACCGTGGACACGCCGGTCTTTCCCGCCGACGCAGTCGTCACCTTTACCGCACCCAAGCCGGCGCATGTGTTTGGCCAGTTGACCCGCCGCTGGAACCAGCCCATCGTCGTTGCGCCTATCGGCTCGCCGGATGGCGCAATTGTTTCCGCGCTTGGATTGGATTGGGCCGGCTCGGCGCATGCGCTCACTGAGGCACCACGACCGGCTTCGTCGCACAAGGGCAACTTCGGCCACGTGCTGGTGGTTGGGGGTTCGGTCGGCAAGTCCGGCGCGCCGGCGATGGCGAGCCTGGCG
>JBAUBR010000448.1:0-5171 GCA_049676965.1 Occallatibacter sp.
GTGCGCACCGGGCCTAGCGGCCGGGCCGCGGCCAGCGTATGCGGATGGCCGCCGTTGGCCTTCGCGTAAGCAGTCTTGTCGGCGCGGGCCTGCGCGATGTGCTGGGTTTGAACTGACGTTGGAGCGATATGGTGCTGGCTTTCGGCGGCGCGTTCCTGAGCAGTCGGCTGGTGCTGAATGCCGCCCGGGCCGCCGTTGTAGGCCACGTGCCGCGTGTTCACAATTGTGTTCTCGTGCACGATGGTCTCGTTGACGTAGGTGGTGTGAATGATGGTGGTGTTCACGTGCATGACAGCGGTGTTATAGGCAAACGTTCCGCCTCGCCATTCGCCGCCAGCGAATCCGACACCCATGTACCCAAAGCCGTAGTTCACGCCGCCGTAGAAGCCGACGGTCGGGCCCCAGTAGCCTTCATGGAAGCCGAACTGTCCGCCGGACCATCCCCAGTAAGGCGGAGTCCAGAGCAGGCCCGGTTCAGGCGCCGGAACCCATGCGCCGGGAACCCAGAAGTAGCCGTCCGCTCCGTAGGCCCAATAGCCGGGAGTCCACAGCAGGTTGGGCTCGGGGCACGGGGGTTGAACATAAACGGGCAGAACGGGCGGAGCAAATCCGACGCTGATGCCAACGGAAAATTGAGCGTGGCTGGTGGCTGGAATCGCCGCCAGCAGCAGCGCAAGCAGAAGCAAATGCGCAGAGCGAAACAATCGCATGAAGAACCTCCTGATCTTTCGATCGAACCTTTGCCGCGCGGAGCGTTTACTTACTTCGCACCGGCACAGGCCTGTTTTGAGCTGCTGCAATCCTGCTGAGCTTTTGTATTGGGCGAGCCGGGGTGAGATTCTTCGGGAAGGAAAGCGCGTGCACAAGCGAAGCAAAGTTTCCGAAGCTAGTGGCAAATCCCATATATATGGCCCAAACCGGGAGCAAACAGCCTACTGAGCTTTCGAACCGGTCTGACGGTGCGGAGTTGTATTGGCGATCAATTAAAGTTTTGGCTGACGGAATGGGAGTGGGCACTATCCCGCTGGAAATGAATCGGTTGTTTGTTTTCCGATGGGAGCATTGCTTCGCGATAGAGATTCACAGCGCAACCACCGTCCGAACACGAGGCATTTAGAGGGAGAGGGGCCTTCAGGCTCCTGAAAGCAACGTGCAACGAGAGTGGCTTTAGCCACGGACTTATCGCTTGTGCCGCCTGAGACGCGGTTTGCGCCAAAGGTGACTGGGACTCACACTTAAAGGATTGAGCTGGCATAGGAAGAAACAGACCCGGGCCTAAAAGCCACCGAATCGCTCCGCCGGTCTCAGGGGCCTTCAGGCCCCTGCTCTCTCCAAAGATGCTTTAAGGAAGAATACTTAATCCCATGCCGAAGACGTGGCGCGCTTCCAGGTTCACGGGCACCGGCACATAAACCGGCGGAACACCAACCGGAGCGGCGTTGACAATGGTGGTGCCGATCATGCCGGCAACCTGGCCGATTCCGATATCGAAGGCGAAGTGAGGATGCTCCTTCTGCGTGACGCGCACCGCGTAGTCGAGCGTGGTAGGCAGATGGGACGGACTCCCAGGAGGGTAAAGAATTGCGCCCAGATTCTTGGAATTCGGCGGTTCCTGGGTGAATCCGGCGGCGGGGACAATGGCCGTATGGAGCGGCCCTGGAAGTGGAAAGCCGAGGCCGCCGAACAGACGGCCGCCGAAGCGCGTGGCCTGTCCGCCGATGCCGTAGATGGAGGCGTTGGTGGCCTTCCAGCCGAGATTGGCCAGGAACGGCAGGGGGGCATGCAGCCAGGTCTTTGTCGCGGCTACGTAGACGTCTTCATTGGTGTAGGTTTTGCCGTCGATGGCGCCCGAGACGAACTTGTCGCCTGTGCGGACGACAAAGCCGGCGGCCAGGCCGGGAGTGAATGGGCTGCCCCATCCGTCTTTGATCGCCACCACTTTGCCGTTGAAGATGTTCATGCCAGCGTAATTCCACAGGCTGCTGAAGAGCGGGCTGTCGCCCTCGATGTGGACGGAGCGCGTGTAGCCCAGCTCGGCGCGATTGGCGAAGCCCTCGGCGATGTTGAAGGTGTGAATGTCGCCGATGACTTTGTCGGTGTTGACAAAGTGGTAGCCCACGGCAGGATGCGAGAAGAACTGGCCCTTGGCCGTGTAGACGACATATGCGGTTGGCGTGATGAATCCGCCGGTCTGGCCTTCCAGGGTGAGGTTTTGGGAACGGATCTGTGTGGTGGACGCAAGAAGAGCGGCGACGCAGCCGCAGAGCAACAGCGTGCGAATCGAGGGGGAGTGCATGGTCTCCTTTGATCTTCGGAGCGAAGGGCGGCCCCGATGCGTTCGAGAAAATACATCCGTTTGTAACATACGGCGTGCCAGGCCGTCTCGCCCCTTGTTCGAGGTGGTAGACTCACGCCATGCCGCGCGGCGTACTCATTACGTTCGAAGGTCTCGATGGTTCCGGTAAAAGCACGCAAATCAAGCGTTTGGCCTCGTGGATCGAGAAACACCTTGAAGAAATTGAGGCCGAATCGAGAAACAATTCCGAGATTGATCGCCGCGTACCAGTTGTGACTCGCCAGCCGGGCGGCACGGTCACTGGGGAACGAATTCGCGCCCTGACGCTGGATTCGCGCTCGACGGGATTAGCGCCCATGACGGAGTTGGCGCTGATGTTTGCCGACCGCGCGCAGGCCATCGCCGAGGTCATCGAGCCGGCGCTGAATGAAGGGCGGATCGTGCTGTGCGACCGCTTTACGGATTCGACCGAGGCCTACCAGGGCGGCGGACGCGGGCTGGGCTCTTCGCTGGTGCTGGATCTGCACCGGTTGACTTGCGGTAACCTGCATCCCGACCTGACCCTGCTGCTATTGCCGCCGCTCGAAGCCTGCCTGGCGCGCGCGCAACGGCGCAACGAACGCTCCATTGGCCAGAATGGGCGCGATGAAGGCCGATTCGAGCGCGAAGAGCTTGGCTTTCACCGCCGCGTATGCGAGAAGTACCGCGAGATTGCCGCGCGCGAGCCGCAGCGCATGGTGCTCATCGAGGGCGAGTTAACCATCGACGAAGTTCACGCGCGGATTGTGGAAGCGGTGACGCACCTGCTGGGAGTGAGGGCCGGCGGTTGACGCGCCTTATTGCCCGGTGTGCGGCATGTAGATGGGCGGAATGCCGGCCAGCAGGTCGGCGACGCCAAACTCGGCCTTGGCGATGCCGCGCTCGGCGTGCCCGGCGTTCTGCGTGGCAATGTGAATCCATTCATGAAGAATGACGCGCGACATGGCCTCGGCCATGGCCTGGGTTCGGCGCTCCTTGTTCATCCACATGGCCTGCGGTCCGAGGACCTCGGCGATGCGCGTGCAGTCCACGTGCACAAAGGGCTCGATGCGGCCGTCTACGCGGCGCACCCAGCCCAATGGAACGGCGAAAGCCGTTCTGTACGCCTGCGGCGACAGGGTGCAATCGCCATGCAGAAATACGGTGATTGCCGATTGCACCTGGAATCCGGGAACCACTTCGTCGCCGCGCACAAAGTCGGCGTTCTGGTCGAGCGGCTGCGTTTCTCGGCCGCCGCCGGCCACCCCCAAACGAAGCGCGGCAAAGAGCGTGGCCCACTGCTCCGGCTGCATGGCGCGGTCGGCAAAAACAACCACGCTGGTGCGCTCAATTGGTTTCTCCGCCGGCTGGGCGGATGCGAGCGGACCGGCGAGGGCTGAGATGAGAAGCAGCGTCGAGACAATACCGGCGCGGTGGCGAGGGGTGCAAGCGCCGTGCGTGGGGCAGTCTTTCATACTTCCAAAGCCACTTGAACTAAGATGCACATTTTGGAACATGCGACGGTCTCCGCGCCATCACCACACTGGGTAGGATCGGCATTCCACCTTCGTCGGTGCATGAAACTTTGGTGTACTGCCTTGCACCTTGGAGCCAGTTTGGGCCCGGCTGGCACATTCGTCCAATAGATTGATAGAATGATTTCCATCTGTACAGGAGATGGTCCGATGGAAGTCCGGCAACTGCAGATCTTCCGCACCCTGGCCGAGGAGCTGAACTTTACGCGC
This sequence comes from Occallatibacter sp., assembly GCA_049676965.1. GTDB lineage: Bacteria > Acidobacteriota > Terriglobia > Terriglobales > Acidobacteriaceae > Telmatobacter. Next base: position 4,060 of record JBAUBR010000448.1, read on the forward strand.
ACCGCCGAGAAGGTTCATACCGTGCAGTCGAACGTGACCGCGCAGATCAAGGCGCTCGAAGAGGAGCTGGGCACGCCGCTCTTCGACCGGCTGGGCCGCCGCGTGACCATGACCGAAGCCGGACGGCGATTCCAGCCCTTCGCCGTGCAGGCCCTCGCAGCCATGGAGCAGGGGCAACGCGCCATCCAGAACGGGGCCGAGCCCTGCGGTCCACTGCGCGTGGGCGCGCCGGAAAGCGTGCTGACCTACCGGCTGCCGCAGGTGCTGCGCGCATTCCGCCGGCGCTTTCCGCATGTGGAGCTCATTTTCATGCCTTTTTTCAACGCCACTGTCGGGGTCAAACTCGAAGCCGGCAAGTTCGACATGGCGATCGTGATGGCCGATACAACCCCCGACGGACCATTTCAATCGATGCGGCTGCGCACCGAGCGCGTGTTCCTGCTGTGCGATGCGGAGCATCCCTTCGCCGCGCGGCCGACCGTCAAGCCCGCCGACCTGGCCGGCGAATCGCTGCTGCTCACCGAATCGGGATGCAGTTACCGGCTCAAGTTCGATCGCTTGCTGGCAATGCAGAACATCCGCCCCGGCCACATAACCGAATTCTCGAGCGTGGAAGCGATCAAGCAGTGCGTGGCCGCGGGCATGGGCCTGGCGCTGCTGCCGGCCATTGTGGTGGCGCGCGAGTTACGCCAGAACCAGGTCAAGGCGCTGCACTGGGCGGGTCCGTCGCTCGATATTGCCACGCACATCCTATGGCACAAGGATAAGTGGGTTTCGCCCGCCATGGAGGCCTTTGCCGAGTTATGCAAGGATAAGTTGGAGGAGTAACTCCGTTTGTAAATCCCTGGTTGATGCGGGTTGAAGATTGAAATCCCAGCCAACGGGATCTCTGGTCCACCAACCAGAACGCCAAAGAAGCCGGAACAACGCCTCAGTGAGTGACTCGGCCTATGGGCGACAGTTGACACTTCTGGCTGCAGAAGGCCGCTGGACTCTAGAGCGGTTCCACAATTCACGTGTCCTGTTTGGCGTCGTGAAAGGTGGCTTTTTCTTGAGGAAAAAGCCACTTGAAGGTAGTGGATTCGGGATACAGCAATTGTGGAACCGCTGTA
>JBAUBR010000449.1:0-24731 GCA_049676965.1 Occallatibacter sp.
CCTCGGCCCCGCGCGGCGCGGCTCCGCACGCCGGCGGAGGCGAGGCTCGCAAGGGTAGCGGCGGTCAAGCTCACCCCGAAGCACACGCTGGAGGCGACCACAAGTAACTGGTCGATGCAGCAGCCGGCGGAGCATACCAGCTCCGCCGCTTGCATTTGAGCGATTCCTTAGTCGAAGACACAAGAGTCCAATCCGCGGAGGTGAGGCAATGAACAGAAACCGGGTGAAGGGAACTATCGACGAAGTAGTGGGAAGCGTCAAGCGTACGGCAGGCAAGTTAACCGGCGACACACCGCTCCAGGTCAAGGGAATTGCCCAGCAGGTAAAGGGCAAACTTGAAAGTGCGTTAGGAAAAGGCAAAGATGTCGTCCACAAAGCCAACCGGTAAGCCGCGCCGGGAGCACGAGAAACGTCAGCAGCAATAGATTCGATTAAGTATCCACGAAATGTGAGCAGATGTGCACAGACTTCGCCGGGCATCCGTGGAAGCCTTGACCGTGGCGCGTCATGCGCAGCCTTTCAGTTCTCGCAGCCCGGAGCAGCGCAGTGCATGCGGGCAATCGAAGGATGATCTGGCAAGGAGATTAGTATGCGAACGATCCGCTTTCTGCTGGCGCTTCTGCTATTGGCCATTCCGGCCGCTTTATTCGGACAAATTGGCATAAGGGTTTCAATCGGCCCGCCTGCTCTGCCGGTTTACGAGCAACCGATTTGCCCCGGCGATGGCTATCTCTGGACCCCAGGCTATTGGGCTTATGACAACAGCGTCTCCGATTATTACTGGGTGCCCGGCACATGGGTGCAGGCCCCGGAAGTCGGCTTCCTCTGGACCCCGGGTTATTGGGGATGGGGCGAAGGCGGATATCTCTTCAATGAAGGCTATTGGGGAGAAAGCGTCGGCTTTTATGGCGGCATCAACTACGGCTTCGGCTACTGGGGCGGAGGCTACGGCGGCGGCCGTTGGGATCACGGACACTTTTTCTATAACCGCTCCGTCAACAACATAGATGTCGTGAATATTCACAACGTCTACAACGAAAGAGTCGAGAACAACAACGACAGCCGCGTCAGCTTCAACGGCGGACGTGGCGGGGTCGAGGCACGTCCAACATCTCAACAGGAGGCTGCGGCAAGACAGAGGCACATTCCGGCAGTAGCTGCTCAAATTGAACATGCGCAGGAAGCGCGCGCCAATCCGGAGCAGCGCGCAGCGGCGAACCACGGCAAGCCGGTAATCGCCGCGACGCAAAAACCTGGGGATTTCAGCGAACACGCAGCAGCATCGCCGAAAGAGACTGGAGAGGCTTCCAGGGCGGGAACCAGCGGTGCGGCGACTGACACTCGCGCCGCGATCCATCCAAAAGATCTTCCGCCGATTGCTCGCCCTGCGCCGGCCAACTCAGGAAATGCGAAAGCCGACAGGAAGTACGACCAGCAGCAGGACAAGTTGATCGCCAAACAAACTCAGGAGCGGCAAGACCTTCAGCAGAAGCAGGATGACGAACATCAGCAGAAGGCCAGCGCGAACACACAAAAACTGGAACAAAAGCATCAGCAACAAACGCAGCAGCTGTCGCAAAGGCACGCGGCACAGCAGCAGGCTTTGCAGTCCCGCGAGCCTCAGGCAAGGCCGCAAGCGGAGCCGGCCAGGCCTCGCTGACAGCCATGATTCTCCGTTGAGTCCGTTTCCGGCCGGGCAGCCTATGCCCGGCCGCTGTTTTTGCTTTTGAGTTGGTGCGTTGCACTACCCAAGCGGACGGCAAACGCAAAAGACACGAAGCGCAGAAGAGAGCTACGCCCGCGGTTCAGTCCGCAAGAGCTGCGTGGGGATGCGATTCGCGTTCCTCGACGGCATCGGACTTGCGCAAGCCGCGAATCTTGCGAATACCCAGGCAGACGCCGCCGACCAGCACTCCGGCGAACACCCAAAGCAGCGGAGCCGACCACTTTTGCAGAGTCCCCGACCACATCCGGACTACGCGAGGCCCGTAGGCTACGCCAAGCCATGCAACGATGGAATAACGAAGGGTACGTGCCGCGCCGTATACGGCAAGAAAGCGCCCGCGAGAAACGCCCAATGCCCCGGATGCGAGCACAAACGGCGACAGCGGAATGGGCGGAGGAAGCACGGCGGGAAGAAAAACCGACAGCGCCGGATGGTGCTCGACCCAGACGACGATGCGCCCAAGGAGCCGCGCCGGCACATAGTGCTGCAGCGCAGCTTTGCCGCCTTTGTGTCCAATTTGCCAGGTGGTGTAGCCGCCCACGATGCTGCCCGCAATGGCACAGGAGGCAAGCAGCCAGGGATTTCCGCGGTGTGCCACGAGCCAAAGCAGAAGGAGGTCGGTGCTGCCCGGAATGGGCAGTGGGATCGCTGAAGAATCGAGCACCGCGACCAAGAAGAGTCCCAGAGCTCCGAGGTGCGTGAGCCAGTGCGGCACCAGCACGTGACGCGGGTGCGTTGCATGAGATTGAGCAGCCTGTGGGACAAACATCGTCATGCCATCGACTCATGCTGCATTCGCGTCCCGCAATGTAAACCAGTAGTACCGCCGCCAGCAAAACATGCAGCGAACCGGGCGCAGCGCAAACATGCCGAGCAGGCCGTCGAACGACCGCAACTCGGCTGGTTTGAATTTGAGCGAATTGCACCACGGGCACTCGCGCCGTATCCAGAGCGGACGCGGCACCCACGCGGGCCATACACGGTTTGAAAAGTTCATCTCGAATACTCCTAGCGCCCGGACGCCAGATTGCGTTGCTGTGCGCTTCCTTCCAGTGGGCTGGAATTCGAGTCCAGCCATGCAAGCAGGGAACCGATGCTGCCGGTGGCCAGCGCCATCGACGAATCCGCCGCTCCGTAATAAAGGTTGACCGTATCTCCGTCCGCGCCGATTGTCTGCCCGCAGGGAAACACGACATCCTTGACGTCTCCGCCGCGTTCATAAGGGGCTTCCGGACCGAACATCCATGAATCTCCTCGCTGGATACAGACTTCCGGGTTCTTCAAGTCAAAGAGCGCCAGTCCCAGGCGATAAATGCTTCCGGATGCCGTTTGCCGCACTCCGTGGTAAATCGTCAGCCATCCTTTTGCTGTTTCAATCGGAGGAGAGCACAGTCCAATCTTGTTTGCGTCCCACCACCCACCGCGGCGTGCCTCGAGGATGATCTTATGACCTCCCCAATGCCGCAGATCGGGCGAGTAGGAGATCCACATGTGCGCGCCGAGCGTCGTTACCGGCCGGTGAATCAGCGCCCAAAGCCCGCCGATTCTCCTGGGCAGCAGCGCGGCGTCTTTGTCCTCCGGCTGCATGATGACCCCGTAGCGCTCAAAGCTCTTGAAGTCTTTGGTGAGTGCCAGGGAGACTCCGGGACCGCCGCGCGCGAAAGAAGTGTAAGCCACCGCGTATTGTTCGAGCTCGGGAACGTAAGTGATGCGCGGATCTTCGATGCCCCAGATTTCTTCTGGAAATTCGCGAGGGTTTGCCTGCAGCGTCGGTTGAGAATCGATGCGCCAGTTATCGATTCCGTTCGCGGAACGCGCGGCACACAGGTGGGACAGACCTCGCCGGTCTTCCACCCGGCATAGAAGCAGAGTATCCCCATTCGAGAGCCGAACTGCCCCTGCGTTGAAAACGCTGTTAATCGGATAGGGCCAGTTCTCACGGCTGAGGATTGGATTGCCGGAATAGCGCTTGAACAGAGGGCATTCGATACACGCTTCGGTCTTTTCCTGTTCCCGGTCGATGGACTCCGGCATTTCAACGGTCGAAATAGTTGGATTCAAGACGAGACACTCATTTCCTGTTGCAGTTCGCTTACGCTCGCTACTTTAGCTGCCTGCATTTCGAGCAGGGCCATCAGGAACGAAAGCGTCGACTCCGCTCCCTGGTTTTCATTGATGCGGTCGGGATGAAGTCCATCTCTGCATCCGCCGGTGATTGCGTCGTAGAGCGGAACCTGCAGGTCGTTCTTACCCAGGAACCAGCGGAAGACACGTTGGGCTTCTTCCAACCATTGGCTTTCTTCCGTCAGCCGGTAGACCTCAAGGCAAGCTGAAACGGTTGCGCACGCCTCCACGGGCTGCTGATCGAATCGCGCCTTTTCACTTCCTTCAAGAAAGAATCCGTTGGATCCGATGGGCACAAAGATATCCCTGTCGCTGCGATGCTGCTCGGCGACAAGCCACTTGAGAGAATCCATCCCGGCTTCGATCATTCTCTGGTTGTCGCTCCGCCATCCGGCGAGGATGAGCGCCTGCGACAATCTGGCATTGGAATAGGAAAGGCTCTTCTCAAACCATCTCCACGTCGCGGAGTGACTTCGCTCGTAGATATCGAGGAGCCGGTTCGCAAGCGTATTCCGCGCACCCTGTATGGCTCTGTCGCCGGGGAACCAGTCCAGATAGGCCTGCATTCCCAGGATGCAGAAAGCCCATGCGCGGGGGCTGGTGAACGCGAGCGTTGCCGGGACCGCGGCTTCGAAGAGCCTGCCCGCCGCTCCTCTCAATCCCGCATCCCGCGAATGGCCGAGAACCTTCCCAAGCGACCATAAGGCACGGCCATGACAATCATCCGATCCAATCTCTTCCCGCCACCGCCGGTCATAGCCGAGAAAATTTCTGAATCTGCCCTTTTCGGCGTTGAAAGCCAGCCATAAGAAGGCGAGATAACGATGAGACAAGCGAAGATTCTCAAGTGTGCCAGGGCGCGAACGGGTTTCGTCCAGAAGGGTCGAAACGATCAGCGCGCGCGCGTTGTCATCGGTCGTATAACCTTCGCCTGCATTGGGCACGGAGAAAATTGCGTGCTGCAGAATGCCCGTGTCGTCGGTCATGCTCAACATATGACCGGTATTCAGCACCGGCAGGTCATCGGGCGCGCTTGTCGCCACATCGTCCTTTTGGGCTGCCCTTGGCTGCAACGAGCGTTCGAAGCGTGCGCGCTGGAAGCTGGCCATGTACTTCCGCGCCGCCTTGGGCCATATTGTCTCCCGTGAGTGCAGATAGGCGCGCTTCCGCATGGCGTGCCGTTCGCCGTCGTTATCCATAAGGCGAAGCACGGCCTCGGCAATTGCATCGGGATTCTCGAACGGCACAATCACGCCTGTCTTATCTGCGAGGAGTTCTTTCGCGTGCCAATACGGAGTGGAAATGATCGCCTTGCCCGCGCCGAGCGCAATGGCCAGCGTGCCGGAAACGATCTGCGCCTCCTGCCGGTAGGGCGTGATGTAAATATCGGCCGCGCCAATGTGCTCAACCAGTTCTTCAGCGCTCACAAAACGGTTGTTGAAAATCAGCTGGGAAGACACGCCAAGCTGCTCTGCCAGCGCCTGCAGTTGTTCGCGATAAGCCTCGCCCTCGTGGCGCCGGATATGCGGATGCGTGGCGCCGGATACGATGTACACCACGTTCGGATGTCTCGCCAGAATCGCGGGCAGCGCTCGAATCACGTTTTCAATTCCCTTGTTAGGCGATAGCAGGCCGAACGTGAGGAGTACGGATTTCCCTTCGGCGCCGAACCGGTCTTTGAAGTAATTCGGATCCATGAATTGAAAATCGGGCACGCCGTGCGGAATGATATCGATCTTTTCGTCCGGGACCGCATACACCTCGCGCAGAAACTGCGCCGCTTGCCTGCTCATGACAACTACGCGATCGGAAAGCCGCGCGATCTCTTCAAGCACCATGCGCTGATCCGCATCCGGCTCCCGCAGAACTGTGTGGAGCGTTGTCACCACCGGCATCTTCAATTTGTGCATCAACGTCAGGATGTGACTACCCGCAATTCCGCCATAGATGCCGTATTCGTGCTGAACGCAGACCAGGTCATTGCCGTTGAAGTTGAGAAACTCCGCGGCGCGTTCATACGATGTCAGATCCTCTTGCTCCAGTTCCAGGCGCACTTGCTCTGGATACACATAGCTTGATTCCGGATCGTTGACGGGAATCGCAAACAGCCGGCCCTTACCGTACTCGGTTGCGAGTGCGCTGCATAGGTCAGTCGTAAATGTTGCTATCCCGCACTGGCGCGGCAGATAGTTTCCCACAAAGGCAATGCGCGTCGGCAAAGGCAGACTGCAACCTTCCCGAACAATCTGCGAGGACGGCGCCGCTAGAAGGTCTCCGGGCTGTTCTTCGAGATCAGTTGTATGAGTCAGAGACATTTGTCCTGCTTTCGCTCGGGTTCGACACAGTGCAAGGCATCTCTGTGCAGACTCATTGGCTCGGGCCTTGCAGTCTGATTTCTGTTGCGGGAAGTAAAGACGCTAGTGCGCTGGAAGCTGTTGAAGACGGCTCCGTTCGGCGCGGTCAAGCGAAGTTTCTTTCTGTATGTGCCGGGCGTAGATCGTCACTTTTGCCATCTGGAAGCCTAGAAAGGACGAGACCTGTATCGAGCCAAGCTCGGCTGCGTTGAAGCGCTCCCTCACACCGCCAAGGGCGCGAACCAATGCCTTGTGGACCGCAACCTCCTGAGTTCTACCCAGACCTCGGGACGAGTGAGAACCCGCAATCCACATGAAGTGCCAGCCCGCGCCGCGGATGCCGAAATCCAGTTGCGTGACCAGGGTCCCATTCGCTTCTGTCCAGCCCGTGCAAAACGGCACCTGGCAGAGATCGGATTGCTCCGGCAGGGTGCATCCCTCGCGCAGAAATACGGTATGCAGCTTCACGCTTGCCGGCTTTCCAGCACTGCGGGCAAATGCTTCCCGCCAGATTCGTTGGCAACTGCAGCCGAGGCTATAGACTGGCCCGGAGAAGGAGGTTTCCCGAGGAAATCCTCAACAATGTCCGCGGCATTTGCTCTTTGGAGGTCAGGCGCGACGCCTGAGAACCCGGTCGCATCGGCCAGGCTCGCTTGCCGCGCCGCAACCAGTCGCATGCGACGCTTGGCGGCAAAATGCTCTTTCACATCGATTTTCTTGATGAGGCTCATTGCCGCTCCAATCGTTCTGCTGCATGCTTGAACGGTGCTCGTCTGGAGCGCACCCTGAGAAGCTAAAGGCGAGAAGGGAAGACTGCTGACTTAAGCATACTCTCTAAAGCGCCGTCGCGCAGCCAAACCTTCAAAAGCCAAGCTCCTCAAATTCGACCCAGAATCAGAAGCACGACAACGATTAAGAGGAGCAGGCCCAATCCTCCGCTCGGATAATAGCCCCAATTACTGCTGTGTGACCACCGCGGCAGCGCTCCGAATAGCGCCAAAAGAAGGACCACAATCAAAATAGTTCCAAGCATATTTCGCTCCTCGTTTACTGCCGACCAGCAGGACTGTATAAGACGCGCTACGGCCTATTTCAAGGCCGCAGCGGTTTCATCTCTGCTCAATTACAAGCTACCCGTAGTCGAATTTGCCGGTGTACCGATTGCGTCGCCGGAAACAACCAGTTCAACTCTTCGGTTCTCCTGCCTTCCGGCGGCGTTATCGTTTGAGGCGACGGGCAGAGTGTTACCGAAGCCCTTTGCGTTCACTGAGTTTGTCGATACGCCTTCTTCCACCAGGTAATCCCGCACGGCGCCGGCGCGGTTCTCAGAGAGTTTCTGATTCATGTCATCGCTGCCCACATTGTCGGTGTAGCCGCCAACCTCAATGTTGAGGGTTGGATAGGCGATCAGGATTCCAGCAACTTTCGCCAGCTTCTCCCTTGCTCCGGGCTTCAATGAATACATGCCGGTATCGAACAACACATCGGACATGCTGACAATCAGGCCGCGTGCGCTGTCGCGCGTCTCGAGTATTTTGTTCAGCTGCTCCGACAACTGCGCGCGCATTGCCGCCTTGTCGCTATCCGCCTGGTGTTGGCCCTGCTGCGCCTGCTCCGCATCCAGCCGGGATTTATCCGCATCGGCCTGAGCCGCGGCAACCGCTGCCGCGGATGCTGCTTGATCAGCGGCCGCGTCTGCCTGTGTCTTGGCCGCATCGGACTGAGCTATCTCTTTCTGCCGGGTAGCTTCGTCGGCTTGAACCTGCAATCTTCCCTGTGCGTCGCTGGAGGATTGCAGTGCGTCCGCGCGAGCTTGCTCGTCGATCTTCTTCACCGCGATCTCTCGCGCATCTTCCGCGGTCTGTACCGTCTCTCGTGAAGCTGCAATCAGCGGCTTCCTGTCGATGTGTTTGTCGCTGGCGTCGTCGTCCGCGCTCTTCATCAATTCGACAGCGTGCCGATAACTATCGCCCGCATACTGCTCCGCGCCTTCAGATTGTGCGATGCGCAGCGCATTGCGCGCTTCGTAGAACTCCAATGGCAGATTGGCGCTCAGAACCACGGGGTCGAACTTGTAGCCGGTAGGAAGATATCCTCCGCGCTCCATCAGCTCATATTTGGCGTCCACCGCCTCGCTGGTTCCCTTGGTGTCGGCGCGAATCACGTTCTCGAGCACCACGACATTGCTGGGCTGGCGGACGGCATAGTATGGTTCCGCGGTAACGATCAGCGCGAAGGCCTGGAGATCTGTGGTCGCAGTCAGCTTGCTGCGATCATTGCCGCCTACGAGCACTTCGCCGAGGTTGACAGGGCGCCCTTCCGGCGAGATGGCCCACAAGACGTAAGTAAGATACTCGCTGCCGAATGTCGTGGGACTTTGCAGGTTGCCGAACTCCGCTTCCACTTCCATGGTGCCGCGTTTGCTGCGCACCTTGGCCCTGCCGTCGGCTGAAGGTAGCAATGCCGTGCCGGCAAAATCGACATCCGTGGCTCCGCTGCGATGCCCGTAGTTGACGGCTTGCACGCTGCGGCTGATCACGACCACACGGAATGTGGAGACCGGGCCCGCGGGTTCGACAACCAATGTCGCCTGCGATGTGGTTTGAGCAAGAGCGCTCAAGCCGAGCGAAAGTCCGGCTGCTAACAAAAGTATGCGATTCACGAGATTTCCTTTGGGCATAACTCTGCCATGTCGCGTTGTGCTTGTCTTGCGTTGACGTACGACGGCTGCGGATTTGGCAGCTTACACGGTCACTGCCCGACGTGGAATTGGGTAATGTAGTGCATCAACCCAAAGATGTTTACGATCCAGACAACGACCACAATGACCACGATGGCATTCAGGATCCCCTTGATCGTCCCCTGCATGGGGATAAAACGGTTCACCAGCCATAGCAAAAGTCCTACTACGGCAAGGGTGATAACAACGGTCATAAGCGGCATAACATGTTCTCCAATCATCTTCTTGGAACCGGTCGACATTCAAGGCATCTTCGAGCAGTCACAAAGCCGACGGCCAAGAGATACGCCAATCAGATGGACTCACTGAAGCGTGGAACCATCGGGAAGAGGAGAGACCTCACCCTGCTTCACCCTTATTCTTTCAAAGCCATGCGGAAATAGCTGAGCTACAGTGCTCACCTGAAATGGTGGGGATTAGAATGGCCGGCTTGGATCGAAGCGGGAGAAGATGAGGTTTGGCAGCTTGGCTTTTCGTCCGGATAATGTTTCAGGCGATCGGGTTATGCCATCCGCCGTCAGCGGCAATGAGTGCGTCGGCGCCCTTCGGCCCCCAGGTGCCGCGCTTGTAAGGGCGAACACGGTGATGGGTCTTGAGAACACGATCGACGACCGCCCATGCTGCTTCAATGGCGTCCTCGCGAGTGAAGAGCGCGCCGTCACCATGTATGGCGTCGCCCAATAGCCTCTCGTAAGGCGTCTCCTCTCCCGGCTGCTCTTCTGACAAGAAGAGTTCCCGCTGCTCTCCGATAAATTCCTGGCCCGCAAGCTTCACGCGAGCCGCCAACGCAAGGGCCGATTTGGGAGAAAGCCGAAAGCGAACGTAGTTGGATTGACTTGTCTGTTGCGCTGCGTCGGCAAAAAGCGCCTGCGGCGGCTGCTTCAACTCCACCAGGATTTCGGTCGCAGTGTTGGGCAGATACTTGCCCGAGCGCAGATACCAGGGCACTCCCTCCCAGCGCCATGAATCGATAAAGAGGCGCAGGGCGCAGAAGGTCTCGACGTCGGAACGCCTGGCCACATCCGGCTCGCTTCGATAGCCTTCGTACTGGCCGCGCACCATATCGTCGGGCGTCAAGGGTCGCATGGCCTTGAAGATCTTGGCCTTCTCGTTATGTACGGCGCCAAAGTCGCGGCCCGCGGGCGGCTCCATGGCGAGGAGCGCCACAATCTGGAAGAGGTGGTTCTGGATGACGTCGCGCAGGCAGCCGGCTGTTTCATAAAATGCGCCGCGGCCTCCCACGCCGAAATCCTCGCTGAGCGTGATCTGAACACTGGCCACGTAGTTGCGGTTCCAGATCGGCTCCAGAAACGAATTCGCAAAGCGGAAGTAGAGAATATTCATGATCGCTTCCTTGCCGAGGAAGTGATCGATGCGGAAGATTGAATCTTCAGGAAACGATGCGTGCGCAACCTTGTTCAGTTCGCGCGCCGAGGCCAGATCGCGCCCAAACGGCTTTTCCACAATCACTCGCGCATTCCTGGCCAGCCCTGCATCGCCGAGACCTTTGATCACCGTCTCGAAGAGCGAAGGCGGAATCGCCAAATAGTGTGCTGGTCGCCGCGCGTCCCCGAGCGCCTGTTTGATCGTGGCGAATGTGTTGTTGTCTTTGTAATCGCCGTTCACATACTTGAGCAGTGACAGAAGATGTTGAAGCGCACGCTTGTTATCGATGCCGCCGGATCGCTTGATGCTGTCGATCGCCCGCCTGTGCAGCCGCTCCAGGCTCCATTTCGGAAAGGCAACGCCGATCACCGGAACCGTGAGCACGCCACGCTTCACCATCGCATAGAGCGCCGGGAAGATCATCTTGTGAGCAAGATCGCCAGTTACTCCGAAGATCACCAGAGTATCTGACTTGGATGTGGTCATCATGCACCTTCCCGGTGAGCCGTTTCTTTATCGCTGCAGATTTCGTCTTGAGCCATCTGTGCCCTACGGCTTTTGAATTGCCGCGGCCGTCGCCTGGACCGGCTGTGTGACACCTATTGGAGATATGTTAGCCTCCGGCACCGGTTTGTCGCTGGGCATCGCGGTTCCGGCCGGGAAGATGAGAATCTGGATCGAGCCCCAGTCCGCGTCCAGGTTCGCGCCTGTCTGCTTGCCCATTCCCAGCGTCTTCAGTTGGCTGTCGTCGAATCCAAAGTTTTCCACCAGGTACTCGCGCACAACCATGGCTCTGGCTTCAGTGAGCACCAGGTCCTTTTGGGTATCGCCTTCCATACCGGACGAAACTACGACCACCGCAAATCCGAAGGGGTTCTGCGCCAGAAAGTTGCCGCCGTCATTGAGCGACTTCTGGTTCTTCAACTTCGCTGAATCGCGGCTGTCGAACAGTTGCTTGGCTGTGTACGTAAATGCCTTCAGCGGCGCTTCCTGCGGAAGCCCGGCAATCCTGTTTGCCGCCAGATCGCCGGAATCTTCGTAGCCCCGCTTCTTGAAGTAACCGCTCAGGAAGAAGTTGTGCTTCAGGGCCTCCATATTCTCCTGAAAGTCCGTCACTCCGGTCTGCGCCTGGAGCATGGTTGCATGCAGCGTCGTCGTAGTCTGCTCCAGGTCGCTGTAGAGTTGCTTATCGTTTACCAGCGCGCCTACGGTTCCCTGTCCCGAGTCGATTTTGGCGCTTACCGAATTCAGATGCGCGGTTGCCAGTGTTGTGTTGTCGATGGCTTGCTGACTGCTATCCAGAATGCCGCTCGTCTTTTTGAGCAGATCCGACATCTCGAGCGGTGGTTCACTCTTGATGATCTCGCCATCCCTGACGTCGGCTTGGCCTTCGGATCCGAACGAAATGGCCACATACTGACTACCCAGTACGCCTGCGGTTTCAATCGTGGCCACAGAGTCGCTCTTGATAATCTCATGCGTCGATTTGTCGAGATCCATAACTATCGTGACTTTTTCACCGGGCTTGTGGGGCAACGCGATGCTATGCACCGTTCCGCTGTGAACGCCGCCCACCTGCACGTCGGCCCCCGCAGACAAACCCGCCACATTGTCGAATTGCGCCTTTAATTGATATGTGGATTGAAACAGATACTCCTTGCCTCCGATGATGAAGATCCCGGCGGCCAGAACCGCCAGCGTCACAACGATGAATGCTCCCAGCCGTGCCACTCTCGACATGTTTCCCCCTACGACTGCTCTAGAAATTCCTTCACAAACCCAATGCCGCTTTGTTCAAGATCGTCAAATGTGCCCTCAATCACCACGTTGCCCTCATTCAGCAGCGCCAGCCGGCCGGCAATCGTCCTGGCGCTATGCAGGTCGTGAGTCACTACGATGGACGCCATCTGACGTTCTCGCTGAAGTTTGAGAATCAACTGGTTGATTTCTCCCGAACTGATGGGATCGAGGCCGGCTGTCGGCTCATCGAGCAGCAGGATTTCCGGATCCAGAGCCAGCGCACGCGCCAGGCCTACACGCTTTTGCATCCCGCCCGAGATATCCGACGGCATTCTGTCGAAGCCATCCTTCATGCCTACTTCTGCCAGCAACTGCGTCACCCGGTCGGCTCGCGCGGACTTCGACATATCTCGCCGGTGGTGTGCCAGGGGAAACGCCACGTTCTCGGCTACGGTGAGCGAGTCGTAGAGCGCCGCACTCTGAAACAGGAAACCCACCTTCTTCCTGATTTCGCCAAGTCGATCGATGGGCAGCCCGACAATTTCCCGATTATGGAAACGAATCGATCCCGAATCCGGCAATTCAAGGCCCATGATGAGCCTCAGCAACACACTCTTTCCCGTGCCGCTGCGTCCGAGCACGGCCAGAGTCTCTCCGCGGCTCACACCCAGGCTGATCCCATTCAGAACAATGTGAGGCCCGAAGGTCTTGTGTACTTTCTCGACCGCGACCAATGGCGCACTGCCGTCTTGCTGGATCTCTTCTTGCTCCATCGCATTGTCAAAAGCAGTGGCCATATCAGTCTCATGAGCTATTCAAGCAACGGTTACGGAAAGAGAACAAGTATGAACTTGACCAGGACAACGTCAGCCAGGATAAGGAAGAGCGAAGCCAGCACTACCGAGTTAGTGGCCGCGCGCCCCACACCCGCAGCGCCTCCGCGGGTGCGCATTCCCGTAAAGCACGCGATCAGCCCGATGATTAGTCCATACACCGTGGTCTTGAAGGTCGGCGGCAGGAATGCGTTGAAGGTGGCGCCACTGAAGCCGCTGGAGATGAATTGATGGAACGAGAGAGGCTCGACCAGCGCCTGCGCAAACCATCCTGTCAGCAAGCCGCAAGCGTCGGCGGCAAGAGTCAGAAGCGGCAGCATCAGGATGCAAGCCAGTATTCGCGTAGCCGCGAGGAACCTGTAGGGGTTGATCGCCGACGCCTCCATGGCATCGATCTGCTCGGTCACTTTCATCGACGCCAGTTCCGCGCCAATGCCGGCGCCCACGCGGCCGCTCACTACCAGGCCCGTAATCACGGGGCCCATCACCTGAACCACGGAGTACACGAGTGTGGCGGGAAACAGCGACTTGGCGCCGAATCGACTCAGGCTGTAGCGAGCTTCCAATGAGATGACGACGCCAATTGCCGAGCCCGCCAAGGCGACGAGCGGGAGAGACTTCGATCCGACTTCGTCGAGCTGCCGAATCAGCTCCCGCCACTCATACGGAGGCGTAACGGCGGCCTTGAGAACTTGCCAGGCAAATATTCCAAGGCTTCCGAACCATTCGAAGAAGCCATTCACCAGTCCCGTGACGGAGCCAAAAATGGAGGGCAAAGGTATGCTGCTCTGCTCCGCTAGCGTCGGGTTGATGCCTGCGGCTGCCGTGAATCCTGGGTCGCTCACGGGTTCGGACCTCGCACCAGGGAGGCGGCACTCCGCCTGAGTGCCGGATCCCGACGGCGGACTTGCAATGACTGTGAATCGGAAATCATCATGGATGACATTGCCGCTTCTCCTCCGATCGTCAGCGCCCGTGCCAGGCGCGGCCGGCACTCTGAAAGAACTGTGCTGCCGGATAGGTTGGCCCTTATAGATAGTGTCAGAGCTGAAATCCTCAAGGATGGTCAACTTTGCACGGTATCGAACGCAGTGTTCATCCGGATCAACTGCGCCGGCTTTTGCAGTAGTTTTGGCGTGAATCACTGAACGCTGAGCAATAGTGACCAGTCAGTCGTTCCCCTCGAGAGCGATGATGGACAGACATTGATGGTAATTGCGATCAATCTTGCCCAGATTGTCCCCTTATGAACCACCAACGAGGTAGTATCTTGACGAGCAATACAAGGATTACATTCGATTCCGCAGCCTTTCTTGCCAACGCGGGGCTCGGCCGGAAAATTATCGAATTGAAGCCGAAGGAAACCTTCTTCTGCCAGGGCGAGCCCGCCGAGTCCGTGTTTTATCTGCAAAAGGGCCGCGCACGAGTCACCGTCGTTTCGCAAAACGGCAAAGAAGCCACCATCACTCTCCTGTCCGCTTGCGATTTTGTCGGCGAGGAATCGCTCGCGTCGATCGATGGGTTGCATATGGCGACGGCCACTGCCGTCAACACCTGCACGGCGCTCAAGATCGGCAGAAATGAAATGATTCGCGTCATGCACGACGAGCCTGCATTCGCCAACTTATTCCTCAAGGTTCTGCTGGCTCACAGCATGCGAACGCAAGCCGATCTTGTCGATCAGCTGTTCAACTCCAGCGAGAAGCGCCTGGCGCGGATTCTCCTGTTGATGGCGGAATTCGGCAAGCCCGGCGAACCCGAGACCTTCATCCCGCCCATCACCCAAGAGACGCTGGCGGATATGATCGGCACCACGCGGTCTCGTGTCAGCTTTTTTATGAATCGCTTTCGCAAGCTCGGTCTTATCAGCTACAACGGCCGCATCCAGGTACATAAGTCGCTGCTCAATGTAGTCCTGCTCGATCAACTGCCGGACCGCAACGCACGCAAGCCGGACATTCTCCCAATTCCGTAGACGCGCTACGCGGCTGACTTTTTCTCCTGGAAGCTCAGGGGCGCGACCAGTTCATCGAAGATGGCGCGATATTTGATCATCGCGGTGCGAAGTTCCTCGGTGCTCGCTTCAGTCCGGCCGGGCCGCACCGCGATAGCGTTCGCCAAGCGGAAGTTTGCCATTACGCGAGGGTAGGTGACGGAGACATCCGCCGCGCGCTGTTCGAAGTCGCCCTTTGGATAGCCGCGGGCTTCGAGCAGCGCAACGATCAGGTCGTCTGCCTCAGTGACCGCAGCGTTCGGATGATCGACGAAGCGAGATTGCACCGTTTGCCATTCGGCGACGAATCGCTCCCGCTCGGTGGCTCCGAGCTCGCGGATCTTCAGCGCTTCCACACGGGTTTTCCGATCGGCCAGTTTTGCCTCGGCCTTGCGCGAAGAGCCATGCTCGACAACAGCGCGCTCGTATTCGGATCCAAAGCGATTGCGGAGCTTCGCGGTCTTGGCTTTGCGGTGTTGAAGATACGCGGTAACGGCGACCAGAGCGACGACGACAAATGCAACCGCTGCAACGATGATCTGGATGTTCGTGAAGTGATACGGCATTGCTTTCTCCTATGCGGGTCAATCCGCGACGGCAGAGAGTTAATGGGGGCTTCCCCGGCGGGGAAGGAATCTACACACAGTCCATAATGAGGGGCGGGGGCGCGTGAATACTGGCTAGAATTGCTCACTGCCGAATTGCTCTGCGCTGCGGCTCGCGCTCAAGCCGCCGAGTGCCGGCGGCTTTACTATCGATGATGGAGAAAGCTTCGCAATTCACTTCACGCCGACATGCGAGGATCGGGGACTGGATAGCCAATCGCAAAGTGGTATACAACCTGTCCTTGTTTGGGAGTCAAGGCGAGATGGCGGTGCACCTCGTCATCGTAAAAGGCGCCGATACCGGTGGCACCCAGCCCCAGTGACTCAGCGGCGAGATACAGAAGCTGGCCAATGGCGCCGGCTTCGAAATGCACAGAACGATAACCGCGATCTCCATACGTGTCCGTAGCCCGATCGAGATCGCCAATCATCGAAAAGGTCACGCAAGCGTTGCCGGCCAGGTCCTGTCCGAGGCTCAAAGCGGCGGCCGCTACGCGCTGGTCGCCATTCATCATCTGCTCCAACTCGGCACGCTCCGGCCAGAACCTGTAGACGCCGGGCTCAAATCCATCGACGCGGTGAACATACAGATAAAGCTGAATGCAACCCATGCCCGCAAAGTCAGCCAGCAACGGCTGGGCCGCGCAGGCAAGGATGGCAGACAGTTCCGCGAACGACATCGATCGCTTTCCTCCCACGAAGTCGAGCGCCGAGCGCCGCATGCGGGCAACTTCGCCAAAACCGCGAGTCGATGAAGCAGGAGAAGGCAGCTCAATCTCACCAGAGCCGGCTTGAGCAGGCTTTAGGAAGTAGATGCCGCTGCTCTCACCTTTGTCTTGCTTTGTGGCCCGGTGGATGCTTTCAATGAGTGGTTGGGCGATCGTCTCCTTCGAAAGCAGGTTCGCCTGCCCGCCGAACCAGACGGACTCGCCGGTATCTGCTTCGCGCACCGGAATCGACTCGCCATGCAGGCTGACCGTCAGCATTGGCCATTCATCCGGGTTCGGTCGGCACAACCTCGCGACATCGTCGTCCACGAAACGCGCGGCCGCGAAGGCATCGCATCCGACGGCACGAGCGGACAAGGCTAGCGCCTGCCAGGCGTGACCTATGTCGAGCAGGCAATACCGATATGCCCGCTCACCGTACTTCCATGCCTCGCGCCAGGCGATGCTCGTCAGAACGAACACAATTGGTGCAGAGCCGCTGGACATTCCCGTCTCGAACGCACCGCGACCTCGCTGCTCCGCCATGTGCCTGGAAGGATCGTAGTGGTACAGTCCATCCGGCCATCCCTTCAGACCCCGTGTTACAAAGTGAAATTCCGTCGGGTGCAGATTCCCGGAGGACGGATTCACTCTCAGTGCGTATGGATATCCACTGGACGCCACACGCTTGGTTGCGCTAATCGCGGCGCAATGGAAAAGTAATTGCGAGAGGAAAGCCGGTCCGTCACGTGCGAGGGTGCTGCCAAAAGCCCCTCGGAGCACGTCGAGTGCCGGGATTGCGGGAGCGGGCGGGTCTGCCGGCAGATCGAGCACCGGCACTCCCTCGTAATAACGAAACGGATCCGGCATGTTCGCCCAGTCCAGGCCGTGCGGTGCTCGCCTCAGCGATTCAACGCTATGCTTCGTGGCTTCGTGATATTCGCGCCATGCCATTGCAGGTAGATGGGTTCCGCAGTTACTGATACTGGCGCCAATTTGCCGCGCCGTTATAGCGATTTGGCGCTGCAGGGTAGCCCGATCTACTGGGTCGCCGTGCATCGCCTGCACCACCAACACACCTCGATCCCATCCATCAAGTGACGGGACAAAACACTTAGATTTGTGAATTCGGGCCCAGTCGTCGGCGTAATAATCCTCTCGCATCGCCGCCGTCAGATCGTGCCTGCTCGTCCGATCGGCAGTTTTGCCCAACCCCCTCATGGCAGCGCGTAATACCATCAAGACACGAGGCCCCGAGCCGCCGATGTTGATCCGCCTGGCATACGATATTCGATTCGACGTTCCGGCACAAGTCGCCATGGTTGCGCTTCTGAACATTCATCCTTCGCGCGTCCACGACCTGATCGAGCCCGATGAATTGCGGATCGAGCCCTGCGTCCCGGTCACCAGCTACATCGACAGCTTCGGCAATCGCTGCGCTCGCTTCGTAGCGCCTCCCGGATCGCTTCGCCTCAGCAATACCACGCTCATCCGCGACTCCGGCTTTCCGGACACGCTCAACTTATCCGCGCGCGAGGCGTCCGTAGGCGATCTGCCGCATGAGATCCTCAGCTACCTGCTCAACAGCCGCTACTGCGAGGTCGATCGCTTCAACAACATCGCCTTTGAGCTGTTTGGAAGCGTCACACCGGGCTGGAACCGCGTGCAATACATCTGCAACTGGGTCCACAACAACGTGGCCTTCAACTATCAGCAGGCGCGGCCTACCAAGACCGCACTCGATGTCTTCACCGAGCGTGTCGGCGTCTGCCGCGACTTCCAGCATCTCGCCATCACCTTCTGCCGCGCACTCAACATTCCCGCGCTATGCGACGGGCTATCTGGGCGACATCGGAGTTCCCGTGCGCCTGCCCATGGACTTCAGCGCCTGGTTCGAGGCATGGCTCGACGGCCGCTGGTGGACATTCGACGCCCGCAACAACCAGCCGCGCATCGGCCGCATCCTGATGGCTACGGGCCGGGACGCATCCGATGTCGCCATGACCACCGCATTCGGCCGAGCGGACCTGACGCATTTTTTGGTGGTTACCGAAGAAGAGAATGAGGCCCCGACGCCGACGTAGCCCGCTTTGCGGAGGTCCAAAGGCATTTGTCCTCATCGACTAGCATTCCCTCAGTGGCTAAAGCCCAGAATTTTATTGGCTTTTTTGTGGCAAGGCTGAAGCCGTGCCCTTTCAAAGCCTCCGATTCGCGAAGCGATTCAGAGCGGACATTTGTTTTGCAGGAATCAATAGCCCGCATCTAATCGGCGCTGCTCAGATTCCGTGCGCCGTGGTTCGCGGCCAGAAGTGCTCTTCGCTCGCGGCGCGCAGCCGCTCGGCTGCCGACTCCGCTGTAATATCGCGCTGCGGCATGCCCAGCATTTCAAAACCGACCATGAATTTGCGCACCGTGGCCGAGCGCAGCAGCGGCGGATAGAAGTGCGCGTGGAAATGCCACTCGGGATGCGCGGCACAGTCCCCCGGCTTGGGCGACGCAAGGGCGACGGGCGCCTGATGGAAACCCATGGTGTAGGGAAAGCTGGTTTCAAAGAGATTGTCGTAGCGCGTGGTCAGCCGCCGCAGCGCGTCCGCCAATCCATCACGCTCCGCATCGTTGAATTCGGGCAGGGATCCAATGTGGCGGCGTGAAATGAGCAGAACTTCGAAAGGCCAGACGGCCCACCACGGAACCAGCGCGACGAACCGATCGTTCTCGAAGACCACGCGCTCGCCGGCCGCGCGCTCCGCGCCGAGATAGTCACAGAGCAGGCAGCATTTTGTGCGTTCGTGATATTCGTGCTGCGCCTTCGATTCGGCCGCCGGCTCGTCAGGCACAAAATCCGACGACCAGATCTGGCAGTGCGGGTGGGGATTGCTGGCGCCCATCATGGCGCCGCGGTTCTCGAAGATCTGCATGTAGTTGATCCAGCCGAGCGCGCTCAACTCCTTGTATTCATCGGTCCACGCATCCACAACGCGGCGAATCTCCTCGCGCAGCATGCGCGCCAAGGTCAGGCTGTGGTCGGGGTGGTAGCACAGCACCTTGCAAATGCCGCGCGCGGGCGCTAGTTCGAGCAGCGGCGAAGGCGGCGCCTCGGGCTCATCGAGGATGGGATCGGGCAGCAATGCCGCGTAATCGTTGACGAAGGAGAACACGCTCGTGTAGCGCGGATTGACTACGCCGCCGGCGCGCGTGTTTCCCGGACACAGATAGCACTTGGGATCGTAGGCCACCGAGGAGGGCGGCGTTTTTTGCCCCACTTCGCCCAGCCACGGCCGCTCGGTGCGATGCGGCGACACCAGCACCCAGGCCTGCCGCAGCGGATTCCACCGGCGATGCGGAGACTGTTTCAACGTGTACCTGCGCGATCCCGTTGCCGGCTCATCAATGCCCCCTGACCGCTAACCTTGATTGGATATGCTCCGCGCCTGGCTGTCGCACCACAGCCATTTTTGCGTGGCGCGATTCTCCGACAAAAGCTTTTTCGTTGCACCCAAGCCTTCAAGTTCCTTGTAACTGCCGGTCCTCGGGACGCTTTCGATCGTCGTCATCTTCTGCGGCCACGCCAGGCTCATCAGTTTATCCGCGGCGGCGCCGTGCAGCTCGATCAGCAAATCCCATCCGGCGGTTTGAGAAATCGTGTGTCTGGTGAAGATCTGCTCTTCAAAGCCCTCGCAATCGGAGATGCAGAATACGCGCATGCCGCGAAACTTCTGTATCTCCGATGGCCGGAAAAGATCCTTTAATTCGACCAGACCGGAGACGTCGTTGAGTTCGGCGGCCTCTCTGCAAATGTCTCGCTCGACGGGTTCGGGATCGTAGGCAAGAACCTTTGTTCGGAGCAACCGCGCCAATCCTACGGCATAGTAACCTTCGGCACAACCGATATTGATGACTAAGTCGTATTTGCGCCTGGCGATTGCTTCGATCACCGGATGTAACTCCTGCTCGTAGACACCGAGCAGACCCGGAATCGAATGATAGTTGAGCGCCGCGCGGCGGGGATAGACCATTCCGGCGAAGGGTCCATAACGCACGGTGTATCCATTGCGTTCCACGTAGCGGGCCGCGGCATCGAGCAGTCCTTCTTTTTCCAGGTAGCGACTCATTCCGCGCCGCCACCGCGCCGCCTTCAGCCGCTCGAAAAGAAAGCTGGGAAGAACGCTTCGCGCTACCGCCTTGGTTGTCTTCATGGTTGATTCGCCAGCTCCATGCCGTTCACCCGCACTTTCCATCCACGCTCCCTGAAAGTCTATTTTAAGCGGCGGATTCGGCGAATCGTGCTCTGCGGCAGGCGTTAGCAGTCTCATGCCGAGCCGGACAGCACTTCGCGCAGCTTCTCCGCGAATTCCGGGGGGAGATCGTTGTAGCCGCCGTGGCCGCCGGGGAAAACCACCGGCTGAACGCCCAGCCGCTCGGCCAGCGCAACCGCGGTGCGATGCGCGACCTGCCCCGCGGACGTTTCACCAACGCCGATGACGATGCGGGGCGCACCCGCGCGAAGCGTGGCCACGTCGGGGACAAAAAGACTGATCGGCTTGAATCCGTGCGCAAAGAAGTAGTCGAGGTTGCCCTGCATGCGCCCGTAGGATTCGCGCAGTTCCGGCGGAGGCGGCACGGCGTTCTCCGGTTTGCGGCCGGCGCCGATGCCGGTCAAGGCGAGGAACTTTTGCATGGCCGCGCCGGCGCCCGATGCGCGGTAAGCTTCGTCGACATGGTTGGCAAAGCGGTCATGCTCCTCGGCATTGGGCAGAAGCGGAATGCAGGGCGGCTCGTGGGCAACCAGCGTGTGCACGCGCTGGGGATGACGCGCGGCGAGGTTGAGGCCGATCTGCGCGCCGCCGCTGCTGCCCAGCACGTACGCCGGTTCGCTGCCGAAGACTGCCAGCAGTCGCGCGGCATCGTCGCCGTGCAGGTCCATATCCTGGTCTTGCGGAGGGCCGTCGAGAACGCTGCGCGAGTTGCCGCGCGGATCGTAGCGCACCGTGGTAGAGCTCCCGGCCAGGAGTCCGGCAAGCGTGGTAAAGATCCCGGCGTCGGCGGGACCGCCGGGAATCATGAGCAGGACCGGGCCGGAACCCTGCACTTCGTAATAGAGCTTCGCGCCAGGCACTTTCAGCGTGTTCGCCCGAGTTTCGATTTGCGAGGACTGCATGACGGAATGCTCCTTTGTTCCTGTTGCACCTGTTGCCTGCACCGCCAGCGGCTAAGCCGTCGGAACCAGGATCTCGGTGATCAGTTGATCTTCAGGCGTCTGGCGGGGATCGTTGACATAGTTCTCGATGGCGTAGTCGTCGCGAACCTGAATGTGTTTCTCGGCGACTTTATTCCAGACTTGACCGGTTGCCTGGCCTAGAAGACCGTATGGACCGGTGAGAACAAAGCGGCTGTATTTGCCGCCCTTGAATTTTTCGTAGCCCAACCCGGTGGGCAGTTCCTTCGGCGCCGCGGCGAGCGCAAATCCTGCGCGGTAAACGTCCGGACCCATCTTGTAGAGGCTCATGTAGCCGGTGATCTGGTTGTGCTCTGAAAGCGCGGGAACAAAGGTATGCGCACTCTGCCAGGCCTGCGGCGCGTTTTGGTGGAACGGTCCGATCTTCTCGACAAATACGTAGTGCGTTTCAGGCCAGGTAACGACTTCGGGTTCGAGCGTGAGGTTCATGACTTCTCCTTGGGGCTTCGGAATCGGTTGGTACGGCTTGAGGAAGAGTTCCGTGAGCCTTCGCCGGCTTCCGCCACCGGATGTACGCGAATCGATACGTAGCGTTTACGCCGTAGGCTTCTCCGGCGGCGGCATCGATGCCAGGAACATGCGCGCAAATTCGGCGCTATAGTCCTCGCACAGCTTGCGCACGCGTTCGGCATCCGGCGAGCGGACGATGAGGCCGGCGTGGTGATGCTTCTTCATGCGATAGACGATCTCCGGCGCGTTAAACGCTGAGGTGTCGGGTTCGGAGGTCTTGGCCAGGCACAGCACGCTGCCGGCATAGTCTTCGCGCGGCTTGGGCGCGGCGTACTTCTTACCGCGCAGGTACGCGACTTCGATGCGCGCCCATTCGCGCCACAGATTGATGCCGGTTGCAGCCTCAACCAAATCGGAGATAAATGCTCCGCCCACGCGGGCCGCAATCTCGAGGAAATAGAAGCGCCCGTCGGCGTGCGCGCGAATGTATTCGGCATGAGTGATGCCGCGCACCATGCCCATGGAAGGAGCCAGCGCGTCGTTGAGTGCGGTCAGTTCTTTCCAGTCGTGGCTGGTGCGATCGACTGTGCGCGTCGTGAACACTCCACCCTCGTGCATCACCTGCATGGGCGGACGGCCGTACTGATGCACTACGGAGAAGACCACTTTGCTCCTGCTCACGATGGAGTCGACGTGGAAGATGTCGCCGGGAACGAATTTCTCCAGCAGAAAATGGCTCTGCCGGTCGCCCAGCTCGTCGAGGTTGCGCCAAAGCTGCTCCGGCCCTTCGATTTTGCGAATGCCCAGCGCGGAAGCGTCGGCGCGCGGCTTGAGCAGCCACGGGCCCGGCACGTGCGCCATGTACTCGCGCAGCTCGTCGTAGTTGATCACTCCACAGAACGGCGGGACCAGGAATTTGGATTCGAGTGCGGCGGTGCGCATGGCGAGCTTGTCGCGATAGTAACCGGAGGTTGTAATGCCCATTCCCGGCAGGCGCATATGCTCGCGAATGGCTGCGGCCGTTTCCAGATCGAACTCATCGAGCGCAATCACGCGGTGAAAGCGACGGCCGCGCGCCATCCACGCAACGGTATTGAGAACCTGCTCGCGGGCCAGATTCGCCGGCATGGTGGCGATGTCTTCGAGCGCCTCGCGCGGCCAGTCGGCGTTGCGCAGCTTCTCCACGGTGAGCAATGTGGGCTTTACATCCAGCTCCGCGCATTGGCGCAGAAAGTCCTGGCCTTTCTCATAACTGGCAATGCAAAGAAAGCGCTCCTGATCGTCGGCCATCGGTGCTCCGTTGGATTGACCACCCGGGTCGCCTTGGACCCCGAGTGAGGATAGTTCTACCATAGACGCGGCGGGGCGACTCGTGCGTTTCGCGCCGGCGAGGACAAACGATGCTTTCAGCCGAAGAAATAATTCAGCTCCACGATCGACTCACCGCGCACTGGCACGCGGATCCCGGTGGCAACGAGCAAGACGGAGACGAATGGCTCAGAGCGGTAGCTCGCCAGCATCGCGCCAACTTCGACCTATGGCACATCGAAGACGAAGCGCGCGCGCCGGGCGCAACCGACGCCGAGTTGGCCGCAGTAAAGCGCCGCGTAGACGGCACGAATCAAGTTCGTAACGATCTGGCAGAGCGGCTCGACTGCGCGCTGATCGCATGGCTTGAAGAGCGAGACCTCCCGAAGCAAGACGCACCGCTTCATTCGGAATCGCCCGGCCTGATGATTGACCGGCTCTCCATTCTGGCACTCAAGATCTGGCACACACGCGAAGAGATCGGGCGCGCCGGCGCCGCGCCGGGCCATGCGGAACGCAACCGTGAGCGCCTCACCTTTCTCGAAGACCAACGCGCAGACCTCGCTCATTGCCTCGATTGCCTGTGGCAGGAGACCCTGTCCGGAACGCGTCGCTTCAAGCTCTATCGGCAATTGAAGATGTACAACGACCCATCGTTGAACCCTGCGATCTATGGTAGAAAGTGCGAGTAACGACTTCCACGACCGGCGCTCGGCGCGGCACCCATTGACGGAACGAGGGGTTCTGCGTATAAAGATGGCCTGAGCAGCACAATTCCGGACCGCCCGTTTTTGCCGGCATTTGGAGGGCTCGATCGGGCGCCGGGACTGCATGCTATCGGCAACGCCATGATGCAAGAAGTCCGCGCCGCGGCCACCGGCCGCAAGAAGTCAGCGATTGCAGCCGTAGGTTCCGGCGGATTGTCCGCCGCGGGCCTGGCGGCAGCTTACCAGCACTACGAATCCGCCGTACAACTGGTGCAGGGCGGAAAGTATGAAAAGGCCCTCGCAGCCTTCGAAAAACTTTTGGCCTCCGCGCCGCCGCAGCTTGTCGAACGCTGCAATATGTACATCAGCACCTGCCGGCGGCAGCTCGCGCAGTCGCAGTTGAGTTTTCTCACGCCCGAGGAGCACTGCGACTACGCCGTTTCGCAGTTGAACACCGGCTACTACGAAGAGGCGCGCGATCACTTCAACCGCATTCTCGGCGACCATCCCGAGGCGGACTACGCGCTCTACGGGCTGGCGCTGCTGGACTCGATTACCGGCCGCAGCCAGGATTGCCTGAGAAACTTGGCCCGCGCCATCGAGCTGAACCCGAAAAACCGGCTCCAGGCCCGCGCCGACAACGATTTCCAGAGCATGGTGGACGATCCGCGATTCACCGAACTGCTCTACCCGGAAGTCCCTTAGGATCTCAAGTGAACCCAGAGCCGGGAACTCCGGCAATCGGCTCCTCGGCTGCCGCCGTTGAAGCGCCGGCGCGGCCGTTGCGCGTGGTTGCCATCGGCGGCGGCACGGGGCTCTCCA
>JBAUBR010000450.1:0-3406 GCA_049676965.1 Occallatibacter sp.
CGAGTATTCTTCGCAATTTCGGATACAGCGTGCGCATGCTGCGCCACAGCCCCGGCCTGACGGCGACCATCGCCATCACCCTGGCGCTGGGCATTGGCGCTACAACCGCCATTTTTACCGCGGTGTACGCTACCCTGCTCGCGCCCATGCCGTATCCCAATCCCGACCAGCTGGTCATGGTCTGGTCAAAGGATCAGGGTGACCGCAATGTCGTCTCCGCGGGCGACTTTCTCGACTGGCAGGCGCAAAGCTCGGCGTTCCAGGAACTGAAGGCCTTTGATGGAACGAGCTTCAATCTGGCAAGCGTGGACGCGCCGGCCAGGGTGCCGGCCGAGTACACGACGCCGGGGATGTACAACATGAGGGGCGTTCCGTTTACGCTCGGACGCGACTTTCTGCCGGAAGAAGGTGTGGCCGGCAAAGAGCAGGTCGTGATCCTGATGAATAAACTTTGGCGGCGACTGGGCGCCGATCCAAGCATTATCGGGAAGACGATCACGCTCGACCAGAAACCCTACACGGTTGTCGGCGTGCTTGCTCCCGGGCTTGCCGACCGGCTGGACCCCGATCTCGATGTGCCGCTGGTCATCGCGCCGGAGCAGAGGAATCACGACTTCCACTGGCTGATGGTGATGGGCCGTCTCAAGCCCGGCGTTACCGTCCAACAGGCCCAGGCCGAGATGGATGCGGTCGCCGCGCACATCGCCCAAGCTAATCCACGATCGAACACCGGCTGGGGAGCGACCGTTGAGCCGCTGCAGAACGATTTCATTCCCGAAACCACCAAGCTCACGCTGTGGCTGCTGCTTGCCGCGGTGGGCTGCCTGCTGCTGATTGCCTGCGTCAACGTCGCCAACCTGCTGCTCGCCAAAGGCACGGCGCGGCAGCGCGAGATCGCCATCCGCTCCGCGGTGGGTGCAACCAGGCGCACGATTTTCATGCAGTTCGTGATCGAGAGCCTGACATTAGCGTTCATCGGCGGATTGGCCGGCGTGGGCCTGGGCTACGCGATGCTGCGCGGTTTCGTGGCCCTGCTTCCGCCCGATACCATCCCCAGCGAGGCCGAGCTCACGCTCAATGTGCCCGTCCTGCTGGTCACGGTTGCAACCGTCACGCTGGCCGGCTTGCTCTTCGGGTGCGCTCCCGCGTGGTTTGCGTCGCGCCTCGACCCGGCCGAAACGCTGAAAGAGGGCGGCCGTTCCGGGTCGAGCAGGGTGCGCAACCGCCTGCGCCAGGCGCTCGTGGTCGGCGAGTTCTCCCTGGCCCTTGCGCTACTCGCCGGCGCCGGCCTGGCCATGCACAGCTTCTGGAACCTGGCCCACGTCGACCTCGGCGTGCAGACGGACCACATCCTCACTTTCAGCCTGCCCATGAACAAAGGCATGAATTTCAGCCCCAGCCAGATCCTCGCTTATTACCAGCAGATCGTGCGCAACGTTCAGTCGGCGACCGGCGTGGAGAGCGCCGCTGCGTCGACAGGCCTGCCGCTCGCCGGCGCATACTTCGATCGGCGGTTTACCATTGCCGGCCAGCCTACTTCGTCCAACCGGTCGGAATGGCCGGACGCTCTGCTCCAGATGGTCACGCCGGACTACTTCAAGACCTACGGCATCCGGCTGCTCAAGGGCCGTGCGTTTACCGATGCGGACAATGCATCGACCCTGCATGTGGCCATGGTCAACGAGCAGTTCGCGAGGCACTATCTCTCCGGCAAGGATCCCATCGGCCAGCGGCTGATGCTCGAGCATATAACGCCCGGCGCCGAGAGCCTGGGCCAGCCCGAGCCATGGGTCATCGTCGGTGTCTACCACAATGTGCGCGGGCGCGCATTTCGCTTCCAGCGCGAGGAGATGGTTCTGCCGTTCTACCAGGTTCCCTGGACGGACGCGAGCATCGGCGTGCGCACCGCCGGCGACCCCGCGGCCATGACCAAAACCATTGCCGCAGCCGTGCACGCGGTCGACTCCACCGTCGCCCTCTCGCGCGTTGAGACCCTCGACCAGGTCCGCGACGATGCGCTCGCCCGCGACCGCTTCTCGCTGCTTCTCTATGCCAGCTTTGCCGTCATCGCGCTGGTGCTGGCCGCGGTGGGTATCTATGGGGTGATGGCGTTTGCCGTGGGCCAGCGGGAGCACGAGATCGGCGTGCGCATGGCGCTGGGCGCCAGCCGCGGGCGCGTGGTGCGCATGATTCTGCAAGAGGGCGCGTTGCTGGCCGGCGCGGGATTGGTGCTGGGCCTGGCGGGCGCATATTTTGTCGGACGCGCCATGCAGAGCACGTTGTACGATGTGGGCGCAATCGATGTATCGGCTTTTTGCGCCGTGGGCGCTTTACTGCTGGCTTCGGCGCTGTTGGCCAGCTATATTCCTGCGCGCCGCGCCGCGGCGGTCGAGCCGGTGCGCGCGCTGCGCATCGAATAATGGCCATGTGGGGAAGGGAGCTTCGGTGATGAGATCGATCTGGCAGGATGTTCGCTACGCGCTGCGGCAGTTGCGCATGTCGCCGGGATTCGCCTTCACCACCGTCGCCGTGCTGGCGCTGGGACTGGGCGCCAACATCGCCGTCTTCACGCTGCTGAATGGAATTATTCTGCGGCCGCTTCCCTATGCTCAGCCCGACCGCATCGTGTTGGTTTCCTTTCCGAGCTCAATGCCGTTCTATGTCGAGATGGCGTATGCCGACATGCTGCAGCTGCGCGATGCCGCCGGCCATGGCGTGGAGATCGGCGCGGCATTCAACGCGCCGAACGCGAGCATCTCCGGCCCCGGCGGGCGGGTGCAGGTGGAGCGCACCGGCGTCGACGCAGGCATGATTCCCTTGCTGGGAGTGAATCCGATCGTGGGACGCGTATTTCGTCCCGAAGAGAACGATCCGGGGCGCAATCGCGAAGTGCTCCTGGGCGAAGATGTGTGGCGCAGGCTTTACAACTCCGATCCGCACATCGCCGGCAAAACGCTCAGCATTCGTGGCGAAACCTATACGATTCTGGGCGTGATGCCGCGCAGTTTTTCCCTCCCCTTCGGCGACTCGTTGCAGATCTGGACGCCGGAGGCGATTTCTCCCGCGGCGCGCTCCGCGATGGACGGCGACAAGGAGATCTTCGGCCAGCTTTTTGCCCGCGTGCCCGCCGGCATGACCACAGCGCAGCTTGAAGACGCGATGAGCCGCGCGCAGGCGCGGATCGCGAAAGAGGTGAGCGAAAGTGGATTGGCGACGCGGGTGAAGTTGTCGGAGTACCAGGAATCGCTGAATAAGGATGCGCGCAAGCCACTCATGCTGCTTTACGGCGTGGTGTTCGGCATCTGGGCGCTGGCCTGCCTCAATGTCACCAGCCTCATGATGGCCCGCGCCGTTTCGCGCACGCGCGAGCAGGCGGTGCGCTCGGCGCTGGGCGCAAGCCGGGTGC
>JBAUBR010000451.1:0-3307 GCA_049676965.1 Occallatibacter sp.
TTTGGCCTGTACGCAACAACTGACGCTCGATTAGTCCCCGGACCAGCGAGCGATAGGAAAGTCCCTGAGGGTTCGAAATACCTTGACCTTCTACATCTCTGGCGGTATGCGGTATATGTAGAAGTAACAGGTATGAAGAAGACTGAAAGCAGGTTCGATCTTCCGCAGGGCACCCTCGATCTCCTGATTATGAGGATTGTTGCGTTACGCCCGATTCACGGCTATGCCATCGCGCAGAGAATTCAGCAAATGTCTCGCGAGGCCTTGCAGGTTCAGCAGGGATCGCTGTATCCAGCGCTTCATCGGCTCGAATACAAAAAGTTCCTGGCCGCCAGTTGGCAAGCATCTGAGACCGGACGTGAAGCCAAGTTCTATGAACTCACGGCAAAGGGCCGAGCGCATCTCTTGGCCGAAACCGAAAACTGGAAACGCCTCACCGACCTGGTTGGCCTCATTCTCAAAGGCACTGTGGAGGGAATCTCATGAGTTGGCTCGAGAGATTGTTTGCTCGCAAGCGAATGGAGATTGAGTTGGATAAGGAGCTCCGCTTCCACTTCGAGACGCAGATCGCCGATAAGGTTCGCGCTGGCATCTCCGAGAGTGAAGCCCGTCGGCTCACCCGCCTCGAATTCGGCGGCATCGAGCAGATCAAAGAAGATTGCCGGGAACGCCGAGGCACGATTTGGCTTGAATCGATCGTGCAGGACATCCGGTATGGTCTGCGGCAGCTTCGCAAGTCACCCGGCTTCGCCATCATCGCCATCGTCTCGCTCGCTCTGGGCATTGGCGCCAACACCGCCATCTTCACCTTGCTAAATGCCATCCTGCTCCGCCCGTTGCCGATTGAGAATCCGAGCGAGTTGCTCTTGTTCGGGGATGGCGAAGCGCACGGCGCCACCCTCTCAGTTCCCGACGGAAACTGGAAGCTATTCTCGCGTTCTTTTTTTCACGAATTTCTCCAGAAGGACACCTCGTTTTCAGGAATCGCCGCAGTCGATAGCAGCCAGTTTGGGACCAAAGCTTCGATTTCCGGTGGAGCTTACCAGACAGTTCACGTGGACCTTATCTCCGGCAGCTACTTCTCCGTGCTCGGCGTGCCGGCGTTTCTCGGCAGAACGATCGAGGAGTCCGACGATGGCCCCGATGGTGCCGGGCCCGTGGCCGTCGCCAGTTACTCCTGGTTCCAGCGACATTTCAGCGGCGATCCATCGGCTCTGGGCAAGGTCATTCGCATTCAGTCCCACGACTACACGCTGGTGGGTGTTGCCCGGCCCGGATTCCAGGGCTTCACGGTCGGCCAATCCACCGATCTCTGGATTCCGCTCTCGATGGAGAGGGCGTTCTCCCGGCCCGGCGCGAACGCTCTAGGGGATAAGTTCTTTCAGTCACTCGATCTGATAGGAAGGCTCAAGCCCGGAGGCACCGAGGCTCAAGCGAGTGCCGAGACCAATCTCTTGTTCAAACAGATCGTTAGAAGCTATCTGGGGCCGCAACCCTCGCAAGAGCACCTCGATGACCTCGCCCGTGCCAGCATCCAGCTCACCCCTGGCGGCCGGGGAATCTCTCCTCTGAGCTTCGCGTTTTCATTGCCGCTCAAAATACTGATGGGCATTGTGGCGCTGGTGCTTCTCATCGCCTGCGCCAATATCGCCAACATGCTTCTTGCCCGCGGCGTGGCGCGTACACGGGAGGTAGCCATGCGTATGGCGCTGGGCGCCTCGCGCCGGCGCATCACGCTTCAACTCCTCACGGAATCGGCGCTTCTGGCGTTTCTAGGAGCGGCCGCGGGCGTGGCGTTGGCGTGGAAGGCGAGCGCGATGCTGCTGAACATGGCCACTCCCGGGCCCAATCCAGTGCCTTTGAACCTTACTCCGGATTTGCGCGTTCTTGCGTTCACGCTCGGCGTCACGGTGATTACGGCGCTGTTGTTCGGCATTCTTCCGGCGTTGCGGGCTGCGAGGATGGAGTTTACGCCGGCCCTCAAAGACGGCCGCGGCAGTTCCTCGGTTTCCGCGCGTGGAGTCATGGCTCGATCGCTCATCGTGGGCCAGGTTGCGCTCTCGGTTTTACTGATGGTGGTGGCCGGACTCTTCGTTCGCAGCCTCATTCACCTGTATGACGTGGACACCGGGTTCGACCCGCACAACGCGCTTGTCTTCACACTCGATTCGAGCACGGCTAATCTCCCCAAGGGGCCGGACGAGATTCGCTCCGTACGCCTGCAGGAGCAGATTGAAAAGCGCGTGCAGGCCATTCCCGGCGTGCAATCCGAGAGCTTCGCGTTCGTTGCCTTCCACGACGGTGGATGGTCCGATCAGGTCCTCTTCCAGGACGTCCCGCGAACGCCCGCAAATGGCGAAAACGTCGCGTTCAACATTACCGGTAACGGGTTTTTCTCCGCGATGGGCATTCCCGTCATCGAAGGCCGCACCTTCGACTCGGAAGACCAGCAGCATTCACCCAAGGTGGCTGTCATCAACCAAACCATGGCGCGCCGCTTCTTCCCGAATCGCTCGGCCATCGGACAACACTTTGGCATCGGAGAAACGCCCGATCATCCCGGGGAGATTGAAGTCATCGGCGTGGTGAAGGATGCCAGGTATTTCACGCTCGACGAAGGCTCGCAAATGGCTGCTTACTTTCCCTGCAGCCAAAGTCCCGGTTTCTTCGACAATTTTGTGGTGCGCTACGCTGCCGGAGCCAACCGCCAGGAGATCGTCTCCCGGGTTCGGCATTCGATCGCCGAAATCAACTCCAACATTCTTGTGGACAGCGTAAGCAGCCTTCAGGAGCAGGTCGACCGCTCCATCGCGACCCAATCGCTGATTGCGCGGCTCTCCAGTTTCTTCGGCGTCCTGGCCGTCTTCCTCGCCTGCATCGGAATTTACGGCTTGCTTTCCTATTCGGTGGCGCGCCGCACCAGCGAGCTGGGAATCCGCCTCGCCCTGGGGGCGCAATCGCGCACGTTGCTGTGGCTGATCCTGCGCGAGAGCCTCCTTCTGCTAGTCATCGGACTGGCGGTCGGCATCCCCGCCGCCCTCAGCTCCACGCTCATCCTCAAAAGCCTTCTCTTCGAGTTGAGCCCACTCGATCCTATGGCCATAGCAATCGCGATTGGAGCTGTGGCGTGCATGACAATTGCCGCAGCCTGGCTGCCCGCGCGCCGCGCCGCCAGGATCAATCCCGTGCAAGCACTCCGCGCCGAATAATCAGCAGCTGCATACTTTCAACTTGGTGAGTACCGAAATCGAGGCTCAATTCGGACGTCTACCGGGACCGTGCGGATTTCAACTTGCGCATCATCGCC
>JBAUBR010000452.1:0-16771 GCA_049676965.1 Occallatibacter sp.
GGCCAGGCGGGACTGGATGCCGCGCGCGCCACCTGCGCCGCTGCCGCGCAAATCTTCGGCTGCCGGACCGAGGAAGTATTTCCCTCGTCGACGGGAATCATCGGCGTTCCTCTGCCCGCGGAAAAAGTAATCGCCGCCCTGCCCGCACTGGCCGCGCAACTCGGGCCCGAGTCCGACCACTTTCAGCAGGTGGCGCAGGCGATTCTCACCACCGATACGGTGGAGAAAACAGCGTTTGCGCGGCTCGAAATCGGCGGCCAAGAAGTTCGCATCGCCGCGCTGTGCAAAGGCTCGGGAATGATCCATCCGCAGCTAGTTCCGCACGCAACCATGCTCGTCTACGTGCTGACGGACGCGGCCATCGAGCCGGCGGCGCTGAACGAGTTTTTGTTGCAGGCTGTCGAGACGAGCTTCAATCGCATCTCGGTGGACGGTGACACGTCAACCAACGATACAGTTCTGCTGCTAGCTTCCGGCGCCGGTGGCGCGTCAATCCACAAAGGCAACGCAGAGTTCGCGTCCGCGCTGACGCGTGTGTGCACGTCGCTGGCGAAACAGATCGTCGCCGACGGGGAAGGCATCACGCACGTGGTGGAACTGCGCATCGACGGCGCCGCGACCGATGCCGATGCGCTCAGGATCGCCAGGGCCATCGCCCATTCGCCGCTGGTGAAGACAGCCTGGGCGGGCAGCGATCCCAACTGGGGAAGGTTGGTCGCCGCCATCGGCTGCTCCGGCCCTGCCATCGATCCCGAGCGCATCGATATCTGGTTCGGAACGCTGCGCATCTGCCGCGACGGCGGCCGCGCCACGGAGTTCGACGAAGCCGCCGCGCACGCCTACCTCAAGCAGCCGGAGTTTTCGATTGCGATCCAGCTCAATCAAGGCGCCGGCTCTTGCGTCTTCTGGACGACGGACTTGACGGCGGAGTACGTTCACATCAACGCGGACTATTCGACGTAGCCCGGCTGGGGTCGAATCCTTCGCTAAGGCTTCGACGGCTGACTGGCGGTCGTACTTGGATAAGCCTTATCGACAGCGGCTTTGAGCTGCTTGAAAAGAATCAACTGCGGCTCGTCGAGCCCATCGGTCAGCGTCCGGTCCCAGACGATCGCCTGAAGCTTGCCTTCCGTACTGAGCGTATAGACGCGCAGCATATCGTCTTCCGGACCGACGTCCACACCGGTCTCGATGCCTGCCCCGCTCCCGGCCGGCCCACTTCCTGTTTGCCCGGGCCCGGTCTGGCCTGGCCCGTGCCCCGGCGCCTGGGTCGGCGGAAGAGGCTGGCCCATCGAAATGTCGCCGCCGATGCGACCGCTCGCAATCCGCCCCTTGCGCACTACAAATATCAGCTCAGCCTGGTCGCGCCGCGCGGTGAGCGCGTAGCGGTTCCAGTCGCGCAGGGCGTCCTGGACATCGGCGATCGCCTCGCGGTCCGCGGGATACAACCCCGGCCGGTAGAGATCTCCTTCCGGCGATTCGACGTAAACATAAGTCGCGTTGCGGAAGACGGCAGGAACATCGGTCTTCTTTGTCTTGGCCGGCGCGGCCGCCGGCAGGACGACCAAAAGCAGGGCGACGAATTTCTTATGCCTCATACCAATCCCTCCCGCCAGGATGCACGCAAGTCTAGCACCGTGGACGCTCGAGCCGGCAACGGCTGCGCCCAGCCGGTGCAGCCAACACGCTGAAACGGCCGCGTCCAACCGCTCTCCGGTTACAATCGCATGAACCGGTCCGTCCAGAATCTCAATGCCAGGCAAAGACAAAAAGGAGACCAGCTCCGCCACGACGGCGACAAAGGCGTACCCACCCGCGTTCTCGCTCATCTCCACTCAAAAGCTGCTTCAGCTCTACTCCATCATGATCAATTGCCGCCTGATCGAGGAGAGATTGCAGTCTCCGTCCAGGCGCGTCAAGTCCGCGGCGGTCGACGGCGCGCTATCGGGACAGGAAGCCGTGATTGTAGGCGCGGCGGTCGACCTCCGCCCCGAAGATGCGATCGCATCGCTCCAGGACCAGCTCATGGTCCGCTTCGTCAAGGGCACGCCGATTGATGAACTCCTGCGCAGAACCTCTCTCCGCTCCACGCGATCGGGCAAGGCGGGGCCAACGCCGGCGGCGCAGCTCAAATCCGCGGTCAAGGCGGCTCAGGCGGGCAAAAAGAACCCGAGCGGCAACATCGCGGTTGTTTTTTCACGCGATTGCGCGACTGCTTCGAATTCGTGGCGCAATGCTCTAACGATTGCGAAGCGCAAAATGTTGCCCATGATCTTCGTCTGCCACAGTGGTCTGCCGCACCGGCCGGGGAGCAACAGGCCGCGGACCGCAACGAAAGTCAATTCTCCGCAGCCGCCCCGAGGCCTTCCCGTTTTCAAGGTGGATGGGAGCGATGTGGTCGCGGTGTACCGCGTGGCCCACGAGGCAATTGCCCGTGCGCGCAAGAATCGCGGCCCATCGCTCATCGAATGCGCGCCCTGGTGCGTGGCCAGAACCTTGGTGAGCCGGCCTTCCTCGCTTCACGGCGCCAAAGCGGTCGCAGGCGCGGAGGCGATCGATCCGATCCTCAAGATGGAAACCTATCTTGCGGCGAAGGGCCTCTTCACAGCCGGCATGAGGCGGCGGATCGAGCGCGGCTTCAGAAAGGAGCTCATTGCAGCGCTCCCTTCGGCCAAGCCGGCAAGCCTGCGGAAAAGCAAGCCGGCTGCAGAGATTCGTCCTTTGAAAATTCCGTAATTCGAAGGGTTGCGGCCGTCTCATAAAAGGCCCCGCTGCCCGCGGATGAAGAGATCGTTTTCCCGGCAACCAAGTCGCTGAATCATCAGTCCAATCTGCACAGGTTTGGCGCGGCAATCGACGGTGGTTTCAGCCATTTCCCGCGTCCGGACGCCAAAGTCCCGAATGATAGAGTGAGGGTATGAATTTGTGCAGACGTGGAGCAATGGCTCCAGTCATTTTATGTGCAACGGTTCTGGCCGCACTCCCCATCACAACTGTAAGCGCGTTCGCCGCCGAGCAGCCCGCAGCAGCCGAGGGCGCCGGGCAGGTGGCTCCGGTTTGCGAGCCTTCCGTCATGGGTTCGCCTTACGTTCCAGTGGATAGCTGGGTTTATCAAGCGGTTCTGCGTCTCTACGGGTTGGGATTCGTCGACGATATTTTCCTGGGCATGCGTCCCTACACGCGCGCCAGTTTGAGCAACATGCTCGACCAGGCCAGCGCCCGCATTCAGGACGCCGACCCCGGCCCCGCGACCGACCAGGCTGAGGAAATCTACGAGGCGTTGACCTACGAATTGCGCTACGACATGCAGGGGCCCTGTCGCGCTCATGAAGGCAACACGCGCGTAGAGTCGGTCTACACGATTGGGCGCGGCATCAGCGGCACTCCATTGCGCGACAGCTATCACCTCGGCTCCACTGTCATCAACGATTACGGACGTCCCTATTCCAACGGCTTCAACAACTACACCGGCGCCAGCGCTTACGCCTCGGCCGGCCGGTTTCTCATCTATGCGCGCGGCGAGTTTGACGGCGCCCCGTCGGCGGCAGGCTATTCCACAGCGCTTGCGGCGGACCTTTCGAGCCAGGTGGATCTGATTCCCGTCAATCCCGCAACCGGCCTCCCTTTCCCTCAGTCCACCATCCCCATGGGCCCCATTTCGACAACTACAAACGGCCATCTTCTTGAAGGGTACGTATCCGCGCACTATTTGAATCACGAAATCTCCTTCGGCAAGACCGACGACTGGCTGGGTCCCGGCCTGGGAGCCGGTATGGCCTACTCCAACAACGCCGACTACATTTATTCTTTCCGCGTCAACCGCATCGAACCGCTTCACATACCGGCGCTCTCCCGCCTCACCGGTCCCTTCCGCTACGAGTTCACGATCGGCCCGCTGCGCGGCCACAACTACATTCCGTATCTGGGGCCTCCCACAACCGCGCTTCATCCCAATGTGACCAATCCGGGCGACGGTTGGATGCACCTTGAAAAGATCAGCTTCCGGCCCACAGAGAATGTAGAGTTCGGCTTCGAGCGCACCGTCATCTGGGGCGGCCAGGGTCACGGGCCCATTACCCTGCACACATTTCTCAAGAGCTTCTTCAGCTTTTCCTCGCCGAGCACAGCGGTTAAAGACGGCCGTGACGATCCCGGCGCGCGCTTCGGCGCCTTCGACGCTTCCTGGCGCCTTCCTTACATGCGCAAGTGGCTCACCTTCTACGTCGACTCGGATGCTCACGACGAAGTCTCTCCCATCGACGCACCGCGCCGCTCCACCTACCGTCCCGGCCTTTATCTCTCCCACGTGCCCGGCGTTCCCCGGCTCGACCTGCGCGTGGAGGGAGTCAATACCGATTCCGCCACCTCCGACAGCCAGGGAGGCCGCTTTCAATACTACGAAGGCATCCAAAAGCAGGGCTATACCAATCGCGGTCAGCTCTTCGGCGACTGGATCGGCCGCGAAGACAAGGGCGGCCAGGGCTGGATTACGTATCACCTGAGCGGCAACGAGTGGATCGAGGTCGGCGTGCGCACTCAAAAGGCAGCCAAGGACTTCATCCGCACCCACGACACCCAATATGGCACCACGCTGGACGATGTCAACTTCCAGGCGGTAAAGCGGCTCGGCAAAGATCTGGAACTCAACGGCAGCTTCGCATACGAGCAGTACCTCGCGCCCATCTACCTCCCCGGCCGGCAAACGGTAACCACCACCAACATCGGGCTTACCTGGTACCCGAAGAACAAGTTGAGCTTTTGAGGAAGATGATGATCAATTTAGCTCCGGCATTCCGGCAAACTCGTCGGATCCGGCTTTGTTCGGAGGGGCTTTGTTCGGAGGGGCCTTGTTCGGAGGGAGAAGGGGCCTTCAGGCCCCTGGATACGGCAGATCGATTCGAGGGCCTTTAGGCCCGGGCCTCAACCCGGCGGCCAGTTCAACCCTTCTAGCGGAGCGGCGTGTCACCAAACGGGCCGCGGAAATTCCTGCTCCTGCAATGCCCTTCGCCTATACAAACTTGATATTCATCTTGAGGAAAGGCGACCCTGCCGATTCGCATCGAATACCACTGGCCTTGCGATTACCCTGCCTGCATTCGATTCCGGCCATATTTTTCCAGTAATTTATAATGTTCTTGGCTGTTTCCCTCTTTGTTCTCCGCAAGCCCGCGGTTACTTTGTTGATTCTCTTAGGAATTGAAGGCACTTTCTTGTCATGTTAACTGCCTGTTTACCATGTTCATCATCTACTGATTGTAGTAATCATGGTGCAATTGGGGACCAAGGAGGGGGAATGGCCAAATCGACCATCTCGTACCTTTGGCGCGACAAAAACGCGCCGCAAGGCTTCCGGACGGGCATTTCGCTGCATAGCCACACCAACCAATCGAAGGAGACGCTGGATTTTCTGGCGAACCTCGGCAACCAGATTCCTGTCGTGCGGCCGGTCCTGTCGTGGATGGAGCGAACCTCGCAGGAAAAACACGGCCTGCGCGTAAATTACGCAGCCAGTTTCTGGACGCCGCCGATGACCCCCAAGCTGGCCTTCGACCTCGAGTCCAGGCAAATTGAAAATCTGGACGTGGCGCCCATGGTGTCCATCACCGACCACGACAACATCAATGCTCCCATGCTGTTGCGGACCGTTCCCAGCGCGCGGCAGATTCCGGTTTCGGTAGAGTGGACGGTTCCCTACGGCGACGTGCAGGCGTTTCACCTGGGCGTGCACAACCTGCCCAGCGCGCGCGCGCCGGAGTGGATGCAGCGACTAAAGGACTTCACCGAGAATCCGGTTCAGTCGGAGTTGGCCGAGATCATGTCCGCGCTCCACAATGAGCCCAATGTGCTGGTGGTTTTCAATCATCCCATGTGGGATCTGTACCTTGCCGGCAAGGATAGGCACGATTTTCTGGTCAACGAATTCCTGCTGAAGTATGGCGTCTGGCTGCACGCTTTGGAGTTGAACGGCCTGCGCAACTGGGACGAAAACCGGGCGGTGAAACGGCTGGCCGAAAAGTGGAACATGTTGCTCATCTCCGGCGGCGACCGCCACGGCGTGGAGCCGAACGCCAATATCAACCTCAGCAACGCCACCAGTTTCACGGAGTTCGTCCACCAGGTCCGGCGCGAGCGCAAGAGCAACGTGCTTTTTATGCCGCAGTACGCCGAGCCATGGAAGCATCGCATCCTGCAGTCGACTCTCGATGCGGTTCGCGAATACCCCGATTTTCCGGTCGGCTCGCGCACCTGGGACGAGCGGGTCTATCATCCGGACGTGAACGGAGTTGACAGGCCGCTCAGCAATCTCTGGCCGCACGGCTCGGCGCCGCGGATCATGCGCTGGAGCATTGCGATAGTCAAGCTGCTGGGCAGAGGCCCCGTTTCCGGCGGCCTGCGCATCGCCTGGAGCGAAGCCCATCAGTTGCGCCTCGCTCTCGGTGAGAACGACGGCTGAGCGGGAAAATGCGGATTTAGCGTCGTTAGCGAAGCTAGCGGTGTTAAAGATGCCGGAAGGTTGTTTTCGCATCGATTCGCTGATTCGGCCGATTTACGAACTCCACCAGGTCTCTGACAGCGTGATCTTGTACCAACTCCGTGCCCCATCCTTTCGCCTATTTCCTGGCGAAAGGGTGGGAGACCACGAATCCCAAAGGTACGAAATCATACTGCCCAGGCCTAGCACCGCTAACCACGCTAACCCCGCTAACTTCTCTGCACCTGCCCAAAACATGACCCTGCGAGCGCCGCGCGTAGCCTACTTCCCCGACTCGTTTCACGAGGTCAACGGCGTTGCCCACACCAGCCGCCATTTTGAGGCCTTTGCGCGCCACCGCAACCTTCCCTTCCTGTGCGTCCGCGCCGGCGATCGCGCACAGGCTTTCACCGAAGACGGCAGCGTGTGGACCCTGGAGTTGCCGCGCGGCTTTCTCTCCTTCGCTCTCGAAAAGGACCTGCGCATCGATCCGGCATTTCTGCGCCACTTGCCGCTCATCGGCGAGGTGCTGGAGCGCTTTCGGCCCGACCTGGTGCACATTACCGGCCCCAGCGAGGTAGGGATTCTGGGCGCGGCGCTGGCACACTATTTTGGATGGCCGCTGGCCGCAAGCTGGCATACCAATCTCCACGAGTACGCCGCGCGCCGGTCGGATTGGTTCCTGCGCCTGCTTCCCCGGCAGCACGCGCTTCCCGCGGAGCAGAAGATCGAAGACCTGGCGCTGGCCACGGCGGTCAGATTCTATTCCGTGGCGCGGGTGCTGTTTGCCCCCAATATCGAGCTCTGCGAACTGCTGCAACGCTCGACGGGCCGGCCCTGCTTCCTGATGCCGCGCGGCGTAGACGCCGAGCTCTTCCATCCGCGCAAGCGCAACCGCAGCGCGGACGATCGCGATCGGGTGTTGGGATTTGTGGGCCGCCTCTCCATCGAGAAGAATGTGGCGCTGCTGGCGCGGGTGCAGAACGAGCTGGAGCAAATGGGCCAGGCCGGTTTCCGGTTTCTCATGGTCGGCCACGGCGCCGAAGAGCAATGGCTGCGCGAACGATTGCATGGGGCGGACATTCCCGGCGTGTTGCGAGGGGAAGCCTTGGCCGCCGCCTATGCGAACATGGACCTGCTCGTGTTTCCCTCGCACACCGACACCTTCGGCAACGTGGTGCTGGAGGCAATGGCCAGCGGCGTTCCCGCCATCGTTACGCCCGATGGAGGACCGCGGACAATCGTCCGTGACGGCGAAACCGGGCGGATCGCCGACGACGACGGATTCGCCGCGGCAGTGGCCGGCGTGCTCGGCGACCCGGAAAAGCACGCCGCCATGCGCAAAGCGGCGCGCACTTACGCGCTAACCGCAACCTGGGACGCGGTCTTCGAGGGCGTCTACGCGGGGTACGACACGATCATGGCTTCAGCGCACTCTTAGAACGCGTCCAGAAACTAGCGCTTTGAAGGCTACGGGCTTCAGCCCGTACATTAAGAGCGGATTTTGGTTTCCGGCTTTAGCCGCAGAGGGAATGCAAACGCCTGAAAAATCTTCCCGCAGGGGCTTAAAGCCCGATCATTTGCAGGCTCTGATGTACGGGCTAAAGCCCGTACCCTTCATGCAAAACGATTTTTTGACAGGTTCCTAAAGCGTCTTCCCCGATTCGTAGGGCGCGAGCTGATCGCTGATCTTGGACTTATCGCCCACCACCACAATCGTCATCTCCTGCGGCTTAATGTACTGCGTAGTCATTTTCTCCACGTCTTCCGGCGTAACCGCATTCACCCTGGCGATGTAAGTCTTGAGATAGTCTTCACCCAGTCCCTGAAAATCGACCCGTTGCAACTGGCCGATCAGCGCGCCGCGGCTGGAATTCAAAATCACGAAAAAGCCGGAGAGATAATTTTGGATCCCCTTCAGCTCCTGCGCTGAAGGAGCCTCGCCGGCGAGGCGGTTGATCTCGGCCAGGATTTCGTGAATCGACGGTCCCGTGAATTGCGTGGTCACGTCGGCCCGCTCCGCCCAGTACCCATCGTGATAGCGCTCCGAAACCTGGCTGAACGGCGAATAAGTGTAGCCCTTCTGC
Source organism: Occallatibacter sp. (assembly GCA_049676965.1). Lineage (GTDB taxonomy): Bacteria > Acidobacteriota > Terriglobia > Terriglobales > Acidobacteriaceae > Telmatobacter. The sequence continues at coordinate 8,560 of JBAUBR010000452.1, forward strand.
TCGCGGATATTGGCGGTGATGCGCGAATTAAACGAGCCGCCCAGCAGGGCGTTGGTCACGCTGAGCGGAATCGCGTCCGGGGCATTGGGCGGAATGACAGGCAGGCCGATGATGAGCGTGGATTGCGGCGCGCCGGGCCGGTCGGTCACGTCGAGAACGCGGTGCGCAGCCACCGTAGGAGGATTCTGCGCACGCGCCGTACCGCCTTTGGGCCAGCTCCCGAAGCTCGCCGCAATGGCCTTCTTCACCGCCGCGGAGTCGAACCGTCCCGCGACGTAGAGATGCGCGCGCTGCGGGTTGAAGTTTGCGGTGACGAAATCCTTCACATCCTTGATCGCGATCTTCTGCACGTCTTCGTTGGTCGGCTCAACGATCGCGTAGGGATGATCGCCGTAGAGAATCTTCCTGAAGTGCATGAGCGCAATCGTCTGCGGGCGCGCGGTGCTCACCGCGATTTCGCGAAGCTTGTTGTTCTTGAGGCGCGGAAGCTCCGACTCCGGCAGCAGCGGATGTTCGAGAACGCCGGCCAGCAGGTGTACCGCGTCGGGGCCGAACTCCGACAATACATCGAGCGACGCATCGGTCTGGTCGTCTCCGGCGGAAACGCTCAGCGTGCTGCCCATGCGCGCGGCAGCATCGGCAAGCTGCGCCGAGGTGAGCGTCGCAGTTCCCTCCTGCAGCATGTCAGCCGTCAAGCCGGCCACGCCCACGTGATCGCTGCCTTCGTCGATGCTCCCCGCATCGACGGCCATGCTGACTGTGACTTTGGGAATGATGCCATAGGGCACCAGTGTGACCTTCATTCCATTAGGCAGCGCGTAAGTCTCGTGTGCAGGAACCGTGAACGCCCTGGCTGGCGCGCCTTCGGGAGGGGTCTGCTTTTGCGCCGCGAGCGGCGCAGCCGCGGCAAAAACGAAGAACGAAGCCAGCAAAGTTGCGTTAGGAATCGTCGTATTCATTCAGGTTCTCCAGTCAGGTTTCTGCCCGCTTGTCGTTCCACCAATTTGGGTGCCCCATCCTTGCAGCGTTCTTTGCCGCGAGGGTGGGAAGGCACAATTCCACGCGGAACTTAGCGGCTCGGCGCCGGCGCGGCGGCGGTTTTGGGCGCGGGCTGGAGCTCGATCACGGTGCGATTGCCCGGCCTCAAATATTCTTGCGCTGTCTTTTGAATCAACTCCGGCGTCACCTGGTCGAACTTCGCGTCGAGCGAATTCACGCGCCCCGGATCGTCGTCAAAAAGAGCAAAGCTGGCGAGCAGATCCATCAATCCGAATCCGCCGAACTGGCCCATGGTGTCATAGAGGCCCGAGCGCAGCTTTACCCTGGCGCGATCCAGCGTCTCCTTGTCCACCGGCTTGTCACGCAGCGGCGCGATGGCCGCATCCATCGCATCGAGCACGGTCTCCGGCTTGGTCGCGGGGTCGTAGCGCACATCGGCGATGAAGAGCATGGGGCCGCCATAGTCGAACATGTTGCCGAGCAGATTGATGCCGCCGTCGATGCTGTCGGTGAGGCCGCGCTTCTCGACCAGCTCCTTGTAGAACGCGCTGTCGTTACCTTCGATCAGCATCTGGTCGATCAGGCCCATGGCGTAATATTCGGGCGTGTTGCGGTCGGGCATGTGATAGCCCACGGCCAGCGCCGGCCGCGGCGCCAGCGGATCCGTCTTGGTGATGCGCTTCTCCGTCTCCTGGCGCGGCTCGGTCAAATCGGGCTGCGGCGGAAGCTCGGAAGCCTTGAGCGGGCCGAAATATTTTCCGACGAATTTCTTGGCGTCGGCGGGCTCGAAGTCGCCCACGATGGCCAGCACCGCATTGTTCGGCGCGTAATAGATGGAGTGGAACTTATTTACCTCGTCGAGCTTCGCGGCTTCAATGTCGTGCAGGTCGCCGTAGAAGTTGTGCGCGTTATACCAGTTGGAGTTTGCCGCCATGGGCATATCGATCCAGGGAAAGCTGCCATAGGGAGCATTAAGCACGTTCACTTTGACTTCGTTGCCCACCACGCCCTGCTGGTTCTTCAGGTTGTCTTCGTTCACGGCCAGGCCACCCATGCGGTCGGCCTCGGCCCACAGCACGGTCTCGAGCTTGTTCGATGGCATGACTTCGAAGTAATTGGTGAAGTCGAAGCGCGTGGAGCCGTTGAGGATGCCGCCATTGGCCTGCACCAGCTTGATGAACTGCATCTTGCCCAGGTTGGCCGAGCCCTGGAACATCATGTGCTCGAACAGGTGCGCAAAGCCGGTGCGGTCGCGCGGCTCAATGCGAAAGCCGATGTGATAGTAGACCCCCACGCACACGGTGGGCGCCGTGTGCTCGGGCGAAAGCACGACGCGCAATCCGTTGGGGAGCTTGTAATACTCGACGGGCACGTGGAATTTCTCCGCCGCCGGCGCGGCGAATGACGGAAGCGCTATCGCCATCGCGAAGGACAACGGCAGTATTCTTACGCATGCAAGCAATTTCCCTGGCATGGTTCCTCCTGGCACGATCGACCGGCCATGATTCAAAGCTGCGTCGACGAGTGACCGCACTGTTTTTTGGTTTTGACGCGCGGGATGATTCTACATGGGCCGCGCAGTGCGGCCAAAAAGTACGAAAGCCATGACCGTCGGAACTGAGTGGAGACCGAATTTCGATTGAGCATAGTCGCGAACGTTTCCCGGTTTGGGGCGCAGCTTTGCTTCGGGCGATGGCTCGAAATCGAAAAGAGGTTATACCAGTTCAACGTCCTGCAACGATCTCTTTGTGATGAAAAGACCCGGCTTGGGGATAAGCGCGAACTTGAAGCGCAACCCATGCAGTCGCATGAAAAAGATGACTCGGTGACCCGTTCAATCATGTTCAGATAGCTCGCCGGATAGGATCATTCTTCGGCTCAGTCACAGTTGCGAAGGCCGGGCGGGCGCGATCCGCTGGCCCGTCCTCAAATCGAGCGCGAACGGCGCCTCCTTGTCGGTCGTCATTGTCCAGCCTTCGCCGTGCAGCACAAAGTTTTCGACGCCGGTGACGGTTACGCCTTCGTCTGATAGCTTCTCCGATTGCCAGGCCTGGCCGTCGCGCCCCCAGGCGATGATGGCGCGATGGCCGACGAAGAGGAGCAGGTTTTCCGCACGCAACGGGCGAACCTCCAACACAGGCCGAAAAGGAATCATTGTGAATCGCTCCGGCGCGGTGGTGTCGATAAGGTACGCATAGCCGCCGGAGACGGCGCAAATCTCGCATGGATTTGGCGCGGACCAGAGTCCGGTGGGAATGATCGGGTCGCGAAAGCCCAGGGCGCACGTTGCGAGGAACGGCCCCATGCCCGGCGACCGGCTTGGCTTCGATTCTTTGTCGACTCCGCTAGCCCCCGGCCGAACGAGAACTTCCAGCGCCCCGCGCTCGATCTCTTCGACATCGCGCGGGTAGACAAAGTGCCGGGCAGGGAGGATTGCGGGGCGCGCAGGAAGAATCTGTGCGTGCCAATGATGAGGAAAAGTCAAATCGACCTTGCTCGCGATTAAGGGCGCGGACTGGGGCGCAGATTTGTGGTCATTGCCGGGCGCGGTCATGGGCGCGACTCGTAATCGAGAATCCAGCGTTGTTGCTCCTCGGTGTCGGGCACGGCGCAGCCGCGGGCGCGCTCGATTGCGTTGAGCGCCGTTTGCGGCTTCCAGCCCAGATGGATAAGCGCGGCAGCTGCTGTGACCGTGGACCGGCCAATGCTGCCCCGGCAGTGGATGCCGATGCGCTCGCCATGGCGCAGGCGATTGACCAGGCCCGCGACAAACTCGCGGAACTCTGCGTGGTCAGACGGAATCTGCGTGTCGGGAATTGGAAACGAGAGGAACGCGAGCCCAGCCCGCTCGGCCAATTTGGGTTCTTCCGCCAATCCGAGCCACGCGGCTTCGTCCACTTCGAGCAGTGAGACCAGGGTATCGATGCCGCCGCTCTTCATCTTTCGCAGCTCGTCTTCGAGCCAATCCTGCCCCCGAGGGCGAAGTACGATTGCCAGCGTGACAGGCGGATTACCGTCGATCCAGAAGATATCCTTCATGCAGGTCACACCCCGACAAACCGCTCGATTCGCTCGCTGACACTCGGGATTCCCAGGCCGAGCGTGGCGCCGTCTTCAATCAGAGGCAGCAGTTTGTCGAACTCCCGGCCGGAGTGCGCGCCGGTGAGCGCAATGCGCACGGGATGAAAGAGCTCTTTGCCCTTGATGCCCGTTGCCGCCTTGATTTCGTTCACCCATCGTGTGAAGTCTTCGGGGCGCACAGGGCCGGCGTGAGCGCGAACGCGGTCAGCGAATTCCGCCAGCACTGTGCGGGCCGAATCGGCCGAGAGCACGGCGGAGTTTTCCTCCGTTGCGCGGGCCTCATCGGGATCGAAGCCGAAGATGAAGGCTGTCTTCGCCGGGAGTTGATCGAGGTGATCGACGGCGGGGGCAAAAAGCGCGAGCAGCCGGTCGAACCAGCAACAGACGGCCTCCGATGCCGATTCGCGCGCCGGCAGATGCGCGGTGAAATAGACCCAAGCGAGTTCGGCGATGCGGTCGGGCGCGACCAGCTTGAGGTAGTGCCGGTTGAGCCAGTTCAGCTTGTCGAAATCGAAGACGGCGGGCGAAGGCGTGACACGCTGGAGCGAGAAGGCGCGGGTAAGTTCGTCGAGCGTGAAGGTCTCGGTCTTGCCGTCCTCCGCGCCCCACCCGAGCAGTGCCAGGTAATTCACCAGAGCCTCGGGCAGATAGCCCATCTCGCGAAACGCGCTCACCGATGTGGCCCCGTGGCGCTTGGAGAGCCGCTCGCGGTCGGCGCCCAGAATGGTGGAGAGATGGGCAAACTCCGGCAGCGGCCAGCCGAAAGCCTCAAAGACGGCCACTTGCCGCGGCGTGTTGGAGATGTGGTCGTCGCCGCGGATGACGTGCGTGATCCGCATGAGCGCGTCGTCGATAGCGACGACATAGTTGTAAACCGGAAGTCCGCTCGAAATCCCCGTTGCCGAACGCACCAGAATCGGGTCGCCGACAGCCTCCGGCGCGAACTCGACCGGTCCGCGCACCAAGTCGTGAAAGCGCAGGGGGCGGTCTTCAATCTTCAATCGCACCGCAAACGGCTTGCCGGCGGCAAGGTTCCGGTCGATCTCTGCCAAAGTCAGATAGCGGCAGCGCCCGGAGTAAACCTGCGGGCGATGCTCGGCAACGGCGCGTTTGCGCTCCGCTTCCAGTTCCTCCGCGGAGCAGAAGCAGCGGTAAGCTTTGCCTTCGGCGAGGAGTCGCTCGGTGTGCTCGGCGTAGATTGCCAGGCGCTCTGATTGCCTATACGGACCGAACTCCCCGCTCGTGGGTGCATCGACCTCCGCGGGCCCTTCGTCCCAGTCGAGGCCCAGCCAGCGCAGGTCCGCGATGAGCTGGTCTTCGTAGCGCGCTTCGGAGCGCTCGAGGTCCGTATCCTCGATACGCAGGATGAAGCTGCCGCCGGTGCGGCGCGCAAACAGCCAGTTGTAAAGCGCCGTTCGCGCGTTGCCCACGTGCAACAGGCCGGTGGGAGAAGGCGCGAAGCGGACGCGGCTCTTGCCGTTCATGACAGAAATGATGATAGCCGGTGCCGCACGTAGACGCTGAGTCCATTCGACATCGGCGATCGAAAGGAATAAGGTCTTTACGTAAGGGAATGAGGTAAAGATGCCTCCATCCAGCACAATTAGCAGCAAGGGACAGATAACGGTTCCCATCGAGGTCCGCCGCAGACTCGGCGTCAAGGAGGGGGATCGCGTGGAGTTCGCCTTTGAAGAAGGCCGAACTGTTCTGCGGCCTGCGCGCAGCAAAGTGAATCCGTTCGCCAAATATGTGGGCTCGATGCCGGCGTTTTCTTCCCAGGACGAGATCAATGCCTGGATCCGGGATCTTCGCGATGACGATCAGCCGCCGCAGGGGCCGCCGGAAAAGGCGAAAGATTGAAAACGGCAATCGATTCCAACGTCTTATCGGCTATCTGGTCGGGTGAGCCCATGGCCGAGAAGGCGGTCGAACGACTGGGAACCGCAAGAGATGAAGGCGCACTTCTGATTTCACCCTTCGTCTTCGCGGAATTGCTGGCTTACCCGGGCGCCACTGAGGCCAAACTACGCGAATTTCTCGATGACACGGATATCGTGATCGACGAGAAGCTTCACAGTCAGATCTGGGTCGAGGCCGGCCTCAGACTTGCGCGCTATGCGCATCGCCGGCGGCTTTCGCTTGGTGTAGGTCCAAGGCGCCTCTTAACCGATTATTTGATTGGAGCGCACGCATTGATTCAAACAGACCGGCTGCTCACTTTCGATTCCAATGTTTATCAGCAGGACTTTCCGGAGCTTCGGCTGCACTAGATCGGGAACAGACGCTTTGTCGACTGCACCGCCACGGCAAACATCTTGGGCAACACAGGAGATTCGACCATGAATGTCGTCCTCTTCGGCGCGTCCGGCATGATCGGCAGCCGCATTCTGAAAGAGCTGCTTCATCGCGGGCATACCGTCACCGCCGTGGTGCGCAATCCGGAGAAAGTCACTGCCGTGGGCGCTTTCGTGGTGATGGGCGACGTGCTCGATCCAGCCACCGTGACTGCGACTGCCAAGGGCAAAGATGCGGCGATCAGCGCCTACTCCCCGCCGCACGACGACGCAGCCATGTTGTGGACCGCAACGCACTCGCTGCTCTCCGGCCTGGCCTCGGCGGGTGTGCGCCGCTTGATCGTGGTCGGCGGCGCGGGAAGTCTTGAGATCGCGCCGGGCGTGCAACTGGTGGATACGCCGAATTTTCCAGCCGAGTGGAAATCTATCGCGCTTGCCCATCGCGACGCCCTGTCCATCCTCAAGCAGTCGAATCTGGATTGGAGCTTCCTGAGCCCCGCGGCCTTCATCCAGCCCGGAGAGCGTACGGGAAAGTTTCGCCTGGGCGGCACGCGATTGGTCACCGAAGAAAAGGGCGAGAGCCGTATCTCGGCCGAGGATTATGCCGTCGCTCTGGTCGACGAGTTGGAGCACCCGAAACACTTGCGGCGGCAGTTCACGGTAGCTTATTGAAAATCGACCTAACGTCGAGGACCGGATACCGAAAGGCGAAACGATGCGCAGAACGATCTACCTGCAGTCTCTGGCGGCATTCATTGCGATTGCCATCGCCAGCGCAGTCGCCGCACAGAACACGCCCGCCGGCGCGGACACCGCGGCGAAGGCGGAGGTTCGCGCTTTGGTCGACAGATACATGCGGTCCATCGACGAAGCCGACACCACTCTCGGGGCGACGGTCTGGTCGCCGACGCCGGATGTGACATTCATCAATCCTGTGGGCCACGAGCGCGGGTGGGATCAGATCGCCTCGGAGGTTTATGGCAAGCTGATGGGCCAAACCTTCTCCAAGCGAATGCTGAAAAATGTAAGCGATGTCAGCATCCACGTCTACGGCGATGCCGCGGTGGCGGAGTTCGACTGGGATTTTGTCGCCACTCTCCGCAGCGATGGGACGACGCAAGTACACACCACCGGGCGCGAGAGCCAGGTTTATGTAAAGTTACCCGAGAAAGGCTGGCGGCTGGTGCATGTTCACTATTCCGGGCCGCCAGTCAGCGTGCCCGGCAACGGGCAATTCTAGAGCGGTTCCACAATTCACGTGTCCGGTTTGGCGTCGTGAAAGGTGGCTTTTTCTTAAGGAAAAAGCCACTTGAGGATAGTGGATTCGGGATACAGCAATTGTGGAACCGCTGTATCGACAAATATGAATCAGGAGAAATGCTCCCAGCCGTGCGGTTCGAGAGATTTGGGACCTTGCGGAGCCAGCAGGATCGCAGCCGGACGGCCGGCGGTGCGCTTCACGATGCGGCCGATCTTCGTGACCGGAACTCCCGCGATGGATCGCGGCAGCCGCGCCGAAGGCCGGGCGGTAAAGAGCAACTCGTAATCCTCGCCGCCATGGAGAGCCTGCTCCAGCGACGCCGTGGAATGAACGGGCAGGCCTGCGGCCTCCACTTCGGCAGCTACGCCTGACTCTTCGCAGATATGACCGAGATCGGTCGATAGGCCGTCGCTGAGATCGATTGCCGCAGTGGCCACACCGCGGCGCCGAAGCCAGAGCCCCTGCGCGATGCGCGGCTGTGGATAAAGGTGTGGCCGCAGCGCCGATTCAAGCCGGCGAGGAACCTTCCCAGCAAAGCTTTTCAGCCGAGTGAGAGCGGCCGCGGCCCCTCCCAGCG
>JBAUBR010000453.1:0-11622 GCA_049676965.1 Occallatibacter sp.
CGCCGGGCCCGGCGATCTTGAGGATCATGGTTTTCCCGTCGCGCGACGTGGACGAGATCTTGACCTGCCCAAAGCAGAGGACGAACACATTCCGCACTACGTCGCCTTCTGAAAACAGCTTGGCGCCGCGGGCGTGGCTCATCATGATGCCGATGCGGTCGTAGTCCTTCAGCGCCTCCTCGGTGAGATTGCAGAACGTGCGCAGATGGCGATGCTCGCAATTGATGCAGTCTTCCGGCGGGTGGTGGGAATAAGAGGCCATGCCGAGCGTCGCAGAATATCCGAAGTATAGCGCACCTTTGCCGACGTGAAGGATCGTGACCGGCCGCCAAAAACAAGCACCGCGCAAAAGCGGAAACAGGTGGAGGCAATCGCGAGCGCGCAACGTATACATCGGCAGGCCCGTTGCGTTAGCCTTTCCGGTCATGAAAAACCCACAGAAAGCCTTCACTCAATCGATTTGGCGGCTGGCCTCAGCGTGCGGAACTGCCTTCGTTTTCGGCGGTACACTCGGCGCATTCGCGCAGGCGCCGGTGCCCGATTCGCCTGCCATTGAAGCCAGGGCGCACGAGATGCTGTCGAAGCTCACGCTGGAGCAGAAGATCGAGCTGATCGGCGGCCACGACGACATGTTCACTCATCCCGAGCCGGCGATCGGCCTGCCGCAGTTCAAAATGTCGGATGCGTCCGTGGGGGTGCGCACCTGGGGCCCGACCACGGCCTACGCCGGCGGCGTGGCCCTGGCCGCAACGTGGGACCCCGGCTTTGCGCGCAGGCTCGGCGAAAGTCTCGGTAAGGATGCGCGCGCCCGCAACGTGAATTTCCTGCTCGGCCCTGGCGTGAACATTGCGCGTTCGCCCGTCGCGGGACGCAACTTCGAGTACCTTTCTGAAGATCCGTTTCTGAACAGCGGCATGGTGGTTCCCTACATCGAAGGCGTGCAATCCGAGGGCGTGGCCGCCACGGTGAAGCACTACGCGCTGAACAGCGAGGAGTACAACCGCCACAACGTGAGCGCCGATTGCGACGAGCGCACCATGCGCGAGATTTATTTCCCCGCCTTCGAGGCCGCCGTCACCAAGGCGCACGTCGATGCGGTGATGAACTCCTACAACCTGATCAACGGCGCGCACGCCACGCAGAACCCTTTCCTGAATCTGACTGTCCTCAAAGGAGAGTGGAAGTTCGACGGCATTCTCATGTCGGACTGGGACGCGACCTACGACGGCGTGGCCGCGGCCAACAACGGACTCGACCTCGAAATGCCCAGCCCGCGCTTCATGAACGCGAAGAACCTTCTGCCCGCCGTGCAGAACGGGCAGGTGAAGGAATCGACCATTGACGACAAGGTGCTGCGCATCCTGCGCGTCGCGCTGCGCTACCACTGGCTCGACCGCCCGCAGTTCGATCCGTCCAACTCGACCTATTCAATCGCCGACCGAGCCGTCGCCCTCGATGGCGCGCGCGAGAGCATCACGCTGCTCAAGAACGAAGGCCACCTGCTGCCGCTCGATCCGGCGAAAGTGAAGACGATCGCAGTGATCGGCCCCAACGCGTGGCCGGCGGTCAGCGGAGGCGGCGGATCGTCGGAAGCGACCGCATTCGAGCCGGTGAGCACCGTCACCGGCATCGCCGATCTGCTAGGGCCAGGGGTGCACGTGCTCTACACCCGCGGCCTGCCGGAGATGAACGAGGTCTTCTCGAGGACGGCGTGGGACGGTGCGATTAGAACGGAGACGTTCCCGAGCAAAGACTTTACCGGAACACCGGAAACGGCCACGGAGCGCATGATCGCCAACTACATGCACGAGTGGTGGGGCCCTCCGGACAAGACGCCGCGCAGCATTCGCTACACGGCTTCGTTCAAGGCGCCAAAGGACGGCAAATACCTGATTCTCGCCACCGCATCGGGAGGCGACCATTACACAGTTTCGGTCGACGGCAAGCAGGTGATCGAGCAGAGCCAGGTGGAAGGCCAAGTTCCGGAAGACACGAGCCTCGACCTGACCGCCGGCCAGACGCTCGGTGTGGTGGCAGATTACGTGCCCGCATTTTCCGGTAATCGCTTCGCACTTGGCGTCGCCAATGAAGCCGACTTGATTTCCGCAGAGGTAAAGCAGTATGCATCCATCGCCGATGCGGTTGTGGTCGCTGTCGGTTTCAACAACACGACCGAAGGCGAAGGCGCGGACCGCACCTTCACGCTGCCCTGGGGCCAGGCTGTGCTGATTGAAGCGGTCGCCGCGGCCAATCCGCACACCATTGTCACGCTCACCGGCGGCGGAGGAATGGACACCACGCGCTGGTTCGACAAGGTGCCCGCGCTTCTACATCTCTACTATCCCGGGCAGGAAGGCGGCACGGCCGTTGCCGAGGTGCTCTTCGGCAAACACGACCCCGAAGGCAAGCTGCCGGTGAGCTTCGACCGCGGTTGGCAGGACAATCCTTCGTACTCGTATTACTACCCGACTAAGGGCGCGGACACATCGCTGCACGTGACCGAGACCGACGGCCGCACCGTGGACTACGTGATACCGCACGTGCAGTACGGCGACAAGCTGATGGTGGGCTATCGCTACTGGACGACAACCGGAAAGCATCCGTTGTTTCCCTTCGGCTTCGGGCTGAGTTACACGACGTTCAGCTTCTCCAAGCTGAACGTGCCTGCAAGCGCCGCATCCGGCTCGTCGGTCCAAGTCAGCTTCGATGTGACCAACACCGGCAAAGTTGGCGGCGCGGAAGTGGCCGAGCTCTACGTCTCCGATCCTTCGGCGAAGGTGCAGCGCCCGGAGCGCGAATTGAAGGGCTTCGAGAAAGTCCGCCTCGCTCCCGGCGAGACCAGGCACGTCACGCTGAGTCTCGATGCCCGCGCCTTCAGTTACTGGGACGAGAATGCGCACAAGTGGACCATCGACCCAGGCAACTTCACGATTTATGTCGGCGATTCGAGCGAAAATACGCCGCTGCACGGGGATCTGACGCTGAACTGAAAGGCACGAGCAATGAACGGCGGGTCTGCCGGTTGCATTGGGCAGGCAGATTTGGCCTTGAAATTCATCTACTGTATTGACATTTGTACGTACAAACTATACGCTCAAAATGGACGATAAGACGAGCCTATTCGAGTGGGATCCGGCGAAAGATCGCGAGAATCTTCGCAAGCATGGCGTCCGATTCGCAACCGCATCACTGGTCTTCGAGGATCGGTGGATTCTTTCGCGGAAGGACTCGTCTCATGACGAAGCGGAGGAACGTTACAACGCGCTGGGAGAGATTGCGCCCGGCGTGATTCTGTTCGTCGTCTTCGCATGGCGCGAAAGGGAGGGAAATGAGATCATCCGGCTCATCTCGGCAAGGAAGGCGTCTGCCCATGAAAGAAAGGCCTATGAGGAAGCTCGCCGCCGCGCAGAAGCGGGACATCGCGGCCCTCGCCGCAAAGACAGACGCTTCGATTGACTTCTCCGACATGCCCGAGGTGCGAGACTGGTCGGATGCGGAAGTAGGCCGATTCTATCGCCCGGCCAAGCGCCCGGTGACCATGCGCCTGGATTCCGACGTCGTCGATTGGCTGAAGAGCTACGGGAGAGGTTATCAAACCAAAGCCAATTTGCTGCTGCGGCACGCCATGGAGGCGCACCGGAGAACGCCGACCCAGCACCGAAAGTCGGTTGAGGCGCAATGAAGCGCATTCTCGTCTCCTGGAGCAGCGGCAAAGACAGCGCGTGGACGCTGCACTATCTGCGCCAGCGGGCGGATATCGAATTGGTCGGCCTGCTCACCACGCTGAACACGGAGTTCGACCGCGTGGCCATGCACGGCACGCGCCGCACCGTGCTTGAGACTCAGGCCGCTGCGGCGCGACTGCCGCTGTGGGTCGTGCCGCTGCCGTGGCCGTGCCCGAACGAAGTCTATGAGCAGCGCATGAGCGAAGCTTGCGGGCGGGCCATCGACGAGCATGTGGACGCGGTCGCCTTCGGCGATCTGTTTCTCGCCGATGTGCGCGCTTATCGCGAGGAGAAGTTGAAAGGGACCGGGCTGGAACCGCTGTTTCCGCTGTGGGAGATTCCCACAGCGGCGCTGGCGCGCGAGATGATTGCGGGCGGCTTGCGAACGAAGATTGTTTGCGTGGATACGAAACAACTCGACGCTTCCTTTGCCGGCCGTGAGTTCGATCTCGATCTGCTCGCCGATCTGCCGGCGGAGATTGACCCGTGCGGCGAGCGCGGGGAGTTTCATACTTGTGTTTATGATGGGCCGATGTTTTCCGAACCGGTGCGGATCGAGGCGGGCGAGATTGTTAACCGCGATGGGTTTGTGTTTGCGGATTTCGATGCGTAGCGCTCGTCGAGTTCATGCGTATCCCACCCTTGCGACAAAGAGCGTCGCAAGGATGGGGCACCCACATTTGAGGCCGATCATGCTTTGCATGCGCTGAAGCGCACCTCCAAGCTAGCTTGTTGCCTTCGTAATGAATGCCGCCAGATCGTCCCGCAGCTTGTGCAGCGCATCTACGTTGAGATAGATCATGTGGCCGGAGGGGTAGTAGCCGAAATGGACATTACCGCGCAACGACGGATCGAGCTGCATGTGCGAGAGATCGAACTCGGTGGCGAAGAAGGGCGTGGCCAGGTCGAAGTAGCCGTTGGCTGAGAACACCTGCAGGTGGGGGTTCTTGCGAATCGCGCTGGCGAGATCGGCTGCAACATAAGGTTGCGACTGCTCGCCGCCCGGCCCGCCGGGGCCTCCGCCGCCGCTGGTCGGCCGATGCTTCCAGTCCCACTGAATGATGGAGTAGGCGGTGGGACGGTACTCGTCGGTCGAGTCGAACTTCAGCTCGCGTTCCATGTAGTCGTGCAGCGCGGCCACAAAGGCGCCGCTGATGCCTGTGTCCGAAGCATCGTAGCTTGGGTTCTCGCCCGCGGCGTCGACATCCACGCCCTCAAAGCGCATATCGTATCGACCGAGAGTGCGGCGATCGTCGCGCAAGACTTCTTTCCGGAAGCGCGTAGGCGAGATGCGCAGGTTGGCTTCCTTGATGTAGTCCACGCTCAGGCCGGTAAAATGGCTCACCTGTTTTGCAACATCGTCCAATTGGGCAGCGGAGAGAGTGTCGCCCTGGAACAACGCCTGCGCGTAGGGGCCGGAGGCAAACTCGCGCGCCTGCTGGACCCAGGTGGAAACGTCGGCGGGCTTATCGGGAATCTTGTTGAAATACCAGGCGGCCGCGGCGTAGCTGGGCAGGTTGAACACGTAGATCGAGTCGTAGCCGCCGGCGCGGATGTTGTAATTGAGGATCGAAGAGATAATCACTACGCCGTTCAATTGCACGCCGTCGTTGCCCAGCATGTCGGCGAGCGCCGCGGAGCGCGTAGTGCCATACGATTCGCCGATGAGGAACTTGGGCGAGTTCCAGCGCTGATTCACACTGACGTAGCGAATGATGAAGCGGTCGAAGGCGCGCAGGTCCGGGTCGACGCCGGTGAGGTCTTTTGCCGTGCCCTTGCCCACGGCGCGCGAGTAGCCGGTGAGCGGCGCGTCGATGAAGACGAGATCGGTTTTGTCGAGCAGGGAGTACTGGTTAGGCACGAGCTTGAAGGGCGGGCCGGCCGTCGGATTGGGACTGTCGGTGGTGATGCGCACCGGCGAGAACGAGCCCATGTGCAGCCACAGAGTTGCCGAGCCTGGCCCGCCGTTGTAGAGAAAGCTCAGGGGCCGCGACGCGGCATCGGCGCCGTCGAGCGTGTAGGCCACGTAGAAGATGCTGCCGTAGGGCTTGTCCTCTTCATCGCGAACGAGCAGTGTGCCGGCGGTTGCCGTGTACTTGAGTGATTTGCCGTCGAGGGTCATGTCGTGGTGCGTGGCGACGGTCTTCTCCGGCGGGATCGGAGTTTCTTTCTCGGGTTCTTTGTGATCCGCGGTGGCTGCCGGCGGCTGCGCCGCGGGGCGCTCCTGAGCGCGATCAATAGGGACGAGAAGCGAAGCGGACAAGGCGACGAAGACGAAGGCAGGAAACTTCTGGCCGAGCTTCATTGACGAGGACCTCCTGAAAAATCAAAAAACCAAGTTTTAGAATCGGCCGAGAAATCCCCTCCTCGGCCACTTCATTCACTACGGCCTCGGGCCCACTACCGATTCATCGCGGGTGAGCAGGCCCTGCGCGCGGAGCCAGATTTCGAGCAGGTTCGGCCATTGGTCGAGCGCCGCGTCGCCTTTGCCCAGGCCGGAGCCATGCGAGCCGTTGGCGAAGATGTGCGCCTCGGCGGGCACTCCGGCTTTGACCAACGCATCGTAAAAGCGCAGGCCCTGTTCCACGGGAACTGTCTGGTCGTTGAAGGTGTGGAACCAGAATGTGGGCGGCGTGTCTTTGGTCACGAAGAGATCGGGCGAGTATTTGGCGCGCAGGGCTTCGCACTGGTCCATCAGGCTGAATTCCTGGCAGTAGCTCAGGTGCGAAGTGTCGCTGGAGATGGCGCCGAGCCACGGGTAGCCGAGCACGAGATAGTCGGGGCGGCTGGAGGCGCGCTCGATGGGATCGTCGGCGTCGGGGTTGCCGGGGACAAACTGCGTGGCGGCTAGCGCGGCCAGATGTCCTCCGGCGGAGAAGCCGATGAGCACAATGCGATTGGGCGCGATGAGATAATCACGCGCACGGGCGCGGATCGTTTGAATGGCGCGCCGCGCATCGAGCAGCGGAACGGGCAGCAGGTAGCCATTGTGGGGAAGGCGATAGCTGAGAATGAAGGCGCGAAAGCCGCGCGCGCTGAACCAGTCTGCAATTTGGCGGCCTTCGAGATTGGCGGCTAGGCCCATATACGAGCCGCCGGGCAGGACGATGACCGCCGACCCGTTCTCGTGGCCGGGCTGGGGATCGAGAATTGTGAGCGTGGGGACGTCTTCACAGGCCTTGCCCTTGGACTGCGGCGCGTCGCCGGGCCAGAGGCGAATGGTCTGGATGCCGAGGAAGGCATTGTTTTCGCCGGGCGTTGCGCAGGGCGCCTTCTGCGCCTGCGCCGCAGTCGACATCAGCGCCAAAGCCATTGCCAGAAATATGTGTCGCAATTTAACCCTCGTGTTGGCTCGCGAGGATTATAACCAGAGCGCCATGTGGCCGGGGCAGGGATTCGCGGCTTGCTCGACGAGGTCTTCGGCGAGGCCGAAGCCATAACGCGCAAAATAATAGGCCGCGCCGTGCAGGCGCTCCTGCAATACGCCGCCGGGGTAGAGCGCCGAGCCGATGGCCTCGGCGTGGCGGCCGAGCGAGGCTTCCTTCTGCATCTGGAAGTTGGCTGCCAGGGTGCGCAGGCGGTTCATCTGGTAGCGCATTTTGCCGGCGGCGGTTTCGGCCGACTGCGCCAGGCCCGCGTCCTGCGAGCGCATCCAGTCGAGCAGTGCTTCAAGCTCGGCATCGAGCGCATTGCCGGCGGCGGCGAGGCGCTGCTTGCCTTCGATGGGCATGGCGCGCGCGGCCAGCAACTGCGCGAGGGTCGTCGGGTCTTCGGCAAAAACGCGCTCCAGGGTGAGCTCATGCTTGCGCAGCAGCTCGCCGATAGCCGGCTCGATGAGCGTGGCCGAGAAGCGCGGCTGTACCGGCGTTTTGCGGCCGAGAATGCGCTCGAAGAGCACGGCGGATTGCGCGAGGTAGGCGATTTCTGCGGGACCGCCGAACATCAGCGAAGTCGACAGCAGAAAGTCCTGAAACACGGGCCGCAGTAGTGCCGAGGGCGAAATGCGCTCGGGTTGCGACTCGAGAATGCCGATGAGATCGGTGGTGGCAAAGCTCTCCCGGCCCGAGTGCCACAGGCCGTTGGGCTCTTCGGGCGAGGGCGCGCGGCGCTTCAGGGCGAGGCGTGCGCCGGTTTCTTCATCGATGAGGAAGAGCAGGCTCGACTGCGGCGCAACAGCCACCTGCGGCTCGTAGCCCGCAGCTTCAATCGCGTTGTTGCGTTCGACCAGCGCAGCATGCAGCTCGTCGGCGCGCTCCACGGCTGCGCGCAGCACCGGTGCGCCCAAGCGATGAATCTCGCGGCCGTCGGCATCGAGCATCAGCAGGCCATGCGGGGAAAAAATTCTGGCGTAGAATTCGCCGAAGGCTTGTGCGAAGGTGCGGCCGGGCCGCCACGCCGCGGCCAAAGCATCCAATGCTTCGGAGGGGCCGAGCAGTTCGCCGGCCTGCTCGACCAGAGGCAGAATGGAATCGTCGAGCACGATTCGGCCTGCGGGCAGCGCTGCTGACGGCTCAGACGAATACTCAAGCTTGCGCAACTCGCGCCGCGCCGGAAAGGTGACGTGATTGATTTCGGCGAAATCGTGATCTTCACTGGCCAGCCAGAAGACGGCGACATGCGCATGCCCGGCTGTCGTGGCCTGTCGGGCGCGCGCCAAAGCCGTGGCCGCTTTGAACGGCGTAAACAGCGGACCGCCGAAGAGCGCTACCTGCTGGCCGGTGACGACGGTTCCGGCGCCGTTGGCGAGCGATTGCAGAGCGGGCGCGGCGGATGGCGAGGGGTTCTGCGCCGCGAGCAGCGATAGCAGCGCCGGTGAGTGCGAGGGGTGGGCCGAAGACGCCTGCCAGCTTTCATCGGGAGGAAGCGCGGCATAAAAAGGCCGCACCGCGGGATCTCCGGAGCAAAAATCCAGAAAAAGCCGGTGCAGGCCAGGCACCACCGAGATGGGATTAAGGTCTGCGGTCAACTGCGCGTTTTCCTTTGGCATCGTCCCCATCGCGTGGTCAGGTTTGGAATGCGGTTCCGGTTAGAGATGCCACGCGGGCCCCATTCGATGCAGAGTGTGCCCAACGGGAGTTTGCCGGGGGCGAGTGCATATATTCTTACCTTGTCCTTGCTGATTGCGAAAGGGAGAGACGACCAGATGGCGAAGAAGAACAAGAGCGCGAAGCCCAAAGCCGGCAAGCGCAGTGCGAAAAAAGCAACGAAGACCGCGGAGACCGAAGTGCTGATCAGCTCCGAGGTGGTGTTTCAGGGCAGGCTCTTCCGCGTGCTGCACGACAAGCTCATCGAGCCCGGTGGCAAGCACAGCGAGCGCGATGTGATTCGTCATCATGGCAGCGTTGTCATCCTGGCCGTCGATGCGACGAAGAGCAAGAAAGACCCATGGATCGTCATCGAGCGCCAGTACCGCCACGCGGCCATGCGCTACCTGTGGGAGCTGCCCGCGGGCAAGCTCGAACCCGGTGAAGACCCGCTCGAGGGCGCCAAGCGCGAACTCGCCGAAGAGACAGGATATCAGGCCCGGAAATGGAAGCCGCTGGTCGAGTACTACGGCAGCCCGGGATTTCTGGGCGAGTCGATGAAGGTGTTCACCGCCGAGGGCCTCGTTGCCGGCGACGCCCATCCCGAAGAGGACGAGCAGATCGAATTTCGCCTGGTAAAGTTTTCCGAGCTCTTGAAAATGATCGACAAGGGCCAAATCATCGACGGGAAAACTCTGACCGGCGTGTTGCTCTATGCGCGGCTCATGAGCCGCAAACGCAAGAAATAAGAGCGCTTTTGCAGGCTGGTTTGCGGCTCGCCGGCGCCGCGCGGAGCCGCGTTTCGCGCACGTCTCATATTGCGCTATTTCTACCCCACATTGAATCAACCTTTCGCTGACTTCTGCCGTCTTAACAAATATCGGCTGGCGATCCCCTCGCTGGCCGGATCTCCACATGATCAGGAAGGCAGGAGCCTGTGGCTCAGTACAGAGGAAAGGTCAAGTGGTTCAACAACGCTAAAGGCTACGGATTCATTGGACGCGATGACGGGCCTGACGTGTTTGTCCATTACTCCGCAATCCAGGTGGACGGATACAAGACGCTGAAGGAAGGCGACGAGGTCGAGTTCGACATCGTCGAAGGACAAAAGGGCCCGCAGGCGGACGCGGTGATACGAAGTAAAGCCGCAGTCCACAACGCGGCCTAGGGCGCGTTCGACCCCCCGGTAGTAGCAAGACCACCTGCCGGTGGCCCACTAGCTTTGCGCTTATAACTCCGTTACTGATCGCGGATAAAAAATCTCTATCGTTCCGTACGGAATTTCCTCCAACACGGGCTGCTTTGCTGGAGGATTTCTTTTTGCGGCTCAGTCCCTGGCCCATGGCGGATACTGTTCCCGGAGACTTATCCGATGGACAACGCCACCATTGCGCATCTACTGGCCGAGACCGCCGATCTGCTGGAGATCGACGGCGGCGACAGCTTTCGCGTTCTCAGCTATCGCCGCGCGGCCGACGCCGCCGAGCAGACTACGGTGGATCTGGCTGCCGTAGCCGGCGACACCGCAAAGCTGCTGGAAATCCCCGGCATCGGCAAAAGCATGGCGGCAAATCTGAAGGCGATTGCCGAAACCGGCACCTTGCCGCTGCGCGAAGAACTGCTGGCGCGCTATGGCTCAAGCCTTCTTGAATTGCTCAAATTGCCGGGGATGGGGCCGAAGACGGTCGCCCTGCTGTGGGACGCGGGCAAAATCGCCAGCATCGACCAGCTTGCCGAGGCCATCGGGGCCGGGCGCCTGGCCGGGCTACCGCGCATGGGCGCAAAACAGATCCAGAAGATTCAGAAGGGCATCGAGGACTATCGCCGCAGCGCCGGCCGCTACCGCATCGACGAGGCCGAGGACGCGGCGGAGCGCATCACGGCGTGGCTGCTCGATTTTCCCGGCATCGAGCGTGTAACGCCGGCCGGCTCGCTGCGCCGCGGCCGCGAGACGGCGGGCGATCTCGACCTTCTTATGACCGGCCCAGCCTGCGCGCCGGAGCAAACCGGAGCCGCGGTCAATCACGTCGCCGCGTACCCCGGCATCCACGACATGATCGCCAAGGGCGAAAACAAGGTGAGCTTTCACCTCGCCAGCGGAATGCAGGTTGACGTGCGTCTGCTGCCATCGGCCTCTTACGGCGCTGCACTGCAGTACTTTACCGGCTCCAAGGCGCACAACGTGGCGCTGCGCCAGCGTGCGCTGAAGATGGGCTACACGCTGAGCGAGTGGTCGCTGGCAAAGCTCGACGACGGCGCGATTGTGGCTGCGGCAACCGAGGAAGAGATTTATGCGGCGCTGGGGATGGACTGGATGCCGCCCGAGCTGCGCGAAAACCTGGGCGAGATCGAGGCGGCCGCGCAGCACGCTTTGCCGCGGCTCATCGAACAGTCCGATCTGCGCGGCGACGTGCACATGCACACCACCGCAACCGACGGCCGCAACAGCATTCGCGAGATGGCCGAAGCTGCTCTCGCGCGCGGACTCGAATACATCGCCATCACCGACCACTCCAAGAACCTGGCCATGACCAATGGCCTCGACGAGAAACGTGCTCTTGAGCACCTGGAGCGCATTCGCGAAGTGGACCGGAAGATGGAAGGCCGCATCCGCGTCTTCACCGGCATCGAAGTGGACATCCTGGCCGACGGCGCCCTGGACCTGGACGATGAAGTGCTGGCACGGATGGATGTGGTTGTAGCCAGCGTGCACACGCGGTTTGACCAGAGCCGCGAAGAGATGACCGCGCGGGTACTGCGCGCTATCGACAATCCCTATGTCCGGATCCTGGGCCATCCGACCGGGCGGCTGCTGCTGCGCCGAGAGCCGTTCGCGCTGGACCTGGGAGCGGTGCTGCGCCGCGCGGCCGAGC
>JBAUBR010000454.1:0-3754 GCA_049676965.1 Occallatibacter sp.
GGACGCGGTCGACCCAGGCCTTGGCCTCGCCGCGGTCGGCGCCCCTGGACTGCAAAGGAGCAATGAGAAATTCGGTGATCTCGCCGGCGTCATCGGGACGGTCCGAGCCGCCTTCGGGCGCAATGCCGCGCTCAAGCCAGGAGAGTAGATCTCTATTGCCGCTGGCACCGCGGGCCTGCAACTCGGGCACGATGACGATTTCGAATTCGAGGCCTTTGGATTTGTGAATCGTCATCAATTGCACGCCGCAGTCACTGCTCGCGTCGGGATCGGGCAGTGCAGTCAGTTTTTCGAGTGCCGCATCGAGCGCCGGCCCGAGCAGGTCCTGCTCGCCGCGCGGCAGCTTGTCAAGACAGCTCCACAAAAGATCGAGATTGGCGCGGGCGGTTGCGTCTACGCAGTCCGCGCCGCCGAGGCGCAGCCAGACCTGTTCGAGATGCGTTCCCAGAGATGCATTTGGCAACGCGTTCTGGAGGCCGGGCGCGGAGTTCACCGCGTCGAGAACGCGGCGCGCGGCGGACTGGCCTGCTCCGCTGAGCAGCGGCATGCGTTCAACGAGCAGATCGTGCACGGGGCGGGCGAGCAGTTCCGCATTGTCTTCGCTGGTGAGCTTGTGCAGGTCGTCGAGGGCGAGCCCGCACCACGGCGCGCGCAATACGCCCAGCCAGGCGACGCGGTCTTCAGGGTTGAGCAGCGCGCGGGCCAGCGAAAGCGCATCAATGACTTCAGGGCGGTCGGCGAGCTGCTCGAGATCGACGGCGCGAAAGGGAATCCCGGCTTCGCGGAGCCCTGCGGCAATGGGAGCGAGCGCACTGCGCGCCCGGCCGAGGATGGCGATGCGAAATTTTTCACCGCGCGCGCGCTTCTCTTCGATCTGAGAGAGATGGCTGCGGACCAGATCGACGACCTCGGTGATTTGCGTTTCACGTGCGGCTTCGATTTGGCTGGCGGTGTCGTCTTTGGAGTTCGCGTCGCGCGTTGACTGCGGCGCGAATTCAAGATGCAGTGCGAGGTGCGGAACTGTGGCCGCTGAGCGATCCCGCGCAGCCTCGGCCGGCGAAAATGCGATTCCGCTGCCGTCGGGCGCTCTAAAGATTCTCTCGAATGCGTTGTTGAGTCGGGCGACGAGTGACGGCGCCGTGCGGAAGTTTGCCCGGAGCGGAACGAAGTCGAAGAGCAGCGGTTCAGCGCCGGGAATCTCAAGGCCCAGGTTGCGCACACGCGGGAAGAGTTCGGCGTCGGCGTCGCGGAAGAAGTAGATGGACTGCATGGGATCGCCGACGACGAAGCAGGTGCGGCCCTCGCGCTCCGGCCACGCGGCGACCAGTCGGCGCAGCAGCTCGTGCTGGCGGCGGCTGGTGTCCTGGAATTCGTCGACCAGCAGATGGCGGATGCCGTCGGCAACGGCGATGGCTGCGTCGGAGGGTTGGCCGGCTTCATCCTGCAGTACGCGCAGCGCGATTTGCGCCACCTCGGTGAAGTCGACGGTGCCTGCCTCGGCGAAGACTACTTGCAGCTCACCGGCGGCATGGCGCAGCAGCGTGAAGCAGGCGCGCACGATCTGCCAATCGTCTTCGGTGTAGCGCGCGGGCGGCAGCTCGCACAGATTGGCCAGCGCGGCTTCAAGTCCGGGGATTTGTTTCAGGTCGTTGATGAGCGTAAGAAACCGGATTTTTTCCGGCTTGCGATCGGCGGGAAAGCCGTGCGTCTTGTTGACTTGTTTGCGAAAGTTTCCATCGAGAGTAAGTAACAACTGGGCCAGGCAATTGTGGGCCTGGCGAGCCTCTTCGAGATCGGCGCTCGTGCGGAACGGGCCGACGGGAAACTCCGCCAGCTCGGCGAGATCGCGGTGAAGCGCGCGGTCGGTTTGATCGCAGGCGAAACGCGCCAGCTCCAGCGCCTCCTGGCGCGCGTGGGGAACTTCATCGAGGAGACAACTGGCGGCAGCGATACCACTGCGACCCGCATTCGCGAACGGCCGCTCCAAAGCTTCGCGCAGTGCATTCCAATCCGGCTTACGGGCGAGAACGAAGTCGTGCATCCAGCGGTCGCGCTGGGCGAGCATCTCCACGAGCAGGTCTTCGAGGTCCTGCCAATTGTTGTCGCGCCACAGAAGAAGAGCCTCAATAGCGGCATTCAGAGCCCCGTCATTTTCATCGATCTTTTCCAGTGTTCGGCGCGCGGCGCGGCGATACAGATCGCGAGGCTGCTCGGCGATTCCGATTCCGCCACCGAGGCCGGAGAGCAGCGGCTGCTGCAGCGCGAGCTCGCGGCAAAACGAGTCGATTGTCGATATGCGGAGCTGAGCGGGCAGCTCGAGCAGGTTCCAGCCGAGCGCGCGCGAGCGCTCCAATGCGCGCGATGCGAGCGACTCTATGGAGAACTCATCGGCGTGGTTGTCTGAGCGCGGCCTCGCTGCGTTATCGGCGGTTTTCTCAAGTTCAATGAGGATGCGATGGCGCATTTCCGCAGCGGCGGCATTGGTGAAAGTGATGGCGACGATCTGGTCTGGCGCGTCGACCTCGCCGAGGAGGCGCAGAAAACGGCGCGTGAGCAGATCGGTCTTTCCCGAGCCCGCCGGAGCCTGGACGAGGATTGAGCGAGCGGGATCGAGCGCCTGTTCGCGCTCGCGCTGGTCGGGAGGCGGAGATTTGACGAGCGTCTCACTCATCGGGCGCCTCCGCATCGCTTTCGTCGGCTGCGACCATGGCCCGACTTTCGTGGATGCGGCAAAGCGCCGGCAACTCGCAGCGCTCGCAGGTTTTGGGATAGTCGCGCGGGTCGGCTTCGGCGCGGCCGGCGACGAAGTCGCGCGCCAGTTGCTCGATGTAGTCGCGCCACGCGAGCAGATCGTCGAGAGTCAGCGGATTTTTGGCGAGCGCGTTGTTACCACTCAGTCCATCGAAAAGAGTTGAACCTGGCGAGAAGACTCGTCCGGCGAATGCCATTTTGCGTTCGCCGGTTTGCACTCTGGCAAAAACGAGGCCGCCGAGCGATTCTTCTTCGCGATCGAGCGCGAAGCCGGCATAGAGCGGGAGCTGCACATCGTCGGGGCGGGGCAGGTCCCACGACTTTGGCGCGACAGAGCCGGTTTTGTAATCGATGACCAGCAGCGTGCCGTCGTTCAGTTGGTCGATTCGATCGAGGCGCACAGTGAACTCAAGACCCGCCACAGCGATGCGGCGATCCGCTTCGGTGTGGGAGACGGCAAAGGTATGCCGAGTGGATTCGTACTCCAGCCATTCGCAAACGAGGCGGATGAGGCGGGTTTCTTCGAGTTCGAGATAGCGGCGCGGCAGGCGTTCGCGAAGACCGGTGGGGATCTCTTCGCGCAACACGCGATGCACGTGCGCGGCGACGAAGGCCTCTCGATCGGCGAGCGCAAGGAGTTCAGCGAGAGTGCGAATGCCGCCTGGCGGGCCGGCCCAGATGGCGTGCAGCACTGCGTGAATCAGCTGGCCGCGCTGTGCGGCGGTCAAGCCGGCTTGCGCCGCTTGCCAGCCTTTGGCCGCGAGGCGTGCCGTGGCAAAGGCTTTGAAAGGGCACTGCGACTGAAACGTGAGAACGCCGGCTCCGCCCGCGATTGCGCCGGGCGCGAAGGGAACGCGCGATTCATCGCGGAACGGAATGGTGGCTGGAGCATTGCTCGCGGGCGCGGCGAGTTCTGCCGGCAGGGGATGCGGAGCGCCCGCAAGCTGCGCGATGAGCCGCGAGGGACGAGCCTCCGTGCTATCCCGTTGACGCGCGTAACTAA
>JBAUBR010000455.1:0-6697 GCA_049676965.1 Occallatibacter sp.
TCAAGGACGCGCGTTCTGTGCGCGCCGCGCAGCGGTCGAAGATCCTTGACGGCCACCGCAGCGGAGGGTACGCGCGCCAGCGCGTCTCTCTACTTGCCACGAAGGGCGTCCTTTTATAATGCGTGGGCAAAACATGGCGCTCTCGTGAATGCGAGAGCAACTTTCAGGGCGGGAAGACGGGCGGAGGCGAAAAAAATGGACCTGCCCGAAAGCAGGTCCAGACACTCCCGAATTTTGCTAAGCCGCTCGTTTCGCCTTCGCCGTTGGTTTCGGCTCTGACTTTGTAGCCTTCCTCGCTTTCTCCTTCGCAGCGAACTCCTGCTTGACCTTCAGAGCGACGGCGTCCGTATCAACACCGTATGCCTGGGCCGCTGTGCGGAGAACTTTGCCTCCGTCTGACTGTGATCTGGCGGAGAGCAGAATCACAGATTCGATAACCAGCTTGCCGATTGTGCCTTCGTCGGCTTTGCGGATGAAGGCGGTTAGCAACTTGGCAACCGACTCGCCTTCCTTCGCCTTGATGCTCCGGTTTCTCGCGGCCATCTCCACTCGCTTTTCGTCGAGCAATGGGAGCAACTGTTCGGCAACGAAGAGAAGATCGCGCTTCATGAGCCGGACGGGAACGGCGGCGACGATGGATTGCAGGACGCGGATTCCGGTCGCGTTGGCCAGTGCCTCTTCGCGGCGGCGCTTCTCCTGCTCCGCTTTGAAGTTGGCATCGGCCTTCGGTGTCTGCTTCTTGGGATGGTGAACCGGGCAGGTTGGCTCCGTGCAAACCTTCCGCAATTCGCCCTTGTCGATGCCGTCAGAAACAATGGCCTCGGTTGTGTACTTGCACGTTTTGAACTCCGGCCACTTCGCCTTTTCCGGCGTGTCGGGCTTTTCTTCCCGAATTTCGACGTACTTGTTGCGCGGCATGGTTTTTTCGCCATCTGGCTGCTGTTTGTATGCCGTGCTGATCTGGACAAGCTCCGGCTTGGCGGCAACCTTGGCCTTTACGTGCGCGTCCAGCTTGGCGGCGTAGCAACTTGGGTCGGTGCAAGCGTCCGTATTCCCGCTCACGTCGGCAAAAAGCAATTTATTGTGTCCGGTGCGTTTGGGGCAATCGACGCAGCTTCCGGCGGTGGGAACAAGTTGCGGGTCACGTTTGTTGAAGGGCACCTGCTTCAAGAGCAAGAGGACGTTGTGCTCTATCCACTGTTGCAAGTGCCGAACCGGGAGGAGAATGCGTTTGGCCTTGGCTCCGGCTCCGTTCCACTCCTCGCGGAAGCAATTGGCGAGTGCCTGTTCCTGTTGCGCTGGCTGTAGTTTGGCGAGTAGCAGGGCGTGGCCTACGCCGATCTCCTCGGCATAGAACGCATCGACTACCGGCGCAGCAAGTTCGGTCAGTCGAACTCTGGCGGCGCAATATGCAGGGCTCTTGCCGACCTTCGCGGCGATCTGCTCGATGCTGTACTTCGGGTCTTCTAGGTTGAGTAGGGCTTTGAAACCCTGGGCCTCCTCCAGCGGGTGAACGTCCCGGCGTTGCAAGTTTTCAATTAGCTGTGCCTCCAGCGCTTCAGCGTCGGTAAGGTTGACGATGCGGACCGGGACGGTTGCGACCTCGGCCATCTGCGCGGCACGGTAACGTCTGGCTCCGGCGACAATCTCGAAGCTCTGATCGGTGAGAGGCCGCACAAGCAAGGGAGAGAGAACGCCCTGACTTTGAATGCTCGCGGCAAGCTCCTTGAGAGCGGAATCTTCAAAAATGTGGCGCGGGTTGGTGGTGGATTCGCTGAGAACGGCGAGGGGTAGGTTGCGATATTCGGTGGCAGTATTCGTGTTCATGGATTGCTCTCCTTTGAGCGGTTTGGGTGGTGCGGGTGGGGAGTCGAGCGGACGGCGCGAGGCCGTCCGCATCTTCAAAGTCGCGGTTAGCTGGCTTGCGCCAGTCCGGGGTTCTGTTCTTCGGTCGCATCCGTTGCAGGGTTTTCGAGCGCGGAGAGAATAACGGCGGAGGTCTTCTGGATCACTTCCAAGCTCTCGGTGAGTAGGGCTGCGTTGCCGTGGTACAGGTGGATGTAATCAGCCGATGCCCTGCCCGTCTCAAGGCCGATGGTCTTTCCGACCACAAAGGCGACGGCCTCAGCCTCCGTCTCGCGTACCGTCTTGGTGGTGGCAGTGCGGCGTTCGGCTTTGTGCAACATCTCGTGCGCCAGTTCATGCACAAGGGTCGAGAACTCCTCGGCGGAAGACTGGCCGGGAAGCAATGCAATCTTGCCTCCGTAGCTCATGCCAAGGGCGGGGGCGATGCTCTCTTTGAACTCCAGCCCAATGCCCTGAGCAATCACAAAATCCACAAGCCGGTCGCGGTACTCTCCGGCGCTGCCGGAAACGCGCTCGGAGAATTCGGGAAGCTCCGTGCCTTCGGTCTGGCTCACATCGAAAACATAGGCGGCGCGGAACCCAACCAGAACAGCGTGATTCTGCGTGCGGATGTCCTTCTCGGCCTCTTCATCCTTCTTTCGGCGTACTCCGATAACGGGGGCCAGAATGCGGATTCCGTGCTCTCCCTTCTTGACCTTTCGGCCAAGCTGATTCCATGCGTAGAGGCCAGCAACGCGGGTCGCGTCCGGCTTCTGCCGTGCAATCTCAAGAATGTTGCCAAAGCTGTAACTGTGAAACCTGCCCATTGCGGTGAGGTAGGCGGTGAGGGCATCGGAGTGTCCCTGCTCCAACTGCTCGATCAGGGCTTGGACGTTGGCCGCGATTACTTCTTTCGCGGTCTGCTTCTGTTGCTTGTTGTTGTTCTGGGTGAACGGGGTGACGGCTGCGGCGGTGGCTGCGGTGTTCATGGGTGCTTCCTCCTTGGGCTGTTGCCTTGGCCGTTGCCTTTGAATTGGCAGCGGCATGTGACATACATGCCGAACGCCACCTGGCGAAGGCGGGGGGTAGCAACTGCAAGGGGAGGGGGATCTCCCACCCTTGAAACGAAGCGCAGCGAAAGTGGAAAGGGCGTAGCGAAGCGGAGGGCTGCACAAGCGCAGCGCGGAAGCCTGGGGAAACCCCTTGCGGGCGCGAGGGGCGGAGCTCCCCCTTAGCTGTCTTTGCTGCTGTTTTTGTCTTCAGGAGATCAGGGCCGGCGCTGCGGGCAGGAACGAGGCTGTTACGAAACTCGGCCCGACAACCCCCAGACGTGTTCAGAACGTTTGAGCGACGTTCAGCATTCTGTATTGTTAATTTCGTATGACTTTCGCGGCCCTATTTGAGGAATTCGGTGCTGGATTTGCGTTGGATCGTCTTGAGGCGCTGCGCGCGGCTGCCACTGGAATGACGCCAACTAAGACGCAACGCAAGAAACTGGCTGCAGCAATCGAGGATGCCAGCGCCAAGGGACGGGTTGGGAGGATCGTCAACTACGCGCTGATCGGCTTAGTCACCGATCAAGCCTATTGGCTTGACTGGCTTCGACGCTCGACCGTCCTCCGGCCATCTGGTCATGACTTGAATACAGCGACTCTTGGGAAACTTATGCCGCTCCTGGGGCGCGTGGCCGATGAGCTCGCATTACCAGCCGATTTCCAGGCATTTCTGCAACATCTCGCGTGGCTGATCGTGCTAGCCAGCGCGGCGTACAAGAAGCGGATTCACCTTATCAGGCTGATTGACAAAGACGATCTTCTGGTGAAGAGCTGCCTTGTCACCACAGACCTTTTGTTCATCGGCCGAACGGAAGGCCTACTACGCCCTGATGTGCAACTCGCACCCGAAGAAGCTGCGATGGCTCTTTCCTATCTGATCTATCTCGTTCAGAAGCGAAGAGGACCGGATGCGATCTCGCTTCAAGGCGTTGACACGACGAAGATCCGTCAGGGGTACTACCTCGCTGTTTTAGAGGCAATCAAAGACATCACGGACTATTTCACCTGGGAGCTGCTCGTCTGCTATTTCGGCTACTCCTGCCGTTTGGCCGACGATCACACTGCACTACTGATAGACAGCCCCTCACCCGAGTTCGCAAGATCGATGCGTGGCGGCTTCATCCGACAGGAGTTGCAGAATCAGGCCTTCCTCCTTCAGCTCAAGGACGAAGAGCTTCTTTCCTTCCAGGATGTAGCCGACAAATTCTATTCGCTCATGGATAAGAAGCTCATCTGGCGTGCCCACAAGCCCGAGAGATTGGTCTTCGCGCTTCCGGTGATTCCCGAGCCTATGGCGTTCTTCTCACAGGACGCACTGTTTCGCGAAGAGTACGCGGGGCTCATGCTGCTCTGCTTCGATTTGCTCTCCCCATGGAACGAAACCTTGGAATTTGAGATTGACGGTGTGACCATCTTCGATCTGATGAAAGCGCAGCGAATCATGTACGTAATTCACAGAGTGCGAGTGGAAAAAATCAAAAGCATATGGAAGAACGAGCCCAATGTAGCGATTCAGTCCATCGCCGCAGTTTACGAGGACGAATCGCTGCTCAATTTCCTTGGCTATGCTCTGCCTTCTGACCGCGCGCAGAAGATTCTCTCTCTTCTGGAATGGAATCCAGCGCAAAAGACTTATTTGGATCTGATGTATCAACCGATCACACGCGCGGCAGGCGGCAAGCTTCTCGTGGCTCCCAATCTCTTTGCCGTCGCAAATCTACCGCGGAACACTCTGCAACTCACGCAGAAACGACTGGGTGAGAAGGGTGACGGTCTGCTGGCCCACCGACTCAAGACGGAATTCCTCGGGCAAGGCTTCGGCAGCTGGGATGACGTCGAGTATCACTACGGGGGAGTCGAGGGCGATTGTGATGTCGTCGCTCTTCAGGGAGAATTCCTATTTGTTTTCGAATGCAAGAACTCGCTTCACCCCTGCAGCACTGCAGAACTTCGCACCTCCTTCGACTACATTCAAAAGGCGCGCAGGCAACTTGAGAAGTTCACGACGATCTGGTCGAGACCCGGATTTCGCACCTATTTCGAGAAGCTCCTGAAGACGGACCTGTCCGCTGTCACCACCGTAGCCACAGCAGCTGTGACCGGCAATCGCATGTTCGGTGGCCTTCAGATTGGTGCGGCGAATGTCCTGGGATTCCACGAACTCGTGAATTTCATCACGACTGGTCGTATTGTGATTCTCGATAACGAGATTAGCGGCCGGCGGACTGGACCACTAAAGCCTGAAGACCTGCGCGATTTTCTCATCAACACACCGTGGGAAAAACCGATGCTGGCGGCGATGAAGCGACGCGACAAGGTGACTAGATATGGCGAAATCGATGTTCGGGTTGAGGATTACTCCCTGAAGATGGTTGACCTTGCGCAAGAGTGGAATGTTCCGATTCCTGAGCATTTGAAATGGCTCCTAAGCCAAGAGGACGAGACGTCAGAGGGGATGACTGTCGACGGAACGACTGCCGACTAAACAGTTGTCCTCAGTGACCTTTGCGATGAGACGCCGCATGCAGCAAAGTGGCAGGTGCAGGAGGAGGTTCCTCCTTCTGTACCTGCCCCTCGGTTAGCCGAATGCCGATGATTTTCTGTCAGGCGGTAGGTTTCCCGAAGGGATGTACTTGAGCCATGAGATGGGTGGGGATGTCCTGTTCGGTGTAGATGGCGAATTGGTAGTCGTCAACCTTTTCGACGCCAAAATCGTCGATGGTCTGCTTCCGTCCGTCCGCGAGGGTAAACGTCACCCCATGGGCGCATCAGGGAGTGAATGGCGTAAGCCGCCTGCTCCGTTGGGAAGAACACCGACTCCTGCACCTTTTCGCCGAAATCGTAGTCGATTCCTTGGGTCGCATCCTCCTTCGATTTGTATCGAACCACATACCAGCGGTGCGGCGTCTCGCTCATGTCTCTCTCCCATACGACAGAAAGGTGCGGGTGGGAGGATTTGAACCTCCCGCGTTGACTCTTGAGGGTGAACCGGTCGAGTTACCCATTGCGATCTTTCGATTGGGGGAGCTTCCCAAGCCTGGCCCGCAGCAACGCCGCTCCACACCGCACGCTCTTCTTTGTGTTGATCTTGCCGAAAACGCTGGATGATTTCACTTCACTATGACGAGGTTTACGCTCGTGCATGGATTTGTGAGCTGAAGGTTTGACAGCAGGTTTCGATTCAACACAAGTAGTGATTGAGTTTTTCATCGGGTTGGCCTCCATGTTAGTTGTTGCTACCAGGTTGGCGTTTCCGACTCCCCCAATCGAGATCCACATCGAGGCCCAAAGGGCCACCTTTACTCCCAAGATGTACTCCTCCAGTCTATCCTCCCAGCGTGCAGCCATTGGAGCTTTGTCCGGCACCGCCCTCGGAAAAATCTTTTCTTATAGGGAGGAGTTACACTCCTCGCCGGTCTGCAGCCGCTTCGCGTCTTCAGTCACCCACCTCTGCGGGCCTGTTAGAGTCTGTTACGAACTTGCGCGGAACCCAGGGGGCGTCTGACGGCAAAACGTCAGATAATCGGAATTGCGGGTCACCTTTCGCCTTAGGAGAACCATGCCCTCATCTGACCTCGATAGCAAATTCAAAGGCATCTGGCTGCGAGCGCTGAATGAGCCTTCGCTTGAGAATCTGACGCCTGAACTCATAGTGGGATGGGCAAACAGCACAGGGCCGACGCATATAAATTGCTATATGCCGTGGGGGTTTGGATGGGCGACAAGGGGATATGGAAAATCCCCTGAAGTATTTTGCCGAGTTGCGCGATCCGCGTGTTGAGCGGAACCGGGAACAT
>JBAUBR010000456.1:0-13419 GCA_049676965.1 Occallatibacter sp.
ACGCCCATCACGCCCAGAAACGGCCGCAGCGGCACGACCGCCGGCTGCAGCGAGCGGGTGAATTCGCCATCGAGCTCCCAATGGAATAAATAAGGCTGCCGGAATCGATCTTTCAGGAAGCCCAGTCCCTCGATAACGCTCGACCAACCCCAGCCGCTATGGCGCGTCGCCAGAACATCGACCTGCAACACGTCGCCCGGCTCCGCGCCCTCAATCCAGATGGGTCCCGTAAGCGCGTGAATGCGCGTGCGGTCGATGGAGAGAAGCTCCTGGATGTTCGAGCCCGGCCGCACCTGGCCGCCACTCGAATCTTTACACTCAATCTGCACCTCATCGCCCGGCTCGATGCGCAGCCGGGGTTCGAGCGAGCGGTCCCAAACCGAGTGAGTCGGCTCCGCTGAGAGCGTGTGTTCCCTCATGGCTCTTTGATCCGCACCGTCATTTGCAGCTCGACCAGGGCATTGCGAGGCAGAGCGCTTACACCCAGCGCCGCGCGCACGTGGCGGCCCGCATCGCCAAACACCTTCACCAGCAGATCGGACGAGCCATTGATCACCGCCGGCGAATCGGCGAACCCCGCCGCGGCATTCACGTATCCGTTCACGGTCAACACCTCGGCCACGCGATCGAGCGAGCCCAGCTCGCGCTTGAGCACGGCAAGCTGCATGAGTGCGCAGGCCTGCGCCGCGGCGTAGCCGTCTTCAATAGTGCGGTCGACCCCGACGGTGCCGGTGATCACGCCATTCGCGCCGGTAGAAACCACACCGGAAAGATAGACAACGTCGCCGGCTCTCTTCGCGGGGACGTAGTTCCCGCCCGGCGAGGGTGGTTGCGGCAGCACGAATCCAAGCGCGTCGAGGTTTTCTTCCGGAGTTGATGGTTGAGTCATTTGCTTTCGAATGTAGCACGCAGGATCGCCACGCCGGTTTATTGTCCGGAGAGAATGAGCGGCGGCGTGGGCGTCTCCGATCCGCCCGCGTTTTCTACGGTTACGGCAAAGCCCTGCACCGGCAAATTGGCCGGCTCGTCGGCGAGAATCATGGACGCGTTCCCGCTGCTGTCCGGCGCGAAGGTCCCCGCCGGCAGCGGCTTCTTCCCGCCGGGTTGCAGAATCCAGAGTTCGTAGGTTTTGCCGGCCGGCAGCGGATGCAGATTCTGCGCCGTGAGCAGCAGCTTGCCATTGTGCGCCGAATAAACAACACGGCCTTCCGGCGGAGGCGTGGGCGAGGGCGTCTGGTGCAGCGCCACGCGTTTCGCCTGGCTCGAGCTGAGCAGTTCCATGAGCTGATTGAGCTGGGCCGAGTCGATGCGCCCTTGCTGCGCCGCGGCCAGCAGCGGCTTGATCTCGGCCCGCTGGCGCAGGTCGTCGAAGCCCACGAGGAGCAGCAGCAACGCCATCGCAGTGGCCAGCGCACCCGTCCAGCGCGTGGTTCCGAACCATCGCTCGCTCCACGTAAGCACCGGCTTTGCAACCTGTGCCCGCGCCTGCTTCGCCGGCTTTTCCGATTCAGCCAGCCGCGCCATGAAGCGCTGCTTCGCGCCCGCCGGCAGAGCAACTTCAGGCGTGGTTTGCGCATAAGCGGCGAGAGCAAGTTCAGTCTGCCGCAATTCCTCAGTGCATTGCGCACAGCCCGCCACATGCGACCGCGCTCGCGCCATCTCCTCGGCGGAGAGCGCGCCCATCGCGTACAGCGCGAAATCGTTTTCGGCAATGTGCAGGTTGTCGCTCATGCTTCCATCGCCTTTCGAATCGTCATCAGGCCGGCCCGGATCCTGGTCTTCACAGTGCCCAGCGGAGAGCCTGTCTTCTCCGCAATTTCGGTGTGGCTCAGGCCCTGAAAATACGCCAGCTCCAGCGGAGCCTGCTGCTCGGCGGGCAGCGTCTCCAGCGCTGCGCGCACCTTGTCGAGCAGCCAGCCCTTCTCGCTGGCCACGGTCATATCCCTGGGGTCGGGAAGAGGCATCTCGTCGATCGGCTCCAGCGGCGAGCGCTTGCGCAGCACATCGATGGCGCGGTTGCGCGTCACGACGCTCAGCCACGCTCCAAGATTGCCGCGCTGCGCCTGGAATCCCTGCGGCCGCTTCCACACCATCAGCAGGACTTCCTGCATCACGTCCTCGGCCAGCGCCGGCTCGCGCAGCACGCGCAGGGCAATGCAATAGACAATTCTGGAGTAGCGGTCGAAGACCGCCGCCATGGCGTCCTGATTTCCCTGGGCCACTGCCTCCAGCAGCTCGGCATCGTCCATGGATTGAACTCTTTCGTCTTGCAACGGCCTCCAATCTTCATTCACAGTACGACGCAGCGCAAATACCGGATTGAAGACCGCGATCCCACCGGAGTTGTAGCATTGCCAGCAGCCAACATAACCTAACCGCGATGTGTTGAACAAGGACGGGGTGGCGCGGGTTCGCGAATTTTTGCGAACAACGGCCGTCTCGTATTCGTGGCATCCCATCCATTCCGCTAAGAACGCGGAATGGATGGGGCGCGGGTGCTTTAGCGGGGCGCGGTGCTTTGATCGATGACGGGCGCACAAAAGACTCGTATTGACGTTTTGCTGGTGGAGCGTGGTCTTACGCCGAGCCGGGAGCGGGCGCGTGCGCTCATCATTGCCGGCAAGGTGCTGGTTGACGAGCAGAAGATCGACAAGCCGGGCACGACGGTTCGCGAGGACGCGGGCATCCGCCTGCTGGGCGAAAACCTTCCCTACGTGAGCCGCGGTGGGCTGAAGTTAGCGGCAGCCCTTGATCACTGGCAGATCAATGTTGCGGGCCGCGCCTGCGTTGACGTCGGCGCATCCACCGGCGGATTTACCGATTGCCTGCTGCAGCGCGGGGCCGCGCACGTGACGGCCGTCGATACGGGCTTCGGCCAGATCGCGATGAAGCTGCGCAATGACGCGCGTGTGCGGCTGGTCGAGCGCACGAATGCCCGCTTTCTTGCGCCCGGCGCGCTCGAAGAGGCTCGCGGACAGCCGGCCCTTACGCTGCTGGTGATGGATGTTTCCTTCATTTCCGCCACGCTGCTGCTGGAGCCGGTGTTTGCCGCGGCGCCGCATCTTACCGAGGCGGTAATTCTAGTCAAGCCGCAATTCGAGGCAGGGCGCGAACACGTGGGCAAGGGCGGCATCGTGCGCGACGCCGCGGCCCATCAAATTGCAATCGATAAAGTCGCCGGATGCGTTGTGAATCTGGGATGGCAATTAGTGGGGACGATCCCCTCGCCGATTACGGGCGCGGAAGGGAACAAGGAGTTCTTGATGTATGCGCGGAAGAGGCCCGAGGGACTAAGGGACTAAGGGACTGAGGGACTAAGAGACCAAGGGACTGCGTTTCGGCAACCAAGTATACGCACGATTGCGAACCGCGTGCGAATGGTCGTGCATTGGTTTGTTGCAGCGCACCGCTGCCTCCACGGCACCCACTCCGTTCCTGATCCCTAGTCCCTCAGCCCCTTAGTCCCTTAGTCCCTCAGTCCCTCAGTCCCTCGTCCGTCCGGTACACTGAGACCGCATGGTTCGCGTTGCCATTGTTTGCAAGCCGCAAAAGGAAGAGCTGGGCCGCATTGTGCCCGATCTTGTCGCGTGGCTCAAGCAGCACGGCTACGAGCCGCTGCTCGACACTTGCGCGGCGGAGTATACCTCCACGGCGCCGGCCGTGGAACGCACGGAAATGCCGAAATCGGCTCCGGGGCTGGTAATTGTGCTGGGCGGCGACGGAACGCTGCTCTCGGTGGCGCGCACCTTCGCCGCTACCGGCGTGCCTATTCTCAGCGTGAACCTGGGCTATCTTGGATTCCTCACCGAAGTTCGCCTCGCCGATCTCTACTCCACTCTGGAAGGCTGGTGCAATGGCTGTCATCAGCTCGATTCACGCACCATGCTGCACGCGGCGCTGTGGCGCGGGGGCAAAGAGCACTCGAGTTTTGAGGCGCTGAACGACGCAGTGGTATCGAAGGGCGACATCGCCCGCATGGGCGAGTTTGCCGTGGAGCTCGATGGCAAAAACGTGGCGCAGTTCCGCGCCGACGGTGTGATCGTGTCCACTCCCACGGGCTCGACGGCATACACGCTCGCCGCCAACGGCCCCATTCTCACGCCGGACGTGGACGCGATGGTGGTTACACCGGTGTGCCCGCACCTGCTCACGCTGCGGCCGATTGTGGTCCGCGGAGACGCCTGCCTGACCGTCCGCGTCGAAGGCATTCCGGATAAAGCGCTGCTCACCGTCGACGGCCAGCAGGCCGTCACGCTGGAGCTTGGCGATGAAGTTCGCTGCCAGCGCTCGCGCTACACCGTCAACCTCGTCAGGCTGAGCGAGAGCGGATTCTTCGAGGCGCTGCGCAACAAACTGAGCTGGGGCGAGCGGTAGTGACGGCAGCACGTCTGCAAGTCAGCGAGTTAGGGTGTTGCGGGTCGGCAGTTGGGTCCGATCCTGGTCTTCAGCCGGGAACCTTCGGGCCTTTCGTCACGTATATCATTCCAGAACGATTGCGCCCGCGTCCAACCACTATGCAGAGCTTTTCCGACACTCTCGGCCAGGTTTTTCGCGCCATCGCGGCCAACAAGCTGCGCAGCTTCCTGACCATGTTCGGAATCGCCTGGGGTGTGGGGTCGCTGCTGGTGCTCGTGGGCCTGGGCGAGGGCTTTCGCAGCGGCCAGCATCGCCAGTTGGCCTCGTTTGGCAACGACATGATCATGATGTGGGATGGGACCATCCCCGCCGTAGCCAACCAGCACACGGGGATGCGGCCCTACCAGTTCACGCCCGGGGACGAGGCGGCAATCCGTGGTCTGCCCGAGGTCCGCGACATAACCGGCATGCTCAGCCGCAATGACCTGTATGAAGTGAGCGCCTGGTCCAACACCTCCGGCCAGGTATGGGGCGTGGAGCCGAACTATTCCGCCATCCGTTTTGTGCCCATCGCCGAGGGCCGGTTTTTCGATGCCAACGACCTTACGCAGCGGCGCCGTGTGGCGGTGCTGGGTTCGAAGTCGGCAACGCTGCTGTTTCCCGGCCGGCCCATGCTGGGCGAAACCATCCAGATCAACGACATCGACTTCACGGTCGTGGGCCGCGTCGAACCCATCAGCCATGGCAACAACGACAGCGACAACCAGAAAATTTACATTCCGCTGACGACCATGCAGGAACTGTTCGCCATGAAGGGCGACAACATCGCCCAGAACGCGCTTTCGGCGTTGTTCTACCAGCCTGAAATCAAGGGCAATGAGGAAGCGGCCAAAGCGGCGGTGCACCGCGTAATCGGCCAACGGCATGGGTTCGACCCGGCCATGAAAGACGCCTTCGACGAGTGGGACACCATCGAGGAGGAGAGGATTATCAGCACCATCTTCACGGCAATGGACGTATTCCTGGGCAGCGTCGGCGTGGTCACGCTGGGGCTGGGGGCCGTGGGCATTATCAACATCATGCTGGTGTCGGTGACGGAGCGCACGCGCGAAATCGGCGTGCTCAAGGCCATCGGCGCCACCAGGCGCAGCATTCTGGCGCAGTTTTTCTGGGAGGGCCTGCTGCTCACCGGCATCAGCGGGCTGATCGGCATTGCTGTTTCCGAAGGCTTCATGTGGGTGCTGCAAAAGACGCTGACAGGAAAAATGCCGGGCTGGGATCCGCCGCGCGTGGTGCCATGGTCGGCCGCTGTGGCGCTGGGCTCGCTGGTGCTGTGCGGTATCGCCGCCGGCCTCTATCCGGCCAGCAAGGCAGCGCAAATGGATCCGATTGAGGCGTTGCGGAGAGAGTAGATTCGGGGGCAGAATTCAAATCTCCGTGCCCCATCCATTCCGCGTACTTTGCGGAATGGGTGGGATAGCACCTGTCTCGATCTGCAGTGGTTTCCCACCCTTCCAGCAAAGGCCGCTGGAAGGATGGGGCACGGGCCATTGAGGGCCCGGAAAGGTTCGCGTCATGTTCAAAGACATTCTCGGCCAGGCGTGGGAAGCCATGGTTTATAACCGCCGGCGCACGGCCATCACCATGATCGGCATGGCTTGGGGCATTGCCACTGTGGTGCTGCTGCTGGCATACGGCGCCGGATTCAGCCGGGCGATCGAGAATATCTTCGCGCAGTGGGGAACCAACCTCATCGGGGTCTTTCCCGGCCGCACCAGTGAACAGGCGGGCGGCGACAAGGCGGGCGTAAAGGTTCGCTTCACGCTCGACGACGTGGACCGCCTTGCCGACAGCGTTCCCGGCATATTTCACATCTCGCCGTTTGTGGAGAAAGATGTTCCCGTCGAAAACGATCTGCACACCTATACCTGGTCGGTGAACGGAGTCCGGCCGGAGTTCCAGGACATCTTCAAGCTCGATCTCGACGAAGGCCGTTTCTTCAGCGGCGCCGAAGACCAGCAGCGCGCCCACGTATGCGTGATCGGCTCCGAAGCCAAGACCAAGCTCTTCTCCGGCGGCTGGGCGCTGGGCCAGCAGATCCGGCTAAACGGAATCATGTTCACGATCATCGGCGTGATGCAGCCCAAGATGCAGGAAGGTGACAGCGATCGCAACCGCCAGATTTACATTCCGTTCAACACCATGAGCGACTTGAAGGACACGACCTATCTCGACGGCATCTGGTTCACCTACCGCGGCAGCAACGAGCTTGCGGAGAAGAGCCTGCGCGAGACTCTCGCCGTGGCGCATCGCTTTCGCCCCTCGGACCACAACGCCATCTATGTGGGCAACATCATGACGCAGCTCAACCAGTTCCGCATCCTGTCCATTGCGCTGCAGGTGCTGCTCTCCATGGTAGGCGCGCTCACGCTGGGCATCGCCGGCATCGGCCTGATGAACATCATGCTGGTCGCCGTGCAGCAGCGCACCCGCGAAATTGGCGTAGAGAAAGCTCTGGGCGCGCGCAAGCGGCATATCCTGCTGCAATTCCTCGCCGAAGCCTTTGCCATCACCTGGGTAGGCGGCGTGGGCGGCATTGCTCTGGCCTACACGGTATCGCTGCTGGTGGGCCGCATCACTTTTTACAGCGCCCTGGCCAGCCACGCGCAGGATGCCGACATCGTACTCAGGATTTCCCCGACTTCGCTCATCGTCGCCACGTTCATTCTCGCCGTAACCGGCCTGGTGAGCGGCATGATTCCCGCCATCCGAGCGGCGAACCTCGATCCCATCGAAGCGTTGAGGTACGAGTAAGCGAGCTGCGCCATTCATTCCGCCAGCCGGCGCCGATCGCTCGCCGCGTAAGCGCAATGCCCGTCACAGCTTTGTGGTATTGACTCCCAATAAATGGGGATGCTAACTTCCAGCGCAATTCCACTGTTTCGAATTGGTCAAGATCCTATCGAGGAGAGTGAATATGAATTTGCGCAAATCCCTTGCCATCGCGGCCATCGCGGCGGGTTTCGGTTTCTTCGGATGCGGCGAGAATCTGTTGGCTCTGAGCGCGCCGGCAGGGCAGGCGGAGTTCTACAAAACCGGGGTGAAGAACACCTTTACTGTGCCGGACGGCGTCACCACGATTCGCGTCTTTGTTTACGGCGCAGGAGGCGGCGCCGGATCGTCACTCTCAGATTCTCAGCCGGGACTCAACGGAGGCAGCGGCGCATTTGTCGAAGCCGTCATCAGCGTCACCCCGGGCGCCAAGCTCACCGTGCTTGTGGGCGCCGGGGGAATTGGAGGCAAGCCACATGAGCTCGGTCCCGGGCAAGCCGGCGGAGCCTCGCAAGTCCTGAACGAGAGCAATGAAGTGATTGTGTCGGCGGGCGGCGGCGGTGCGGGGACCGGGTGCGAGAAATGCTCGAGCACGGTGCATGTGGGCACAGCGGGGATCGCAGGAAAAGCGCCTGCGGGCAGCTTTCTTCACGATGGCTCGGACGGCAGCGCGTGCGGTGGCGGCTCAACGCGCTGCGGATACGCTTTGTCGAGCTTCACCGCGGATGTGGATTTTGCGGGCCGCGGCTTCAACAACGGCAACGTGGACGAGACCGAGACCATCGACGGAATTCAGGGCTACGTCTACTTCGAGTGGTAGGTCGCTCACACCGGCGGCAGCATATCCACCACCGGCACGCCGGGCGGCGGCGTGAAACGGAAGGCATTCGCGGGAATCGGCGCGTCGGGCTTCTCGTCCGTGAAGGTGAAGCGCGTGAGCGCTCCGTCGGTCTCTTCGATCTCCATCGAGTTGATTGCTCCATCTGCGGTCACGGCCAGCGTAACCCGCTCGACGCGTTTTTCCAGCCCCTTGGGAACGCCGGTGAGCGTGAATTCGTCGCCGGGGCCGGCGGTCAGCTTCACGTTTTCCAATTCTTTTTCGAGCTTGGTGCGGCCCAGCAGGAAGCGCAGCGGCGAGCGCAGGTCGTCGAGCTCTTTGGTCGGGATGCGCTGCACCTGCGAATCGCCCTGGTTGTAAGACCAGGCATAGCTGCCGTCGATGAGAAAGATCTTGCCGGCGGGTGAGGTGTAATCCCATTTCATGCGGCCGGGCTTGAGCAGCAGCAGCGTGCCGCTCTCGGAGCGGTTCATCCCCAGGCCTTCATACGTCTCGGTAAATCCGGCCCGCAGCGAGTGCAACTGGTTGTAGTGGCGATCGACGCGCTGGGCGAGGTCGTGTGTGGTAATCGAAGGCGCCTGGCTGGAGGAAAATCGCGCGAAGCACAATAGGGCAGCGATAAGGATGAAGCAGCAATGCCGAGTAAATCGTCCAAAACTTCCAGGAAAGCGAAGGGTACGGGCTTCAGCCCGTACATTGCTTTGCAAGATGAATCGGGGCTTTAGCCCCTGAGGGAATCTAGATTGCAAAACTGGCCTTTCCCTCAGCGGCTAAAGCCGCATCCTGTCTGCGAGATGAATGGACGGGCTGAAGCCTGTCCCCTTCAAACGGACTCGCTTGCCTCATTGAATCGGCTGAGTGCAGTTGGTGCCGCCCGCGGGGTCCTGCTTGATGGTGCCGAACTGGTCGCTGCAGTAACCGCGATCGCCGGTTTTGCCCACCGTCTCGGGAACCGCCGTGAGCTGGTAGCCGGTAAAACGGTCGGCGCCGTTGAGAGTCACCTTCGGGCAGTTGCTGAGGGTGAAAATGTAGCCCGCCTTTACGCCCGAGGCCAGATCGCTCTGCAAAATCTGCGCGGAGGTTGCCGTCGGCGGTCCTGCGCTGGGATCGCCGCCTAACGCCGTCAGCGTGCAGGCGTAGCCGTTGGCGGGGAAGGTGGTCTCATACTG
Source organism: Occallatibacter sp. (assembly GCA_049676965.1). Lineage (GTDB taxonomy): Bacteria > Acidobacteriota > Terriglobia > Terriglobales > Acidobacteriaceae > Telmatobacter. Next base: position 9,196 of record JBAUBR010000456.1, read on the forward strand.
CATCTCCGCCTGCTCGATCGTCTGCAGCGACTTCTTGGCCGAAGTCTCGTTGGCGTATTTCTTCATGCTGCCGATCGTCGGAATGGCCATCAGCATGAGGATGAGAATGATGGCGATGACGATCAGCAGTTCCATCAGCGTAAAGCCGTTGGCCGATTGAACGCCGCGGGCGCGGCAACTCTTGGAAAAATAATTCTTGCGATTCATGGGATTCCGTTACCTCTACGGCAAGACCAGCGAAACTCCCCGCTGGTCGTGCGTCAGGGCTGTTGCCGGGCAGACTCCGGCGGCTCGACAAAATGCTACAACGAATGGACGCGGAAGGGGAAGGGAACGTTCGAAAGGCAGCTCTTAGCTGTTAGCTTCTAGCCTCTAGCTGCCTCGTTTTGCCATTGATTTTCTTGGATTGCGACATTTGGCGGATGGGATGAATTCGAAGCGATGCGTGCGAAAGCTAAGAGCTAGAAGCTAGCAGCTTGAGGCTGCTCTTTCAACACACCAGCCTCTTCCGGCTCAGCTTGATGCCGTCCAGCCGGCCGAGCAGGGTGACGGCGATGCGCGCCGGATCGAAGAGCTTTTGCGCCATGGCCTGCACCTGGGAGGCGTCCACCTGGTCGATGCGGGCAATGATCTCTTCCACGGTGAAGAACTGGTGGAAGTACATCTCCTGCCGCGCCAGGTTGGCCATGCGCGAGTTGGAGCTTTCAAGACCCATGAGGATATTGCCCTTGAGCTGATCTTTGGCTCGGGTCAGCTCCTCTGCTGGGAGCAGTTCGTCCTTGAGCTTGCGGAATTCGAGCAGGATCAGGTCCACCACTTCGAGCGCCTTGCCCGCCGACGTGCCGGCGTAGACGCACAGTGTGCCGGTGTCGCGGTAAGGGCTCAGGTCGGAGTAGATGGAGTAGACCATGCCGCGCTCTTCGCGCACGGTCTGGAACAGCCGCGAGCTCATGCCGCCGCCAAGCACCGTGTTGAGAATAAGCGTGGCGTAGCGGTTGTCGTCGGTGATGGGCGGCGCGGGTACGCCGAGGCAGATCTGCACCTGTTCCAGCGCCTTCTTGTTGCGCAGCACGATGCGGGCGCTGGCGTCGGGAGCGCTGAGCTCGGGCTGCGGTTCGCCCCTCGTCAGGCCGGCGAATTTGGCCTCGACGGCTTCCACAAAGTGATCGTGGTCGAGATTGCCGGCGGCGGAGAAGACGATATTTCCGCCGTTGAACCGGTCGCCATGATAGGCGAAAAGCTTCTCCTGGTTGAGGCGCGCGACCGTATCCGTGGTGCCCAGGATCGGCTTGCCCAGCGGATGATCCTTCCAGAAGTTCTGCGTGAACAGCTCGTGGACCAGCACGTCGGGGTTATCTTCGTCGATCTTGATCTCTTCGAGGATGACGCCGCGCTCGCGCTCGATGTCGGTCGAGGCGAAGACGGGGTTGAGCACCACGTCGGTGAGCACGTCCAGCGCGATGGGGACGTGGTCGGCGAGCGACTTCACGGTGAAGCAGATGGTTTCCTTGCCGGTGAATGCGTCCAGGTTGCCGCCGATCGAGTCCATCTCGCGGGCGATATGCAGAGCCGAGCGCGATCGCGTGCCCTTGAACAGCATGTGCTCGACGAAGTGCGAAATTCCGTTGGTCTCGGCGGGCTCGCACCGGGAGCCGGATTTGATCCATACGCCCATGGCGACGGAGCGCAGGTGTTCCATGCGCTCGGTGAGCACGATCAGGCGATTCGGCAGTTCGGTGCGGCGAAGATTTCGCTCGGTGGTCATTTCTTTCGGTTCGAGATCGATTGTAGGCCAATGCAGCGGAAACAGCACGCCGGCAGCGGATTCGCGGCGCTTCAGAGGTTGGGATCCTGCCCGGTGCTTGCAGTGCGCGGAGGGCCAAAATGCACTATGCTGACCCCAGCCATGACCGGGAATCCCAGCCGACTTGTATCATTAGACGCCGAATCGGGGCCTCGTGGAAGCCTGAGGCCGCTTTTTGGCCTGGATTCCGATGCCTTGGCGGCGTGCATGGTGGAAGCCGGCGAACCGGGCTGGCGCGGGCGTCAGTTGGCCGAAGCCCTGTATCGTCAAAGAGTTACGGATCTCGGCGAGATCACCACGCTGTCCAAAACCCTGCGCACTCGGCTGATCGAATCCGGTTGGCAAGTGGGTCGGCCGAGCATCGTAAACGTTTTCACGTCGACCGATGGCACAGAACGGTACCTGGTTCGCGGCCAGGACGAGCAAACCGTGGAAACCGTTTGGATGCCGGAAGGCGACGGCGGCGAAATCGGCGACGGCAGCGAGGCGGATATCCCCCAGGATCTGGGTGCCCCATCCTTTCGCCGTTTTTCAGGCGAAAGGGTGGGAGACCACGAATCTGCGACATCGGGGAGCCGGCAAGAGGCGTCTGAGAGCCACCAAGAGTCGGGCAAAACCTGGTCCCGCGCCACCATCTGCGTCTCCAGCCAGGTAGGCTGCGCAGTCAACTGCCAGTTCTGCCTCACCGCCAAGCTCGGCTTCCAGCGCAACCTGAGCGCGGGTGAAATCGCGGGGCAGGTAGTGGCCGTGCTCGATCGCCAAAGAGTAGAAGTAGGCCGCGACCGCACCAATCTGGTCTTCATGGGCATGGGCGAGCCGTTCCTGAACTACGACAACTTCATGGCCGCGGTTCGTCTGCTGGTGAACGAAGTCGGCATCAGCCCGCAGCGCATGACCGTGTCGACTTCCGGCATCGTGCCCGGCATCGAGCGCTTCGCGCGCGAGCCCGATGCAGTGCGGCCCAAGCTGGCCATCAGCCTCAACGCGCCCAACGACGCGGTGCGCGGCGAAGTGATGCCCATCAATCGCAAGTGGCCCGTCGACGCGGTTGTCGAGGCGGTGCGCGCCGTGCCGCTGCGCCCGCGCGAGCGCGTTACTTTCGAATACGTATTGCTGGGCGGCGTTACCGACCGCCCCGAGCACGCGGCCGAAGTGGCGCGGCTGGTGCGGAAAACCGGCCTGCCGGCCAAAGTGAACCTGATTGCGTGGAATCCCGGACCAGGGATCGACTACACAATGCCCTCCGCGGAATCAGTCGAAGTGTTTCGGCGCAAGCTGGCCGATGCTGGAATTCCCGTGTATCTGCGCCGCCCGCGCGGCCGCGACATCTTCGCCGCCTGCGGGCAGTTGAAGCGGACGGTGGAAAGGCCGCCCGGTTGATTTCCAACGTCAAGAATGATCAGGTAGATCGAGCGAGTCGAACCTCCGGCCGGGATTCAAGTCGAGGCCGGGTGGATCGCCTCGATACCGTAACGAGCGAAATCGGCGGTGTTGAAGGTGAGCAGCCGGCGTACGCCGTGGACCGTCATAATGGCGACCAACTTGGTGTCGTGTACCTTGCTTCCAGCTACGCCATGGAGGACAACAAGGCACTTCCACTCGGCGTATACGGCAGGCGAGTCCGGCAAACGAATAAAGAGGCGTTCGATCAGATCGACTTCACGCAAAGCGAGGGGCGTGGAGAAGCCGAGGCCGTTTTTCTCCACCGGTCGAGTCATCACGTTCCAAAACTCAGAGATGTTCTGCAAGGTGAAGAGTACCGGCTCGCCGGATGCGAGAAGCTTCGCGACGCTCTCCACGGCGGCGGTGTGACTCGGATGACCGGGCTGTGTGCGCCGCAGCAAGACGTTCGTGTCCGCGAGGATGCTCATCAGGCACGATCGCTATAGATACTTTCGCGGCTGATGGCCTCATCGGAAAGCGGCGGAGTCTGCGGAAGACTCTTAATCGACTCGCGCCATTCGCGCTCGCGTTCTGCCGGAGAGAGACCTACCTTAGTTCCAAACTGGACCTGGTCTCGCAGAACCAACTCGACATACTGGGGGACTTCAAGGCCCTGGGCGCGCGCCTGCGAGATGAGGCCGGCCTCAATTTCCGGCGGAATGTGAATGGTAAGAGTCACAGGAACGTTTTCGATCCTCCTGCGATGTTATCTCAGGGGAACGAGATTCGCCAAAGCGTTACAGCGGTTCCACAATTGCGGCATCCCGAATCCACTGCCCTCAAGTGGCTTTTTCCTCAAGAAAAAGCCATCTTTCACGACACCAAACAGGACACGTGAATTGTGGAACCGCTCTAGAGCCTGTTATTAACTTCATGCGAGGAGCCTAAAGAGTTGAGCGATCATGAGGCAGGCGAAGGCGAGGAAGTGGAAGGCCCCGAGCGTGGTGGCAAGTCTTTCGTAGTCACGGGCGAGGCGA
>JBAUBR010000457.1:0-8587 GCA_049676965.1 Occallatibacter sp.
GCCTCAAAGAGACGAAAAAGGCAAGTAGCAACCCGCACTTTCGGACAGAAAACTGTTTCACGATCAAGAATTTATCTGCGCCCGAGTCGCCGCTGCAAAATCACGCACATGAGCAGAGGTTCCCTAGAGCGGTTCTCCAATTCCCGTGAAGTCGCCAAAATCGTGCGAGGTGGCTTTTTCTTGAGGAAAAAGCCACTTGGGGTCAGCGGCTTCCCTCTACACCAATTGGAGAACCGCTATAGCCGATCCTGAGATCGGCGGGTCGATCCATCACCGGGAACAGGAATCGAACCAACGAGAACTGCCGCGGCCGCATCCGTTATAGTTTGCGCAAGGGAATTTCCGCTCTTTAAAGGACCATTGCGCATGACACTGGATCGCCGCGGCTTTCTCGCCGCCTGCAGCCGCCTGGGACTGTCTTCCCCGCTGCTGCCGGGAATTTTGTACACGTTGGCCGCGCAGGGGCAGCAAGCCAATCCCGCTGCGAAGCCTGTCGAGCTGCCGAAAATCACTTCTGAGATGATCGATCAGGCTGCGGAGCTGGCCGGCGTTGGCCCCTTCAGCGAAGACCAGAAAAAGATGATGTTGGACGGGCTGAATGAACAGCGCGGCTCGTATGAGGCGATCCGCGAGCTCAAGCTGGCCAACTCTGTCGCGCCGGCGTTTGTGTTTCATCCGCTCCCCGCGGATGCAAAGCTGCCCGCGCCCACGACGGAAAGCCCTTATCTTCCCCCTGCCTCCACCGCCGTTGCCCCGCCGCGCATTGAGGATCTCGCCTTTGCAACGGTGGGTGAGTTAGCAGGCTTGCTGCGTGCTCGCCAGGTTACGTCGCTCGCACTCACCGAGATGTACATCGCGCGCCTCAAGCAATTCGACTCCAGGCTCCACTTTGTCATCTCGCTGACCGAAGAGCGCGCACTTGCAAAGGCCAAAGCCGCCGACGCCGAGATCGCGGCAGGCAAATATCGCGGGCCGCTGCACGGAATTCCCTGGGGAGCTAAAGATCTGCTTGCGGTGAAGGGCTATCCCACCACATGGGGTGCGGGCGGGTTCGAGCATCAGTCCTTCGATGAGGACGCGACCGTAGTGCATCGGCTCGACGCGGCCGGCGCAGTGCTCGTCGTCAAATTCACGCTGGGCGCGCTGGCCATGGGAGACAAGTGGTACGGCGGGCGGACGCGCAATCCATGGAACCCCGCGCAGGGATCGAGCGGATCGTCGGCCGGATCGGCAAGCGGCGTGGCCGCGGGCTGCGTAGGCTTCGCCATCGGCTCGGAGACGTTGGGCTCGATAGCGTCGCCTTCTACGCGCTGCGGCTGCACAGGGCTGAGGCCCACGTTCGGCTTTGTTCCCCGCACAGGCGCAATGGCTCTTAGCTGGACGATGGACAAACTAGGCCCAATCACGCGCTCTGTACCAGATTGCGCCATGGTGCTCGAAGTCATTCACGGTCCCGACGGAAAAGACACCTCGGTTGCACCGGCCGCTTTTCACTGGGATCCGAGCTTCGACTGGCGAGCGTTGCGCGTTGGATATTTGAAATCCGAGTTCGATCCGCCCGAGCCGCTCAAACTGGACGAAGCTGCGCCCAACGAGACCGCCGAGGAGAAGAAGAAGCGCGAAGAGCGCAACGAACGGATAAGGGTTGCCCACGCGCGCCGCGATTACGACCGCCGCTATGAGGCCTCCGCGCTCGACAAGCTCCGCGCCATGGGCGTGAACCTGATTCCCGTCGAGCTGCCCAAGCTGCCTTACAGCGCGATGAGGGAACTGCTGGCAGCCGAAGCGGCGGCGGCCTTCGACGAGCTGACCATTTCGGGCCGCGACAAACTGCTGACTGAGCAGGGCCCGGGAGACTGGCCGAATACCTTTCGCGTCGCGCGCTTTTACCCCGCAGTCGAGTACATCCAGGCCAACAGGGCGCGCACGCTGGCGGTCCAGCAGGTCTCTGCGCTGTTTGAGCAGGTTGACATCATTGTGGCGCCGACCTTCGGCGATCAGCTGACGGCCACCAACCTCACCGGCCATCCCGCGCTGATTCTCCCCAACGGCCTGCGCGGCGACGACGCGCCCAGGCCGCTCAAGTCCGAAGACGGCGATAACGACAACATCGCCGGGCCGGGCACGCCGGTTTCACTGACGTTCCTGGCCGGGCATTATCAAGATGCCAAGCTGGCGGCGTTCGCCAACGCGTACCAGCAGGCCACCGGCTTCCACAAGTTGCATCCGCAGCTGGACTGATGAGATGTTCATTGAGCCGCAAGGCGGTTCTTAATCCGGCTTACATTGACCAGCCTTGCGATCCTACGAACGCCGCTTTGAGGTCTTCGCCTTCCCCGCTTTCGCAGCACTCTTTGCGCTCCCAGCATGCGATGCCCCTGCGCGGGCGCTTTTGGTGTGGGTACCTGAAGACTGAGATTTTCCACGATGAGTAACCGGGGTCTGACTCTTTCCACTCGCCGAGCTGCCGGAATTCGAACCTCTATTGGGTAGTTTTTTCTTGACCGGCCGGGTTACGGTCGCCGCGGTCGCGGAGCCTGTTGCCACAGTATGCGCCGCCAGATTCACGACGAACGAATCGATGACAGTCGGCGCTGTTCCCGCCGCTGCATTCGGGTCGACGCCGAGCGAGACCACGATAATCTCCGACGCACTCACGGTAATGCGCAGGAATCCGAAATCGGTTTCGTTGTATTGGTCGAGATTGACGGTGTTGCCCTGGCCGTCCGGCTCGGAGTGTTGGCCCGGTTGCGGCTTGACGCCGGCAACATTCATCTTCATCGTCGACAAGTTATAGTAGCCGCCGTTGCCCGCGACGACGTACGCAATCTGCCGGCCATCGGAGGCCATGATGCGCGTGTAGCGCTCGTAGAGATGTGAATGGCCAGAGAGAACCAGGTCCGGCCAGATGCCGGCTTGCTCGCAGCAGCTATCGATATCGGCAAGCATGGCCGCGCTGGGGAAATGCTGGCTGCTGCCCGTAAAAGGTGGATGGTGCACGGCGAGGATCAGCGCCTCCGGCGCTGCGTTGGCCGCGTTGCGCGCCGCGAGCGCCGCCGCCAGTTGCTGCTCCAGGAACGTAATCTGATCCTGGCCGACCGTCGAGTCGTCCTCCACCACGCCCATCTCCTCGCCGGTGTTCGAATAGAGGCCGATAAAGCGCGCGAACGGTGCGGTCAAAACAAAGTAGCAGCCCGGCTGCGTCATGGTGGTGCGCGCAAAGCTTGGAACCGCCGCCACGGGCGATGCCGTGCAGAAGTTCTCGACGAATGGCTGCAGCGAATAGCTGACCGGCTCTTGCGAATACATTACGCCGTCGTGATTGCCGGGGATGGCGAAGATAGGTGCATCGTAGTTGCGGTAGGGATCGTAAAACTGCTCGGGATAATACTGCTGCTGCCCGAAGTAGTACACCACGTCGCCCAGGTGGTAGAAAAAGGCGGGCTCTCCGGTGGCATATGTCTTGTTGGCCAGGTCGGCGCACATGGCGTCGGCTACGGCCAGTTGCGCATCGGGCTTGACGATGCCGCCCGTGTCGCCTATCGAATGGAACACAAGTTGCCCGGCAGCCTCAATCTGCGCGATGGCGGCCGCGGGGAGCACCGCGCTCAAATCCATCACTGGTGGATCGACCTGCGGCGCCGGGATCGGCTCCGTCTGCTGCAATTCCTGGATGCTCGAATCGGCCTCGATGTCGCCGGCGCTGTACGTGAAGAAGTTGTCCGCAGTGTAGGTTGGGTTGGCAAATGCGAAACCGTTCGAGGACATGGGGGGTGGGCCCTCTTTCTGCCGAGTCTCTGCTTCGGCGGGGAGTTTGTTCGGCGGGGCGATGAGAATGTCCGGCCGGCGTGGGAATTATAGCGCGCAGTCGATGACGGGTTGATGAGCGATCTGGATTGCTTTCCACAGCGCGGCTGAGAGCGCAATTACCATCGTTGCATGGCGCTGGTCGAGGTCGACGCGGTCTCAAAGAGCTATCCCCGGCGAGCTGGATTACGGACGGAACTGCACACCGTTGTCGAAGATGTGTCGCTCACCGTCGAGGCCGGGGAAACACTGGGGCTGGTGGGTGAGTCAGGCTCCGGGAAGACCACGTTGGCGCGGATGATTCTGGGCTTGATCGCGCCCAGCCTGGGCAGCATTCGCGTGGACGGCATCGATCTCGCGTGCGCTTCGCAGGCCGAGCTCCGCAGCCTGCGCCGCCGGATGCAGCCGGTCTTTCAAGATCCTTATGCCGCGCTGAATCCGCGCATGAACATTTTCGCCATCGTGACCGAGCCGTGGAGGATCCATGGCCGCGAGCTGCAGATGAAGCTAAGCCGCGCCGAGTTGCGCATACGAGCCAGCGCGCTGCTCAAGCAAGTCGGGCTCGATGATTCGGCGCTCTTGCGCTATCCACACGAGTTCTCCGGCGGGCAGCGCCAGCGCATCAACATTGCCCGCGCGCTGGCGCTCCGGCCGCGACTGCTCATCCTGGACGAGCCGGTTTCGGCCCTCGATGTCAGCGTGGGTGCGCAGATCGTCAACCTGCTGCGCGATCTGCAGCGAGAACATGGGCTGACCTATCTTTTCATTTCGCATTCGATGCCGCTGGTGCGTTACCTCAGCACGCGAATCGCGGTGATGCAGCGCGGCCGGCTGGTGGAAACGGGCGAAGCGGAAGAGTTGTGCGCGCGGCCGCGCGAAGCTTACACTCGCGATCTCATTGCGGCAACCCCGGAGCTGCCTTTAAGCGCAGAGTGACCGGACTCGCCGCCGATAGTTTTCCTCTGCAACGCATGCAAGATGCGTCCACGCGGACACAAAGCGAAAGCAATTTCGACTTCACTTCCCCCTCATCGATGAGAACTGAAGAGGTGTGGGATTCAGGGAGCGGTAGCCTGTCATTTCGGGAAATCGTTTGCGAGAGTTCCCACACCGGAACAGCCGCCGATCGAATTCTTCGATTTCAGCTAAAGTTTGCGCGCCAGGCACCCTAGACTGCGGCAGGGGTGGTGCAGGTCATGCGCCGTAGTAGGTCAGGGTCGTTTGTTGCCGTCGTGCTTCTGCTCTGTCCCATGGCTTGTTCCAGCCTGCAGTCCGGCGCAGCCGGCCCGGACGAGGGCCGGTTGGCGATGCGGGTGCCGCACAGGCCAATCGCAGACCCGATCCGTGTGAGGCATTTCAGGACGAAACCATTCACCTCTTCCGGCAGCGCCACGACCACCACTCTTACACCTTCCGCGGCCACAGTTGAGGCCGGAACCGCCATAACGCTGACGGCGAAGGTAGCTTCGGGCAAGACGGCGGTCGCGCCCGGCATTCTGCTCTTCTGCAATCAGGCTTACCCAACTTGCACCGGACCGGCAGTGATGGCCGAGGCGGTGTTGAATGCGCAGGGCGAGGCTGCGCGCGCGCTCATGCTGCCCGCGGGACGCTACTCGATCGCGGCGCGCTTTGAAGGCACCGCGCCCTATGCGGCAAGCGTGTCGGCGCCGCAGTCGCTCACCGTCGAAGGGGATTCAACCTACACAACCAAGGTGACGCTGACCAGCGTAACCGGCAGCAAGGGCAAGTACGCGCTGGGCGCTTCGCTCTCGAGTCATGGGCCCGCTGCACCCGCGGGAAGCCTGGTGTTTACCGACACGACTGACAAGAAGAAGTTGGGCGGCGTGGCACTCACCGGGACTGTGCTCGGCGGATACCAGCCCTTTGGGCTAATCACCACGGGAGCCAAAAGTGGGCCCAACGACCTGGTTGTTGGCGACTTCAACGGCGACGGCATTCCCGACCTGGCCGCACCCGACTCGGCGACAGGTTCGGTCGCGGTCTTCCTGGGCAAGGGCGATGGGACGTTCCAAGCGGCGAAGTTTGCTTCGACCGGGCAGGGCACAATGCCGCTGGCGCTTGCCGCCGGCGATTTCAACGGCGACGGCAAGCTGGATCTGGCCGTGGCGCTGGGCAATCAGGGAGCGATCGCCATTCTGTTGGGCAATGGGGATGGGAGCTTTCAGCCGCCGCGCGTGGTGCCGATCGCAGGCTCTGGACTTTATTATCCGGTGGCGCTCACGGTGGGCGATTTCAACCACGACGGCCGGCTCGACATTGCTACAGCGGACAATTCGGTGGGCGCGAGCCTGCTGCTGGGCAACGGCGACGGCACATTTCAGCCCTACAAGCTGCTGGGTTCAAGCAGCGGTCCCACATGGATTGCCTCGGGCGACTTCAACGGAGACGGCAATCTTGACCTCGCAGTGACTACCAGTGCGAACACGGTCGACATCAGCCTGGGGAACGGCGACGGGATGTTCGCGAAGTATACGAGCGTAGCCACCGGCAGCGGAACCAATCCGCAGTCGGTGGCTGTCGCGGATCTGGACGGCGACGGCAACCTCGACCTCGTGGTCGCCTGCTACGGGGCCAACGCCGCGGGTGTTCTGCTGGGCAACGGCGACGGAACGTTTTTGCCCATCGAACTATACGCGGCGGGCGCCGGGCCGATTGCGGTGACGGTGGGCGACCTGAACCTCGACGGCATTCCTGATCTCGTGGTCACGAACCTGAAGGCGAACAGCCTTAGCCTTTTCGAGGGCAATGGCGATGGGACTTTTCTCCCGCTGCCGGGCTACTCGACGACCAGCGGCTCGCAGCCGGCGGCGAGTGTAATTGCCGATCTCGACGCCGAAGGCACGCCGGAGATTGTTTCGGTGCTGTACGGCTCGAGCGCGCTTTACGTGCTTGAACCTGAACGCATGCAGGGGGTGCTGCTCGAAGATGTTGCGCTGTCCACCGCCGGAACCCTCGATCTGACGGCTTCCTACGCGGGAGATGAGGTTTACTCGGCTGCGACTTCTTCCGCTTACTCGTTCAAGAGTTCGGCCGCCGCTCCCGCAGCGCGGGTGTCCTCTGCGATACGAAGTGAAGTCGCGCACAAATGAGACGCGCACATTCCGCGTGGCGCGAAAATGGACTACGATTCTCCTTCCGATTGAAGGAGGATTTCCGGTGCGGCGTACGATTCCTTTTGTTAGCACCATTCTGCTTGCAGCGGTTGGCGCTGCGGCCGGTGCGCAGACGGTTCAGGTTTACCAGACCACGCCCGATCTGCTTGAGCGGATTTCACGGCGCGAGACGCTGCACTTTGAAAAGAAAGCCGCGCCGGATGCGACGCTTCCCGTCATCACGGTGGACGACGGGCAACGCTTCCAGACGATCGACGGCTTCGGAGCTTCGCTCACCGATGCGGCGGCATGGCTATTCGCAAAGAAGATGACCCCGGCGCAGACCGACGAGACCTTCAGATCCCTCTTCAGCCGCAAGGATGGGGTCGGGATCGATTTTCTGCGCCAGCCGGTCGGTTCGTCGGACCTGGCGGTTACGTTCTACTCCTTCGACGACCTGTGCGAGCAGACCACGCAGGCCTGCACTACTCCTGCGGAAGTGAACGACTACAACCTCGACCACTTTTCGCTGAAGCACGATGAGGAATACATTCTGCCGCTGCTCAAAAAGGCGTTGGCCATCAATCCGGAGATCCTGGTGATGCTGACGCCGTGGAGCCCGCCAGGATGGATGAAGACGTCGGGTTCGATGCTGGGCTCGAATCCCGAGACCAAACAGCCGTCGAGCCTGCGGCCTGAAGCTTACACGGCATTTGCCAATTATCTGGTCAAGACAATCCAGGGTTACCAGGCGGCAGGGGTGCCGGTGTATGCGCTCTCAGTGCAGAACGAGCCGCTCTTCACGCCTCCGACCTACGGCGGCATGCAGATGCTGGCCGATGAGCAGGCGGCATTCTTCGGCACCGCATTGGGACCCGCGCTGGCCGCTGCGCACCTCAAGCCGAAGGTGATGGCGTACGACCACAACTGGGACCGGCCGGATTATCCCGAGACGGTTCTGAAGGACGCGAAGGCCGGCGCGCTGGCAGCCGGAACCGCGTGGCACCACTACGCGGGCGACCCATCCGCGATGACCAAAATCCATGACGAGTTCCCGCAGAAGGATGAATGGGTGACCGAGTCAAGCGGCGGGGCGTGGCAGACGGGCAACGTGCTGGCCGAGGAAGCCGGCGAATTGATCGCATCGACGCGCAATTGGGCGAAGAGCTATGTTTTGTGGACGCTTGCGACCGATGAAAAACACGGCCCCTACTTGGGAGGCTGCGACACCTGCCGCGGGCTGGTGACGATCGACCTCTCGAATCCGGGAATGACAACGGTGAAGATGGAGCCGGACTATTACGTGCTTGGGCAGGCGAGCGAGTTTGTCGTGCAGGGCGCAGTGCGCATTGCGTCGGATGAGCCCGCGGGAGGCCAGTTGAAAGACGTGGCTTTTCGCAATCCCAACGGGAGTGTGGTGCTGTACACGCTGAATGCGGGCAAGGACAGCCAGGGCTTGCGCATTGTCTTCCGCGGCAAATCGGTGGTCACGACCATTCCGCAAGGGTCGGTGGCGACGTTTGTATGGAAGCCGTGAGGGACAGGGCCGACGCATATAAATTGCTATATGCCGTGGGGGTTTGGATGGGCGACAAGGGGATATGGAAAATCCCCTGAAGTATTTTGCCGAGTTGCGCGATCCGCGTGTTGAGCGGAACCGGGAACAT
>JBAUBR010000458.1:0-13100 GCA_049676965.1 Occallatibacter sp.
CCTGCGCGCCACGCCCGCGGCCATTCCCGCCGCCCTCGATCTGTCCCGCGAAACCCTCCGCGTGATGCGCCAGAACCTGGGTTGGGCCGTAGGATACAACCTCCTCGGCATTCCGCTGGCCGCCGGCGTTTTCTACCCCGCCCTCCACATTTTGCTCAGCCCGTGGATCGCAGCCGCAGCCATGGCCATGAGCTCGGTGTGTGTGCTGGGGAACAGTCTGCGGCTGAGCCGCTGGTCGTCGTAGATTTGTGGTCTCCTGGAGCCTGCCCTGAGTGGGGATGGGCCGGCGGCCCGCGGAACAAGTTGAGAATCGCTCTCCCACGGCAGACTCGCAAACCCGCAAACTTGCAAACTTGCAAACCTGCAAACCTGCTAACCTGCTAACCTGCTAACCTGCTAACTTGCTAACTTGCTGCCTTCCTATAATCGCCCTCTAACCGTTAGCCAGCCGCGGATTTTCGAGTGACCTTGTCGAACGGCAGGTTCCGGGCACTCGCATCGATTGCCGGGAATACACTGGACATAGAGTATTTCTGTGCGCATCCTCACCCGCTACATCCTCGGCGAAATTCTGTCTCACACGCTGATCGGCTGTGCCCTCTTCACGTTCATCCTCTTCATGCGGGACCTGCCCTCAATTCTGGAGACCATCGTCCGCAACAGCTCCACGTTCACCAACGTAATGCAGATCCTGCTCTTCATGCTGCCCAACACCTTCAAGGTCACCATCCCCATGGCGGTGCTGGTGGGCGTTCTGCTGGGGTTGAGCCGGCTCGCCGCCGACAGCGAAGTGGTCGCCATGCGCGCTTCGGGGCTGGGCATCGGCTACTTTGTGCGCGTGGCATCGATTGTTGCAGTGGGCGGAACGCTGCTCGGCCTCGTCAACTCCATCTATGTGGCGCCGCGCGCTAACCAGGCCATTCTCTCCATGCAGCAGGAGCTGGCCACCTCCGAGGCCTCCTACGAGATTCAGGCCCGCGTGTTTTACGAGGATTTCCGCAACTACGTTCTCTACGTGCAGGACGTGCGCGCCGGCACCGGCGCGTCGAACTGGGGACAGGTCTTCATGGCCGACGTGAGCGACCCGGCGACGCCCATCATCACCACCGCCGCCAGCGCCACCGTGGTCAGCGACCAGAGCGGCGAGCTGCTGATGCGCCTGCGCAACGGCGCCGAGCACCAGATGCCGCCCGGCGAGCCCCAGCAATACAACATCTCGGCGTTCACTTCAACGGATCGTCCGTTGGTGCTCAGCCAACAGGGCGATGTTCACCTGGGGCGCATGGATACGCCGATCTACGCCATGCCCATGGGCACGCTGCGCGAGCATCTGCACGGCCCCGACGGCCGGCACTACCAGATCGAGCTGAACACGCGGTTTGCCTATCCTGCCGCCTGCCTGGTGCTGATGCTGGTGGGCGTGCCGCTGGGTGTGGCTTCGCGGCGCGGGGGCAAGAGCTCGGGGTTCGTCTTCACCATTCTGCTGGTCTTTCTTTATTACTTTCTTTCTTCCACCGGAATCGCCCTGGGCCAGCAAAACAAGCTTCCTGCGTTTGTCGCGGTGTGGACGGCCAACCTCCTCTTTGCCGCGGCAGGGACGTTTCTGCTGTGGCAGATGGCCAGCGGCGGCCGCATCCTCACCGCGATCATGGGCTGGTTCTCGCGCAGCTCCAGGCCGGATCTTCCCGCCGCGGCGAGGCCCAACGGCGCAGGGCTCACCGCGCTGTTCGAGCGGCTGCAGCCGCGCACAAAACGCAGCAGTTCCCGCGGCGTCTTTCCCCGCATCCTCGATGAATATGTAGTGCGCGAGTTTCTCAATACCTTCCTTCTGGTGATTTCCGGCTTCCTGATGCTGCTGCTCATCTTCACCTTCTTCGAGCTGATCGGCGACATCCTGCGCAACCGCACCCCGCTGGCCACGGTCGGCGAATACCTCATCTTCCTGGCGCCCAACCTGCTCTATAACATTGCGCCGCTGGCGGTGCTGATCGCAGTGCTGGTCACATTCGGCGTGCTCAACCGCAACAGCGAGCTCATCGCCATGAAGGCCACCGGCATCAGCCTCTACCGGCTGGTAGTTCCCATTGTGTCCATCGGCGCCATTCTCGCCGTGAGCCTGTTCCTCTTCGACGAGTTCTACCTGCCGCAGGCCAACCGCCGCCAGGAGGCGCTGCGCAACATCATCAAAGGCCGCCCCCCGCAGACCGTGCTGCACCCCGAGCAGAAGTGGATCTACGGCGACCCGCGGCCAGGCGAGCCGGGCCGCATTTTCTACTACGAGTTCTTCGACTCGGTGCGCAACGAGTTTGCCAATATCTCGGTCTTCGAGTTCGATCCCTCCACCTTCTCGCTCACGCGGCGCATCTTTGCCGCCCGCGCCACATGGGACCCGGCCCGCAACACCTGGCGCTTTGAGAACGGCTGGGTGCGCGACTTCGATGGCGCCATCCGTTATCGCGAATTCCGTAACACCACGTTCTCTGAGATTCACGAAGAGCCTGGCTACTTCACCAAAGAGGCACTGCAATCACAGGAGATGAACTTCGGCCAGCTGCAGCGCTACATCGGCGACCTTGGACAAAGCGGCTTCGACACCATGCGCCTGCGCGTGGCGCTGTGGCACAAGCTCGCCTACCCGCTGACCTCGATCGTGATGGCGGTGCTGGCGATTCCGTTTGCGCTCTCCATGGGCCGGCGCAGCTCGCTGAGCGGCATCGCCGTAGCCATCGCCGTAGCCCTGGCCTACCAGGTAACCGACGGCCTGTTCGGCGCCATGGGCAACGTAGCCTACCTGCCCGCGATGCTAGCCGCCTGGTCTCCCGACATTCTTTTCGGATTGATGGGCGGCTATCTGCTGCTGCGGACGCCTACGTAGTCTCTGTCGCAACTCGAATAAATGGTCAATTCGCAACAGCGGATTTTTGAGGTCTGGACACGCTGTAGTGGCTCTTTCATCCGCTCTTTTCTTCAGGGAATATCTTCGGCACGGAACCTCCGGGCAACGGGCGAAATCCTCATTGACAGATATTTCCCTCGTCTGGACTGCAGCACTGCCCCGTGGAATTCTGGCACATCTGCCCGTAGTTCCCGCCTGCCGATTTCAAGTTGCAATTCTGAATGGAGCGGTAGAAGTTACCACCGGCTACGCTCTGGCAGCTTTGCGAGATGTTTCCAACACATCGATACTCGTTGCTCGGTGAAACGCACGGGGTATTCTTCAGCACTGCGTCGGATGCGCCGCGATCGTCGACGGGCCAGGGATAGGTGTAGCTCGGGGTAATGAATTGCGCGGAGTTGGGATCGAGGCCGGGAGGAAGATTCGCGAAGTTGGCGACGAACACGTTGATCATGCCGCAGAGGCCCATGTGGTTGGGAGATTGATAGGGCGGCATCGGTGTGCTGGTCTGGGTAACGTCGTTCTCCAGCCCCGGACGGGGAGCAATGAGCGCTTTTAACTCGAACCACTTATGTCCTTGGCCGTCGTCGAAGGCCTGCTCGCAATCCATGTCCACATCGAGCATCCAGTAGTTCGAACCGAAGGCGTTCTCATCGGCAATACCGAAGCCTGCGGTTGAAACATAGGGCTGGCCTTGCCCCTGCGCCAAGCTCGTGGTCCAGTCTGTGGGCGAGCCTCCGCCAAACCGGCCGGCCGGGGGTGTCTGGCCCAACTCCACCCCGCCCCAGTCGAGGTTTGCATCGCCGAAACGATAGGTGTTGCTGTGCGGGTTCAACCAGTTGCGATGCTGGATGCGGATGGAGCCGCCGCCCTTGGTGCCGCCCCGCAGAAACAGGTCCTGGCCCGGGATCGTCTGCCCGTAGATGAAGACCACGGTCCGTCGGATATCACGGGCGGGAGAGGCCGAGGGCTGGCCAAGACCGTAGACCACAACCTGTCCGTCGTAGGTGGCTTGGTAGACCTTGCCGTTTGCTACCAGCGGCGGCGCGAACTTGGTGGATTCGCCGAGGCGGTCATTGGGGTCGGCCTCGCTGTTCCAGATGGATTGAAGCGTACCGCTGACGACGGTGGAAACATCGTAAGCGCGCAGGATGTTGGGCGTGGAGTGCAGGTTGGCGTCCGGATCGCTGGGGAGATTTCCGAAGGCTTCGTTGGCCCAGAGAATTGCGTTCGATGTGCCACTGGCCGATAGTGAGAGAATCCCGCCGGGCATACCACCGGGAGACGAGGTTCCCCAGGAAGCTGTTGAGGAGCCGCGCGCGACCGGGACCGCGTTGAAGTGGCCGCCGCTTTTCGAGAACACCCGGACGGAATTGTTTTCTCCCTGCACGAACAGCTGGTTGTTGAAATAAACTCCGGTCCCATGGATGTGCGCGGTGCGGCCGCTCGAGGCGGGACCGATTGTAAAAGGGTCGGTGGAGGTAACTTGGTTGAGGTCATCGAAGAGCGACGTGTGGCCGTTGGTGGGCTGGTAGTCAAAGGACGCGACAAATGGCGGATCGAGAAGCTGGGTGAAGTCGCGCTTCCCCATCTTGGTGCGGCTGATGTGGTAATACACGCCGTCTTTGCCTCCGGCGATCAGCCCCATCTCATCGGGCAGCGCGATGACGCCTCCTGACGCGAGGTCCTGGTCTTTATGCCCGTTGTCGCGGTCCGTGTCCATGAACGGCGTGAACCAGTCGCTGACGGTGAGCGAGCCTGGATTGCCGGGAGTCCAGATGAGGTGCACTATGCTCTCGCCGAGCTGATCGAGCGCGAACTGCGGATTGTAAGGGCCATTGCCGGTCACGACGAAGATGTCGCCATTGCTGTCCACCGCCGGGGCCGCGTTCGCCATCCACACGCCTCCGCCTCCGCCGCCGCCGGCGCTGTTCTGCGGATTCGTGCACCAGACATTGGCCGCCGCGTTCCCTTGCGCAAGCTTCGCGGTGTCGTATGCAACCACCCATCCGGGTGACGCCCCCGCGCCTTCACCGCCGCCGAATGCGATAACCAGCGCCTGCGCGCCGCCCGGTTTGGCGGCCAGGGCCAGGCCCGCTCGCTGCAGCTGCGCGTAGCGATTGAACCCGCTGCCGCCCACGTTGAAGCTCTCGATGAGGACGGATGCGAACTTGTCATTGCTGAGATTTGTAATGTCGAGGCCGAAGAGGCGGAAAGTCGGCCCCGAAATGTTGTTTTCATAACCCCAGCGCACCACGTAGAGCGTTCCCGTCGCCATGTCGATCGCCGGTGTGCTCAAGATTCCCCACTCGGTGTGAATCGTGGTGGGCTTGATATGGCTCAGGTCGGGTCCGGTTACAGGAGTTCCCAGCCAGCGCGCCGATAGCTGTGCCCCGGTATCCGCGTCGAACGCAAAAACCGTGTTGTGCATGGTGGCGACGTAAAGGACGTTATGTGTTCCGCCGGCAATCTGGACGTTTGACAGATAGACCGGCGAGCCCTCGATCTTGCCGTCAACTCGCATGATGAATTGTTTGTGGAACTGATTTGCGGAGGAATTGACATTCGCGGGCGTGAGGACGGTCTCCGCGGTATTCGCGCCCGTGCGATTGGGGTTATAGCCTCGCTCAGGCACGTTGATCTGGCCGAGAACCGGCAGCGAGCAAATGAGAGCGTAAGCGATCGGCAGCACCCTTCGGTTCACTGGCTGTGGGCGTGGCGAGGTTTGGCGAAATCCATTCGTCCTCATGTGCTTGCCTCTCCTGGTCCGATTCGGATGCCTCGACAACCTCAAGGGTCAGAACTCTCGCACTATCGCCGCTCTTCTTGTTGGTTGAACGGGACCAGATTCGCGAAGAATCTCTGCGGTAACTATTCGAGGCTGCCCCCCGCCTCTGAGGAGCGTCATGCTCCAGAAATGATTGCTCCATAGTGAATTCTATTCAAAGATATTGCAAGTGCTAACTGGCAAGGTCCCTCCCCGGTTGGTCCGATCCCTCAACCCAAAGTGAAAGGCATTGCGACTGAAATTCGGTGGCTTGCCCTCGGGCCGCGATTGCGGAGGCTCCCGGACGCTAGGTATCTGACCGCATGATCTTGTACCTGCTCCGTGCCCCATCCTTTCGCCTTCTTTCTGGCGAAAGGGTGGGAGTCCACAGACCCCAAAAGCACAAAATCATGCGGTCGCCGACCTGGGGCGTTTACCGGTATCTGATTCTTAGTCATGCTCGACGGTCGACCCGAGCTGGAAGAATGCCTCTACAGAATCCGCGAAGGAACGCGGAGATTACCGGCTGGAAAAGTGCGATTGCCGAAGTTGAATGAGGGTGCGGCTCATTCAATGCGCAAGGCCTTTACAGGATCGATGGAGGCGGCGCGCTTGGCGGGAATGATGCCGGCGATTGCGGCTGCGACGCCGAGAACGACGATAGCGCCGGTCATCACCGCCAGGTTGACGCTGGTGATGTCATAGAGCTGCGACTTGACGTAGCGCACGCAGAGCATGGCCACCGGCGCGCCGATCGCGAGCCCCGCAAGCGCCTGCAGCATGGCGCCGCGCATCACCATGGCAATTACGCGCCCGCGCTCGGCGCCCAGCGCCATGCGGATGCCGATCTCCGGCGTGCGGCGGACCACGGTGTACGCAGTCACTCCGTAGAGGCCGATGGCGGCGAGCAGCAGCGCGAGCAGGCCGAAGAGCGAAGTTAGGCGCGCGATGAGGCGCTCCTCGATGAAGCGGTCGTCAATCTGCTGCTGGAAGGTCTGGAACTTCACGATGGTCAGGTTGGGATTGATGCTCGCCAGAGTATCGCCGACCATCTTTTCAAAACCGGGAATGGGATGGGCGGTCTGGATAACGAGTGCGCCGGCGTACATGGATTGGTCTTTGTCGAGATGGTATTCGGGGTCCTTCGCGCTGCAGCAGGACTGTGTGAGCGGCAGGAAATACATGGCGTGGTTCTTCCAGTAGACGCTTGTATAGGTGGTATCTTCCACCACGCCGACGATCTCGTGCGCTCCATCCTTGCCGGCCTGGCCGGGACCGGAAAAACCAAAGCGATGGCCGATGGGGTTGCGGTTGCCGAAGAACAGTTTGGCAAATTCCTGGTTGACGACCGCGACGGGCGGCGCATTCATAGTGTCCTGCAATGTGAAGCCGCGGCCCATTACGACGTGCGTGCCCACGGAATCGAAGTACTCCGCAGTGCCTTTCACCCAGGAAGCGCCTTTATTGAGGTCGGGCTCTCCCTGAACCTTTACGCCCGATCCCCAGTTGTTCGACTCCATGGGCGTGTAAGTGGCGAGGCCGACTTTGACAACGCCGGGAATGGCGTGGAAGCGGTCTTCGATGGTCTGGTAGAGGGGCTCGACCTCTGTGGTCTTGTAGCCGGCCGCCTGCGGATTGATGTGAGCGATGTAGCGGTTCGTGGCATTGAGCCTCATGTTCACGTTTTCGGCCTTGTTCAGGCTCTGTGCAAACAGGCCCGCGGCGACCAGAAGAACGAGCGATAGTGCGGCCTGCAGAACCACCAGCGCGCGCTGCAGGAAGGATGCGCCGTGGGCGGTGGTGCGGGCGTTCGAGCGCAGGGCCTCGGCAGGCTGCGTGCGCGCCGCCATCAGCGCCGGGGCCAGGCCGAAGAGAACTCCCGTAAGCAGCGAAAGCGCAAAGGCAAAGCCGATGACGAGAGGCGAAGGCGAGGCTTTGACCGGCATGTTGTGCTGGTCGGGGAAGGCCAGCGCCAGCAGCGCGTGGGCTCCGAGGTACGAGATTGCGAGCCCCAGCAAGCCGCCCATGCCGGAAAGAAGCACGCTCTCCGTAAGCAGCTGGCGGACAATGCGGATGCGCTGCGCGCCCAGGGCCGAGCGGATGGAAAGCTCCGCGCGGCGGCTCATGCCGCGGACGAGCAGAAGATTGGCGATGTTGGCGCAGGCGACGAGCAGGACCAGCGCGGCGATCCACTGCAGCAGGTTGAGATGGTCCTTGTAGTCGTCCTGCATATTCTGGATGCCGCCGCCGCCGGGTGTCAGCACCACGTGGGTGAGGGGAAGGACCTTCTGCGCGCGCTGATCGCTAAATGTCTTGAGCGGCGCAAATTCCTGTTTGAGGAGCGCACTGGCCTTGGTCTGCAGCGCTGCGATGGAAGTTCCCGGCTTGACGCGGCCGATAATGTAAGCCCACTGGGTATCGGGGTCGTTAAAGTACGGCGCGCCGATGACCGCGTCCATCGCGTTCATAGGCAGGAAATATTTGGGCGGATTAGTGTCGATGCGGTCCCCGTAAAATCCCTTTGGCGCAACACCAATGATCGTAGCCGGCTTGGTATTGATGTAAAACGCGCTTCCCACCACGCTCGGGTCGCCCGCGTAATCCTGTTGCCAGGCGTTATAGCTCATCACCGCGGTAATGGGCGCGCCCTTCTGGTCGTCGCCGTCCGAAAACAGCCGGCCCGCCGCCGGCGAGAGCCCGAAAACGCGGAAGTAGTTGCCGGAGACGAACGTGCCCGTCACAGATTTGGCCACCGTCTGCGGTCCCGCGCGGCGAACCGTGATCGGCCGCCATGCGTAGCCGGATTCCATCGCCGCAAGCTCTTCAAACTCCGGCAGGCTCTTCTTGAACATGTAATAGGTGTCTGTGGCGAAGAGCGAATAATCCCCCTTATCGTCCCAGCCGCTGTTCACGCAGCAATGATCCTCGTCGCCGATGCGGATGAGGGTCTTGGGATCGGTCACCGGCAGATTATGCAGCAAGATGGCGTTGACCAGCGTGAAGATCGCCGAGTTCGCGCCGATGCCCAGCGCCAGTGTAAGCAGAACGGTGATGGTAAAGCCCGGCGTTTTGCGAAGCTGGCGCAGCGCGTAGCTCACATCCTGAAGCAGAACCTGCATCGGTCACCCTCCACACACTTCGGCTTGCAAGAATGCTACAGCATGTAACATACCACGGGGAATTCTGAGCTAGCCACTTGAAATCAACAACTTAAAGGCCTCAACATCGGGGACGAGCGTTCATAGCTGAGAAAGAGTGTTCAAAAACGGACATTCCGAGGCAAGCCTCTGCAAAGACCGTGCGATCCCCATGGCCAGCGCTTCACGGCATTCGAGGTTGTCTGAGGTGACGCATGATTGCCGTGCCACTCCTCGAACCCGGTAAATACGCGTCGGCCATCTTCCCATGTCGCGTTGGCCCGTACTCCTATTGACATTCTGTAGGACCGCGGGCAATACTCGTACAGTTATTCGATAGGAGTTGGATGGATGGAACGGAATCAGGCGAATCTCCTGCGGCGATACGGAGAATAATCGGCGCGCCAAGTTCCATCGCTGGACTCGAGCTGGCGAGCGTCAACTGGGGATCGAAACAGAACAGTGGGCGGCAATTTCCCGTGCGATTGGAAACGCGCTGAAAGCCACATAGGAGGCCAAATTGAAACTCTGGTCCCGTATCGAATCCGCTCTGCGCAATCTGCAGCACAAGTCTCGTATCGAATCCGAACTCGATGCGGAGATTCGCGGCTATGTGGACGCGGCAACCGACGAGAAGATCGCGAAGGGGATACCTCCCGAGGAGGCACGTCGCCAGGCACTCGTCGAGTGCGGAGGAATGGAGCAAGTAAAACAAGCGGTCCGGGAGGGCCGCGCCGGCACCGGCATCGAGCGTTTAGGTCAGGATGTGCGCTATACCCTGCGCCAGCTTGGCCGAAATCCCGCGTTCACCTGGACCGCCGTCATTACGCTGGGCCTTGGAATCGGAGCCACTACTTCGATCTTCTCCGCTGTCTACGCGCTGCTCGTTCGACCCTTGCCGTACCCACAGTCTGACCAACTGGCGTTCATCTCCGCTGAGTCCATACCCGAAGCCGGCCAACTGATATCTCCCGATTTCGTTGCAGCGCAGCAGGGTCTCAAGTCGTTCTCGCAGTTCGCCGGATACTGGTGGGCGAGCTCCAATCTGACCGGAGCGGGAGACCCGGTGCGGGTGGACCGGGCGGCAGTCACGGCAAACTTCCTTCCCATGCTTGGCATACGCCCTCAGCTTGGTCGTGTCTTTCGAGAAGATGAAGAACGGCCAGGTGGACCTGCGGTCATTCTGCTAAGCGATCGGTTCTGGCGAAGCTATCTTCATGCCGATCCAAATGTTGTCGGCAAATCTGTGGCGATCGACGGCAAGCAGCAGACGATTATCGGAGTGTTGCCGCCCCATTTCAGTTTTCCCGACTTTGCGCTTGAACCCCAGGTCTACGGGCTTGCGGATTTGAGCCCTGACACCAGCCCCGCGGCGATGGCAAAGAACGTGTTCTTCATGCGCACGATTGGCCGATTGCGACCCGGTGTGAGCATGCAACAGGCGCAGGCGGAAGTCGAAAGCTTTTTCCTCGCGCGCAGCCACAGTTACCCTGCCTTTTTAGCTTCATATTGGGCCAAGCGCCTTATGGTGGTTCAGTCTCTGCAGACGCACTTGGCCGGCGACGATCGCAGGCCGCTGTTGATTCTTCTTGCTTGTGTTGCGGCTGTTCTACTCATCGCCTGTGCCAATGTTGCCAACTTGCAAATGGCGCGCGCCATATCCCGAAGGCATGAGATGGCTGTGCGCGGGGCTCTGGGCGCGTCACGATATCGGCTGATGCGTCAGTCTCTCGTCGAAAGCCTTACATTGTCTGCATTCAGCGCGGCGTTGGGCTTCGCTATTGCGTGGCTGACGACAACCCTGATTCGCCGCACTGGCAACGTTGCCTATTCTCTGTCCGCCGGACCGGAAGCACAGATGCTGCGATTGCCGTTAGGAAAGATCGGTACCGTCATTCACGTTGACGGATGGGTGTTGGCATTCACGATCGGCCTTGCACTGGTTACAGCCCTGCTGTTCGGCATCGCGCCCGCGCTCAGCGGAGCGGCGGGCGCGGACTTGAGGAATGCTTTGCAGAGCGGCGTTCAACGCATCACCGCGGGGCGTCAGCAGCGGTTCCTGCGCCATGCTCTTTTGGTCGTGGAGGTGGGATTGGCCGTCGTACTTCTCTGCTCCGCCGGACTCCTGATACGCAGCTTCGTGAACGTGCTGCGTTACGAGAATGGCTTCGATCCAACCCACACTCCGACTGGCGCCACCCTGCTCAGCTGGCAACGGTATCAATCGCCTGAAGCGGCCCGCAGGTTCGCAGAACAGCTGTTGTCTCGACTTGAGGCCATCCCCGGAGTTGAGGTGGCGGCGCTTGGCCAGGCCCTCCCATTGGGGCGAGTGGATGGCGATGCGTTTAGCGTAGATAATCCCAATGCGCCTGTTGGCACGAGGGATGTGGCCCCGCGCATCAGCATTACGCCCAATTATTTCCGCGCCGTTGGCACGCCGATACTCGAAGGAAGGCCGTTCACAAGCGACGACACCGCGTCGTCCACCCCCGTGGTCATCGTAAATCTCGCCTTCGCCCGCCGCTATTTCGGTGCAAATGCTCTTGGCAAGCGATTTTTTATCGGCCAGGACGTGAAGGACGCCTTCCAATTGGCCCCAACGACAGTTGTCGGAATCGCAGCCGACGTAAGACACAATGGCATCGAGCATGACGTCGCGCCCGAGTTTTTCGTTCCCATGATGCAGATTCCTTCGTACGATGTCGACCTCATTTTGCGCAGCCGCATCGATCCGGCACTGCTCGCGAGCTCGATGCGCAGAGCTTTGACTGCTGTAGATCGCGAGCATCCACTCTTCGACATTCAAACCATGGAGGAGCGAGTCGCTAATCTGGTTTCACGGCGCAGGCTCACCATGCTGCTCATTACATGTTTCGCACTGCTCGCTGTGCTCCTGTCCGCGGTCGGCATTTATGGAGTTTTCATGTATTCGGTAAGTCAGCGCAAACAGGAAATGGGAATTCGCCTGGCTCTCGGTTCGTCGCGTGCCCGGCTGATACGTCTAATCGTCCTTCAGGCGGCACAGCTTATCCTTACGGGTGGTGTTTTAGGGGTCATTTTAGCTTTTTTGAGTGCTCGGCTCCTCGCCGGCATGTTGAATGGAGTGAGTCCTCACGACCCGCTATCGTTTTCGCTGGCATGGTTATTGATGACTCTCACTGCGCTCACGGCAAGCATCTTCCCGGCAAGGAATGCTGCTCGAACTAACCTCATTTCCGTGCTTCGTTCCGAGTAGAGCGATCGAGAACCGATCTTGCCTTGCGCCTCTGCCCCCGTGCTGTTATGCCCGCGTCGCATCGACAAGAGGCGCCAAATCTCCGGTGCACTGACTGGACAGATCCACTCACCATCCGATTCGTTCGAGCTCCTGGACGGCATCGAAGTGCCTGTCCTGGCTCATGAGCGGGAGCCGGTGCTGGCGGCAGAGAGCGGCGATCCAGAGATCGTTTGAGGGAACGGGCTGGCCTGCCTTATTGAGTTCAGCGCGGATCCGGGCATAATGGGCTGAGGTCTCCCGATCGACAGGCAAGACCCGAGTTGCCGCGATGAGCTCCTCGAGCCACTTTTCGTACTCATTGCGTCGCCGCGAGTGCGCGATGCCGAAGCGGTATTCGCCGAGGACAATGGCCGGCAGTTCAATGCTCGCCGCGCGGCTGAAGATGCGAACAGCCGCCGTCTGATTGTCGGCTATTGCGGAAAGAGCATTGGTATCGAGGATCAATCCCAATCCTCGGCTTCGATCCTTTCAAACTCGCCGTCCATGATTCCGTTGATGCGCACCGTCTCTTTGTGAAGATGTCTGAGGCCGCCGGCCAGTCTGACCCAGGGCTTCTCCTCCTTTTGAAAGTCGGCGGCCAGTTTCTCTTCGACAGCTTCGGTCACAAAGGCGCGCAGGGCAATGCCGCGCTGGGCCGCAACGGATTTCGCTCGGCGGAAGATGGGGTCGGGGATTTCGAGCGTAGTCTTCACAGGATAAGGCTCCCATATTTATGGGAGGAAGTCAATCGACTGGGTCGATTCACATCCTGGGTGCCCCATCCTTCGCGCCGTCCGCCGCGGCGGACGCGAAGGGTGGGAATACACAACCCTCAGCCAGCCTCCGTCGCCAGCCGGACAAGACCCCACGGCCACAATGGATCCATGTTCCGGGGTTGCGGGCTTAGAGAAGACTGCATCGTTTGAACTAAGTCGCTGGCGCGACGGACGCTGCGGCGTGGGTGGTCCCCGGGCATTGTTGCCGGTGTAAGGCTTGGGTCACAGGAGGTTTATTGTGACCCATCTTCGGCAACTGATGCTGGAT
>JBAUBR010000459.1:0-9250 GCA_049676965.1 Occallatibacter sp.
CGTGGTGCTTACACTGCTCGTGCCGCTGGCACGGCGCTCGCTGGTGGCCGCGGCGGTGCTGAGTTTTCTGCACACAGTAGGCGAGTTCGGCGTGGTGCTGATGCTGGGCGGCGATATTCCCGGCGCCACGCGGACGCTTTCGATTGCGCTCTACGACCAGGTGGAGGGGTTCAACTACGCGGCGGCGAACCGCACCGCTTTGATTCTGCTGGGAATGAGCGTGGTGGCGCTGACCGCGATCTATGCCGGGGGATGGTCGCGCGGAGGCCGCCGTGCTTGAACTGGAGCTCGACGCACGCCGCGGCAGCTTTCATTTGCAGGTAGAGTGTCGCCTTGAGTCCGAGTGGACGGTAATCTTCGGCCCCTCGGGAGCCGGCAAGAGCACGCTGCTCCGGTTGATTGCGGGACTGGGCGACGCGCAGCGCGGACGCATCGTACTCAACGGCCGCTCCCTCATCGACAGCAGGCGCGGCGTGAGCCTCAAGCCAGGCCAGCGCAAGATATCGATGGTCGCACAGCAGCCGGCGCTCTTCCCTCACCTGAGCGTCGAGGCTAACGTGGCGTATGGGCTGGCTGCCCTCGACCGACACGCCCGCAACGAGCGCGTTGAAGAAATGCTTGAGATCGTGGACGCCAGACAACTGATCGCGCGCCGGCCGCGAGAACTCTCCGGAGGCGAGTCGCAGCGTATCGCATTGGCGCGGGCCCTGGCGCCGCAACCCCGGCTGCTGCTGCTCGATGAGCCGTTTTCGGCGCTAGACGGCGCGGCCAGCGACGCGCTTTTGGCGCGGCTGCAGCGCTGGTTGAAGGCGCACGGCGTGCAGACGGTGATGGCGACGCACGACGCCACCGATGCACTGGCCATCGGCGCTGAGGTTGCCCTGCTGCGCGAAGGAAGACTGGCCGCGCTCGGGCCGGCGGTAAAGGTGCTGGCCGGCGAATGCGAGCGATTGATGGAGCGGCTCGGCCGGGCGTAGAACACGGACGGTCTTCAACCCCGACGGCCGACAAAAACCGGTTCCATCTCGAGTTGAATGCCGAATCGTCTTTCGACGGCGGAGCTAATCTCGGATGCTAAGTCGAGAACATCCATCGCCGTGGCTTCTCCGCGGTTGACGAGCGCCAGCGTGTGGCGTGAAGAAATGGCGGCTTCGCCTTTTACGTAGCCTTTGGCAAAGCCTGCCTGCTCGATGAGCCAGGCGGCGGGAAGTTTCACTTTGCCCGCGTTTTCAGAGCCGGAGCCAGCGGGATAGCGTGGCAGAGTTTTTGCGCTGGAGGCCGCGATCTCAAGTGCGTGGGCTTCGCTGACCACCGGATTCTTGAAGAAGCTGCCGGCGCTGCGCGAATCAGGATCACCGGGAACAATCAGCATGGCCTTCGATTGGCGAATGCGGCGGACGGCGGCGGTGACTTCGATGAGGGTCGGAGAGGATTCGCCGTTCTCGAAGATGCGCTGCAGGTCGGCGTAGCGCAGCGTTGGCGCGCCATTGACGGAGAGAAGATAATCGACGCGGGTCACGATGTAACGGCCGTTGTCAGTGGAGTTGAAGCGGCTGCGGCGATAGGCGAATGCACATTCGGCGGCGGAGAATTCTACGAATGCCCGCCCTTCACGGTCAAAAGCGCGGACTAGCGTAATGGTGGAGGCGACCTCCTGCCCGTAAGCGCCGACGTTTTGCACTGGAGTTCCGCCCACTGTGCCGGGTATGCCGGCCATGCACTCGATTCCGGCCGAGTTCTCCTGCGCAGCGCGCTCCACAAATTCATCCCAGATCTCGCCGGCAGCGCACTCGTAGAGCCGGTGCCCCGGATGGTCCGCGCTTTGAGAAGCAGCAATGCCGCGCAAGCCAATATGGACCACAAGGCCGTCGAAGCCGTGATCGGATACGAGAAGATTGCTGCCGCCGCCGAGCACGAAGAGTTGCGCGCCCTTTTGCCGCGCCCATTCCACGGACTCGGCGATCTCGTCCTCGGTGGTCGCTTCGACAAACCAGCGCGCCGGACCGCCGATGCCGAATGTCGTATAAGGCGCAAGGGGCTGGTTTTCCTTGATGTGCATCGGTAAAAGGCTACACTACCGCATTTCAGATAGAATGAGTGCAGACGGTTTTCTCTTTTGGAGGGAATGAATCATGTACCCAGAGTTGATGGTGATTCCGATGCGCGAGGAACTGGCGAAGGCCGGCATCGAGGAGACGCGAACCGCGGAGGACGTTGATGCGGCGCTGGCGCGGCCGGGCACGACGATGCTGGTGGTGAACTCGATCTGCGGCTGCGCGGCGGGAAAGATGCGGCCGGGAGTGCGCCTGGCGCTGACCAACACGCAGAATGCGCCGGACCACAAGATCACCGTCTTTGCCGGGCAGGATCGCGAGGCCACGGAGCAGGCGCGCAGCTACTTCGAAGGCAATCCGCCTACTTCGCCGGCCATCGCCATTCTGCGCGACGGCAAGCTCGTTTACCTGATGCAGAGGTACATTATCGAGCAGGCCACGGCGCAGCAGATTGCGCATGAGCTGTTGCGCGCGTTTGACGAGCTTTGCGCGAAGACGGCGGCGTAAGAATCCGTCACACCTTGCGAATCGGGCCTGGATACCTCGCAACCTTTGCGTCTGTCGTTGCGAATGTCATTCCCTCGACCATCGCCTGCGCAATCAGCAATCTATCGAACGGGTCCTTGTGGATCGGCGGCAGACTTCCAATCGCCACGACATGGCGCGCAACGATATCCATCTCCATGTAGCCGTTCGCGAGCAATGCACTCCGAAAAAACACTGGATCGGCCGAGAATCCCGACGTTCCCTTTCCGTACTTGATTGCGATCTCCCAGATGCTGGCGACGCTGAAGAACAGATCGTTTGCCGGATCGGAAATCAGCTTCTTGGCGTCTGCGGACAGGCGAACCGATTTCTCGGAAGCCCAAAGCAGCAGATGCGTATCGAGGAGCAGCTTCACTCTTCACCGTAGAACATCTTCTCGATTTCGTCGGCCATCATTGTGTCGAAGTCGTCCGGAACGGTGATTTGCCCCTTGAGAAAGCCCATTCGGCTCTTTGCTTTCGCCTTGGGTGCATCAATGGGAACAACCTTCACCTTCGGCTTGCCGGCCTTGGCGATGATGAAGGGTTCGCCTTTCTCGGCCTCGTCGACCAGGCGCGAGAGATGTGTCTTGGCTTCGTGGATGTTGAAGGTGCGCACGGCCCGCTCCCGAGTAAACTAAGTCCACTTAGTTTAGTTTATTTGGAGGCCGATTTCAAGGACTTCATCATTCGTCGATCCTGGGAAGTTGTTCAAGTTCCTCTTTCTCCATGCGCGCGACTTTGAGCAATGGCTTGCCATCGACGGAGATGGTGAAGGGCTTGCCATGCTCTGCGTCGTCGATGAGGTGGTCGAGATTGGCTTCGGCTTCGCGGATGTCGACGGTGCGCATTGTGAGCGCCTGCCACAGGCGCCTGATCAATCGAACCGGCGCAAAGATCCAGTGACCGTGAGGCAGAAGATCTCCGGTTCGCGTGCCTGTATCGCGACTGGCTGTTCGAACGCTCAACTCAGTTACCCTTCAGCCTCGGCAACCTTCAAATACGGCCTGCGGAATTCACTCAACGGCCGATGGTCGCATCCTGCTTAGATGCCGGACCGGCGGCAAGCGCGCGCTGCACCTTGCTGTGCTTGCGGCTGTAGCCGAAATAAATGAACAATCCGAAGATGAGCCAACTGCTGAATCCGATCCATGCGGGCCGGTCGAGTGAAAACATCAGCGACAAGGACACGATCATGCCGCAGATCGGAACCAGAGGAACCCAGGGAGTGCGGAAGGGCCGCGGCATTTCGGGATGGCGCACGCGCATGATCCACACCCCGAGGCTGACGATGGTAAATGCCAGCAATGTGCCCAGGCTGACCAGTTCTCCGAGCAGCGTGATGGGGAAAAAGGCGGCCAGGAAGGTGGCAAAGATCCCCACTACAATCGATGTTTTGTAGGGCGTGCAGAAGCGCGGATGCAGCTTGCCCACCCAGGGCCACAGCAATCCGTCGCGGGACATGGTGTAGAGCACGCGCGATTGGCCCAGCAGCATGACCAGCATGACCGAAGCCAGGCCGGCGATGGCGCCGAGATCGATGAGAATCACGCCCCATTGCACGCCGATGGCGGCCGCGCCGTCGGCCACCGGAGCGGCGACGTTGAGAGTGTAGTAGGGCTTGATGCCTGTCAGCAGGCCGGCAACGAAGATGTAGAGCGTGGTGCAGACGATCAGCGATCCCAGAATCCCGAAAGGCATGTCCTTTTGCGGGTTCTTGGCCTCCTGTGCGGCGGTGGAAACGGCGTCGAAGCCGATATAGGCGAAGAAGACCACGCCGGCGCCGCGCATGATTCCCGACCAGCCGAACTGACCGAAGTGGCCGGTGTTCTTGGGAATGAACGGATGCCAGTTGGCAACCATGTGCGGCCAGTGGCCGAAGGCGAATATCGCGGCGAGGCCGATGAAGAACAGGACGATGGCGACCTTGATCATCACCGCGGTCGAGGTGAAGTTGGCCGATTCGCGCACGCCCACAACCAGAATCACGGTAATCGCGATGATCGCCAGCATGGCGAAGATGTCGACCTGAGCCGAGATGGTGTGGCCGAAGAGCGAGAGAGTGGCCTGGGGGCTGGGGTTGAAAGGCAGCTTTGTGCCGAAGAAGCCGAGGAGACTATTAACGAAGCCGCTCCAACCTACGGCAACGGTGGCCGCTCCGAAGGCGTATTCGAGCACCAGCGCCCATCCGATGATCCAGGCCACGAGCTCGCCCATGGTGGCGTAGCCATAGGTGTAGGCGCTGCCGGCAATGGGAAGCATGGACGCAAACTCGGCGTAGCACAGGCCGGCGAAGATGCATCCTATTCCGGCGATGATGTACGAAATCACGATGGCCGGGCCGGCGAACTGCGCCGCGGCGGTTCCGGTGAGAACGAAGATGCCGGCCCCGATGATGCCGCCAATGCCAATGGTGATGAGATTGATAGGGCCGAGCGCGCGCTTCAGGGTGTGCTCGCCGGTTGCGCAGGCTTCTTCCATGATGGTGTCGATTGGCTTCGTCGCAAAGAGCTTTCCGGCCATCAATTCCCTCCCCGATTCGATATTGGACAAATGGTTCTGCCGGCGGCGCCGTAATTCAATGGACTTGGATACAGTTTCGACATGAGGTTAGCGGTTCCTCCTCAATGGCATGAACGGATTCGAATTCAGATTGTGTGCGTCGAGCCTTCGTGAACCTCGCGCGGGGAGCGGCGCGACCAGAACAGATAAACAGGAATGCCGAGCAGGACCAGCACCAGTCCCGGCCACGTGTACTGGGGCTTGTACCGCAATAATACGACACAGATCCACGCGGCCATCGCAATATAAAGCGCGGGCAGCAGTGGATAACCAAGCGCTTTATAGGGACGGGGTGCATCGGGGAGCTTCATTCGCAGCACGAACAGGCCGAGGATGGTGAGGATATAGAAGACCAGCTCGGCGAAGATGATGTAGTCGAGCAGTTGGCTATACGAGCCGGAAAAACAAAGCAGCGTGGCCCAGCAGGCTTGCACAATCAGTCCGGCCACCGGCGTGCGGAACCTCGGGTGCACCTCGCCGACGCTCTTGAAGAACAGGCCGTCGCGGCTCATGGCGTAATAAACGCGCGCGCCGGCCAGCGAGAGCCCGTTGGCGCAGCCAAAGGTGGAGATGAGGATGGCCGCGGCCATCAGGTACGCGCCCGTGGAGTGGAAGATCTGCGCCAGCGCCGCGGTGCCCACGCGGTCTTCCGAAGCATATTGCACGCCGCGGGCGAGGATGGTTGTGCCATTGGGATCGCCGTGCAGGGGCAGCACCAGCAGGTACGCGAGTGACGCCAGAAAATACGCCGTGAGCACGAAGCCCGTGCCCAGCACCAGCGAGAGCGGAATGTTGCGGCGCGGATTCCTCACTTCGCCGGCGGTGAAGGTGATGTTGTTCCAGGAGTCGGCGGAAAACAGCGAGCCCACCTGCACCACCGCCAGAATCACGAACACGTTGACCAGCACCATGGGTCCGCCAACGCCGACCTGCACCGGGTGCAGCGAATGCCAGCCTGAGTTCTTCCAGAATTCGCTCCAGTTCGTGCCAAAGTTCGCCGCCAGCGCCGTGGCGTTGCGGAAGAGGAATCCGACAACAATCAGCGCCGCCAGCGAGAGCGCCTTGGCTGACGTGAAGACGTCCTGGATGAGCGCGCCAAGCTTGAGGCCGAAGATGTTCACGACGGCGAGCAAAAAGACGATGGCGACGCCGGCGAGGTTGGCGGTGTTGATGCCGATATCCATGTTGCCCAGCACCATGGGGCCGAGCGGAATGGCGGGCACGTGGGCGATATGCCACAGCCAATGCGTGGTGGAGACCGACGGAAAGAAGACGCCGAGGAATTTGCCGAAGGCCACGCAGACGGCGGCGATGGTGCCGGTCTGGATTACGAGAAAGAGCGTCCAGCCATAAAGAAAGCCCCACAGCGGCCCGAGAGATTCGCGCAGGTAGACATACTGGCCGCCGGCGCGGGGCATCATGGCCGCGAGTTCGCCGTAGCTGAGCGCGCCGATCATGGTAAGGATGGCGGTGACGACCCACGCGGCCAGGCAAAGCGCCGGGGAGTTGGTGCCGCGGGCGATGTCGGCATCGACGAGGAAGATGCCGGAGCCGATCATGGAGCCGGCCACGAGCGCGGTGGAGCTGAAGAGGCCGAGCGACTGCTCCATGCGCAGGGGGCTGGCTGCAGGCGCTGTTTCTACTGTTGGTGTGCTGCCGGGAGTTGTCACCTGCTGAAAGTTTTACCGGAATTTTGCGGGGATGTCTTGTGGTTTTTTCTTTCCTGCTACCGGTTTTCTCTCCTACTGAAGGACCGCAAGCCAGCGGCGGAGCTCTTGGGCGGGATCGGCGGCGCGAAAGATGGCGGCGGAGACGGCGACAGTGTTGGCTCCGGCGGCGAGGACAGCGGGCGCAGTGGCCAGCGTGATGCCGGCGGCGGCGACGAGAATCGGTCCGGGGCCGGCCTGCCGGCGCAGACGGCGCACGCCTTCAGGGCCGATGGGTGGCTTGGCGGTTTGCTTGGTCATGGTGGGAAAGACAGGGCCGATCGCGAAGTAGTCCACCGGCTGGGAGAGGATTTCGGGAAGGAGTGCCTCGCTGCCGCCGAAGGTGCCGATGATGCGGCTCGCGCCGAGCATACGCCGGGCGTCGGAAGGCGCAACGTCGCCGGCATCGACGTGAACGCCGTCGAATCCCATCTGCGCGACCAGGTCGGCGCGGTCGTCGAGAATGAGCTTCGCTTGTCCGGCAGGGAGCGTGGCGCGGAGAATCTCGGAGTCGGCGAGGATTTCCTTATCCGAGCCGGTTTTGTTTCGGTACTCGAGCAGCGTGACCCCCGCTTCGGCCAACGAGGCGCCCAAATTGCGCAAGAATCCGAAGCGGCCAGCTGCGGGGATTACGGAAGAGTCGAGAATCGGATAGACCGCGGGAAAGGTGTGCGCCATGGAACAAGAGTAGATGAGCAGTATCCGGCGCGTCCCAAGCTTGGGTCGCCTCCGTGGAAAGTCATGAGCCTCGAAATTCTGTATTCCTTGGAATTTCAGTCGAAAATGTGATGCTACAATGTGATACATGAGAAGCGTCTCGGTCCGCGACCTTCGCTATGACTTCAAGAAAGTCGAGCAATTCTTGCGCACGGGCGAGGAGGTGCGCGTTACCAAGCGCCGCAAGGTGATTGCCCGCCTTGTACCGGAACGCTCGCCCGCGATTGCGATCCCGGATTTCCTGGGCCGCCTGCGCTCCGAGTTCGGCGACCAATCGCTGCGGGTCAGCGGAGCGGAGATCGTGAGCCTGGATCGGGACGAATGATCTACCTTGACACGAGTGTTGTGGTGTCGCTCTACTGCCCGGACGGCAACTCGGCACGAGCCGCAAAACTCATGCAGGGAATAAAAGACACCCTGGCGATTACGACACTCGGCGAGCTCGAAGCGGTAAACGCCTTCGGACTGCGGGCGTTCCGAAAGGAAATGTCGCCCCGGCAGACGGCAGTTTCGTTGCGAAACTTTGAGGCGGATCTGCGCGCCGGTGTCCTTCAGATGCGGGCGTTACCGGACTCGGCCTTTGCGCGGGCGCGCACGCTTTCCCTCCTGGCGACCCCACAAATTGGAGTTCGCACGGCGGACCTGCTGCACCTGGCTGCCGCGCTGGAGCTTGGCATTGCCGTATTCTACAGCTTCGATCTGCGCCAACGAACAATTGCCAAGCGCGCAGGTTTGAGGCTGAATCCCGCGCGGTAAAGCAATTCCAACGTGGCGCGAGTCTTTGCTTTACCCCAGGAAATGTCCAGGTTGCGCATGCAGCGGCGCCGTGAAAGTCAGAGCGCAGGGCTGCCGGATCAGCAATTCTGCGCTCGTTTCGCTGGAAAGCCGATCGGGGGACCTGGTCCCCGATCCGGTTCCTGTTCCCTGCCCTTACATTTCGTCGGCCGACGGCCCGTAGGTTCCGGGCAGCTTGCCGCCGAGCATGCGAATGTAGCAGCCGAGCTGGGCGCGATGGTGAACCAGGTGGCTGATCACCAATTCGCGGTAGACCTCGTACTTCGGCTGGTCGATCCAGGTCTGGCCGCCGAAGACGAATTTCCAGTTTTCGTCCCACTTTTCGGCGGGAATGGCTGCCAATGCGGCTCGTGTGCCGGGAAGGTCCTTATCGAACTTTTCCAACAGTTCCGTCTTGCTCGTGGGGGTCCATTGTTCCCATTTGTGATCGGCCGGGAACTCCAGCTTGTCCTTGGTGAGGGTGTGCAGCGCCCAGTCTCCGGTCATATCGGTGACATGTCCGGCCAGGCGGCCTAAAGGCATGGATTTGTCGTGCGGTTTCCATGTCCAATCGGCGTTTTCAGGAATCGAATCGAGGATTGTGCGCGTTCTTTTGGCTTCGCGGTCGAATTCAACCAGCAATTCTTTTTGAAAATCCATCGTGCAACCTCCCTTGTTGCGAAAATAAGCATACTCTAAGTTTGCATGAAAAGGCGAAGAAAAAGCGATAAGTTTATCCCCGCCGGCCGGTGGCCACGAGCCCGCTTCCCTGCCAGAGCTGGATGGACTAGTACCTACTTGCATAAATCCGCGTAAGAACGTTTAGGTGCAGACTTGTGGACGGCGGCTTTTGTCCATTCGAAGGGTGCGGCGGTTGGATTGTACGCTGCTACGAAGTCGTCGATTGCCTGGC
>JBAUBR010000460.1:0-33780 GCA_049676965.1 Occallatibacter sp.
GAGCCGGGCGCACCCGACGAGCCGTTCCCGGGCGCCGAGTTCGTCTGCTGTGGCTCCAAAGGTCCGGTGATGGGCATGCTCTCCAGGGCCGCGAGCGAATCCAGGCCATATTGCGGCGACTGGACGGCGACGTTGTACGATACGCCGGTGCGCGGATCGAGAAAGAAGTTGGGCGCGGTTTGAAAGCTGCCGCTGAGCGCTACGAGCAGGCTTTGCGCCACGTTTTGCTGCGACAGTCCGACCGCCTGGGCGCGGGTGCGATCGACATTTACCGTCCAGTTTGGGTAGTCGAAGGGCTGCTGGATGCGCACGTCGGCCGCGCCGGGCACATAGCGCACCTCGTCGGCTATGCGCTCGGCGAGCCGGCGATTGCCGTAAAGATTGGGGCCGACGATCTGGAGATCGATGGGCGCGGCCAGGCCGAAGTTGAGAATCTGCGTGACGATATCCACGGGCAAAGCGTAAAACGTCACGCCGGGATAATCGCGCGTGAGCACCTTGCGCAGGTTCTCGACGTATGCCTCGGTCGGGTGATGGTCTTTGGTCAATTGCACCTGGATGTCGGCGTCGGAGGGGCCGATGGGCGCGGAGGTGGAGTAGGAGAGATTCAAGCCCGAGTACGGCACGCCGATGTTGTCCAGAATGGTGACGAGCTCATTGGCGGGAATCTGCTGGCGGATGGTTTCATCAATGTGGTCGCAGAGTGCCGCGGTCTCTTCGATCCGCGTGCCGGTGCGGGCGCGGACGTGGATCTTGAACTGGCCGGCATCGACGGAGGGGAAGAAGTCGCGTCCCAGCCAGGGCACGAGAAGGGTGATCGAACTCAACGCGAAGATGACGAAAACCACGAGAAAGATTGCCGCGTGGTCCACACACAACGTAAGAAGGCGAAGATAGCCGAGGCGAATGCTCTCGAACCGGTGCTCGAAGCCCACTTGGAAGCGCACGAAGGGATTGCGGCTTTTCTGCTTTCGCGCGATCTCCGCGTCGTCGTGCTCCTTGAGCAGGTATCTGGCCATGGTAGGCACTACCGTGCGCGAGAGCAGGTAGCTGGCGAGCATGGCAAACACCACGGACTCGGCGAGCGGCACGAAGAGATAGCGGGCCACACCACTGAGCAGGAACATGGGCACGAAGACGATGCAAATGGATAGGGTCGAGACCAGGGCCGGCGTGGCGATCTGCGCGGCGCCGTCAAGAATGGCCTGCTCGATCTCCTTGCCCGCTTCGAGGTTGCGGTTGATGTTCTCGATTTCAACTGTCGCGTCGTCGACCAGAATTCCGACGGCCAGCGCCATGCCGCCCAGCGTCATGATGTTGATGGTCTCGCCGAGGGCGTAGAGGCAAATGAGCGAACAAAGAATGGAAAGTGGAATGGAGACGGCAATGATGACGGTGGAGCGGATGCTGCCAAGGAAGACCAGGACCATGATCGCGGTGAGGCAGGCGGCGATGACCGCCTCGCGCACCACGCCGCTGATGGAGTTGCG
The DNA here is from genome assembly GCA_049676965.1 of Occallatibacter sp. Lineage (GTDB taxonomy): Bacteria > Acidobacteriota > Terriglobia > Terriglobales > Acidobacteriaceae > Telmatobacter. Next base: position 1,491 of record JBAUBR010000460.1, read on the forward strand.
CACGAAGATGGACTGGTCGGAGAGAAAGCTGATCTTAAGCTGCGGCGGCAGCTGGCCCATGACGCTATCCAGCTTTTCGCGAACGCCTTTGATGATGTCCAGCGTGGAGGATGAGCCGGTCTTGAGAATGCTCATCAGCACGCCGCGGGCGCCGTCCACCCGCACGATGTTGGTCTGCGGCGGGTTTCCGTCGCGCACGTGGGCCACATCGCGGATGTAGATCACCGCGCCGTTGACCGCTTTGATCGGCAGGTTGTTCAGCTCTTCGACCACATCCGGCGCGGAGTTGGTTTCGACTTCATACTCGAAGCGGTCGATCTTCATCGTGCCGGAGGGAACGATGATGTTCTGCGCATCGACCGCGGCTATGACGTCCGCCGGCGACAGCCCCTTGGCCTGCAGTTTGTTCAGGTCGATATCGACCTGGATCTGCCGCTGCTTGCCGCCATAGGGAAACGGCGTTTGCGCCCCTTCGATGGTGGCCAGTTGCGTGCGGATGGTGTTCTGGCCGAGGTCGTTCAATTGCTGTTCGTTCAATCCCTGGCCGCTCAGGCCCAACTGCAGAACCGGAACGCTGGAGGCGTTGTATTGAATGATGAACGGCGGAGTCGATCCGGGCGGCAGGCTGCGCAACTGCGCCTGGCAGATCGAGGTAACCTGAGCCACGGCATTGGCGATATCGACGTGCGGATGGAAGAAAACCTTGATGAGCCCGATGCCGTTCAGCGACTGCGACTCGATGTGCTCGATGTCGTTGACCGTGGTGGTCATGCCGCGCTCGCTGTTGTAGACGATGCGCGTCGACATCTCCTGCGCGGAGAGGCCGGTATAGTTCCAGACCACGGTGACGACGGGGATATTGATGTTGGGAAAGATGTCCGTCGGCATCGTGGCGATGCTTAAGGCGCCAAGGATCAGGATCAGCAGCGCAAAGACGGCAAAGGTATAAGGCCGCCGCAGCGCCAGCCGGACAATCCACATCATAGGACCGGTACCCGCTCCAGGCCCGGCTTGCTTGGAACTCTCGCAGTCGGGCTGTCGATGAATGGCTCAGCAAATAAGCTGGTTCGGTTCACACTGGAATCACCCGGTCGGGGCTGGGCAGCGAGGCCGCGCGAGCCCACTCCAACACACAGGCTAAAATATCCATGGTAGACGATGTCGTGAGCCAGGACCTTCCGGGTGTGGACAACAGCGGGCTCTCCCAACAGTCTTTTGACGACTCAGGCGAGACAAAAGATGCAGCGATGGAGAGCGGCAAGTCCCGGAATATGAGCCAGTTCGAGTGGACTCGAAACAACGGGGCGCCTGGCATTAGAGCGCGAAGATGGCCACGATGAATACACATACTCCAACGGCCAGGCTGATGCGGTCGCGGATGGCGAAGATCACCGGGTCGTCGTCCAGTTCGCCGCGGGAGGCCAGAAGCCAGACGCGGTTGATCCAATAGACCAGCAACGGGACTACGAGCCACAACCGCGTCGGATGCTTGTAGAGCGCATCCACGTCAGGCCGCGTGATGTAGAGCGAAAAGACAAGTATTGCCGCGTAAGCGCTGGCGGTTCCAAAGGCGCGAACCTGCTCGAGGTCGGCGACCATGTAGCCGCGTCCGTGGGTTGCCGTGGCGCCGCGCTCGCGCAGATTCTCGAGCTCGCTGAAGCGCTTGACCATGGCGAGGGACAGAAAAAGGAAGCTGGAAAAGCCGGCCAGCCACGGAGAGATCAGTGTCCCCGTGGCCGCGCCGCCGGCCAGCAGGCGGAGCGTGTAGAGACCTGACAGCACCAGCACGTCAACGATGGGAACGCGCTTGAGATAAAACGAGTAGGCGGCTGTGGAGAGGACGTAAATCAACAGCCAGAAGGCAAATGCGCGGGCCAGCAACGGCAACAGCGCCAGCGAAGCCGCGGCCAGCAGAAGCACCATGGCGGCGCCGGTGGAGACGGCGAGATCCCCTGAAGCAAACGGTCGGTAGCGCTTGATGGGATGACGGCGATCGCTCTCGATGTCGAGCAGATCGTTGACCAGATAATTGGCGGAGGCCATAAAACTGAAGCAGAAAAACGCGATGACAACCGCTGCCACAGGGCGCGGACGCAGGTTATGCGAGAACAAGAGCGGCGCCAGCAGCAGAATGTTCTTGGCCCACTGATGAATGCGAATGGCCTTGAGAAAGGTAGGGATCGGCGGCGCGTGGTCGATGAAGGTCTGCGTCAGGGGAATATGGCGCAGGCGGAGGGCGACCAGCAAGCCGCCGGTGGGGTTGGCCAGCATGGCGTGCCGGGCGCGGGCGAGCAGAGGCAGGTCGGCGGTGGAGTTGCCGACGTAGTCGAACGCGGCGAAGCGGGCCTCAATGCCGGCGAGTTTCTTGCTCCGGGTAAGATTGGTGGCGCCATCCGAAGCCAGCACGCCATCGAAGATGCCCAGGTGCGCGGCTACGCGGCCGGCGACCGACGAATCGGCGCCGGTGGCGAGATAGAGCTGCCGTCCGGCGCGCCGCTCGGCCTGGAGAAAGCGAAGCAGCGGGATGTTGTAGGGCAGGCGGGTAACGTCGAGCGGAGCGCGGCGGGCAACTTCGATCTTCAATCGGGCGCGACCGCGGGCCAGCCACACCGGCACGCGCCAGAGCTGGTCTGGGCGATGCCGCGCGAACTGAAAGAGCGCGTCGAATAATGTGTCGGACTTGACCAGCGCGCCGTCGAGATCGACGCAGAGCGGGCAGGGCGCGGTTGGCGAATCGGCGACGAGCTCTTCGGACGAATCGTCTGGCGGGCCGAACGGCACGACAGGCGGCTCAAGTCGATCGGCCTTTGCGGGTTTTTCGGCAGCCTGCACGGGTCATCTCGATAAATCCAAATTCATTTCATTCTAATGGACGGTTGGCGCTGTCACCGTGACCGGAAGGTCGCGCAAACGTGGCACCACTCGCATAAAATAGTGTCCGCAAGGTTTATGGGTCCCGAAATGGTTTATTTTGTGCCGATCCGGCGCTGTCGGAGGGGCCAGAAAGCGAAACCTTTCGGCAAACTGCTGCGTCGTTAGAACATCGGCTTCGGAGAGCAGATTCTGCGGGTTCGGGCTGCGAAATCCCCTGCTCAAGGACCTTCAACTCAAGCCCGGCCCAGGGCTTTCATCTCGAGGAAAACGACAGGGACCAGATTATGCCCATCGATAGCACTCAGGAAACCTATCCCTCCGCCATCCGCGCAGCGCACGAACCCCCCGCCCGCAAGGGATCCTGGATGCGCATTCTCGTATATCTGGTCATCGTTTGCGGATTGGGGTTTGTCGTCTGGCGAATCTACCAGAACCGGCAGGCGGCGCAAGCGCAGGCGCAGATGCAGGCTGCGGCGATCTACAGCCGGCCGGTTCCGGTGCAGGTGGCGGCAGTGGAGCAGAGGCCGATGCCGATCTTCCTGACCGGCCTGGGTACGGTAACCCCTTACATGAGCGTGACGGTGAAGGCGCGGGTGAGCGGAGAACTTGAGCCGGTGAAGTTCACCGAAGGGCAATTCGTCAGGCAGGGCGAGACCATCATGGTGATCGACCCCCAGCCCTACCGGGCTGCGCTCGATCAGGCTAAAGGCACTCTGGCGCACGACGAGGCGCTGCTGAAAAATGCCCAGGCGGAAGTGGCGCGTTATAAGGCGCTGTTCGACGCCGGCGTGGTTTCAAAGGAGACGCTGGACGCGGACATAGCCGCGCAAGGCCAATATGAGGGCGCCATCGCGGCGGACAAGGCGGCGATCGAGACGGCGCAGTTGCAGTTGGACTGGTGCACCATTCAGTCGCCCATCGACGGAAAGATCGGGTTGCGGCTGGTCGATCCCGGCAACATCATCACCGCCAACACGACCAATCTCGTCATCATCAACCAATTTCAGCCCATCGCCGTCTACTTCACGCTGCCCGAGGAGCAGCTCCCGCAGGTGCTGAAAATGCTCAACGAGCAGAAGCGCCTGCCCGTGGATGCCTACGATCGCGGCGATACGCAGAAGCTGGCCTCCGGCGAGCTGCTCACGGCCGACAACCAGATCGATACGACCACCGGGACCGACAAGCTGAAGGCGGTCTTCGAGAACCGGGATGGAAGCCTGTTTCCCAACCAGTTCGTGAATATCCACCTGGTGATGGAGAACCGGCCGAGCGCGCTGGTGGTCCCCTCGGCGGCCATTCAGTCAGGATTGCAGGGCACGTATGTGTGGACGACCGGCGCCGACGCTAAAGGAAATGCGACGGCACAGATTCAGCCGGTGAAGGTGGCGCTGTCCGAGGGCCAGATGACGATTGTGGATAGCGGCCTCAATAAAGGCCAGCAGGTGGTGGTGGACGGCGCCGACCGCCTGCGCCCCGGGCAGCTTGTGATTGCCAGCTCGGGATGGCAGCAGCAAGCGGGTCAATCGGCGGGAGACGTCGCTGCGCCCGCTGCCGGACCGTTCGCGCCGGCGAATACAAAGGGTGCGGCGAGGGGTGCGAAGGCCGCGGGCGATCCGCCAGGCGGCAAAGCAAACCAGGCCGGAGGGAGGGCCGCGCAGTGAGTCCTTCCCGGCCATTCATCCTGCGGCCGGTAGCCACATCGCTGCTGATGGCCGCGATCCTGATCGCCGGCACCATCGGCTTCGAGCAGTTGCCGGTCTCCGCGCTGCCTGAAGTGGACTATCCGATCATCCAGGTGCTTACGTTCTACCCCGGCGGCGGCCCTGAAGTCATGGCTTCGTCGGTGACCGCGCCGCTGGAGCGCCAGTTCGGCCAGATGCCGGGGCTCAAACAGATGACCTCGGTCAGCTCCGGCGGCGGATCGGTGATCACGCTCGAATTCAACCTGGATGAAAACATCGACGTGGCCGAGCAGGAGGTGCAGGCGTCGATCAACGCCGCCAACACGTTTCTGCCTGTCGATCTGCCTAATCCGCCGGTGTACAGCAAAGTCAATCCGGCCGACGCGCCCATCATGACGCTGGCGCTGTTCTCTGGCTCGCTGCCGCTGGACAAGATCGAAGACGCGGCCGACACCAACCTCGCGCAGAAGATTTCGCAGGTCACCGGCGTGGGCCTGGTTTCGATCGCCGGAGGACAGAAGCCGGCGGTGCGCATCCAGGCCAATCCCGCGCAGCTTGCGGCGTACAACCTCAGCATGGAAGACCTGCGCACCGCCATTTCGGCGGCCAACGTGGATCAGGCCAAGGGCACGCTGAACGGCCCACGGCAGTCGTACACCATTGGCGCCAACGACCAGCTGCTTTCGAGCACCGACTACAAGCCGGTGATCGTTGCCTACCGCAACGGCGCGGCGGTGCGCACCTCCGATGTGGCGACAGTCGTGGATGCCGCGGAAAACGCGCAGCAGGCTGCATGGATGGACCGCCAGCCAGCGGTGATCGTGAACATCCAGCGGCAGCCCGGCGCCAACATCATCGCGGTCGTCGACCGCATCAAGAAACTGCTGCCGCAGTTGCAGGCCAGTTTGCCGGCCTCTGTGCAGGTCAGGGTGCTCACCGATCGCACCACCACCATCCGCGCTTCAGTCAAGGATGTCGAGTTCGAGCTGATGCTCACCGTCGCGCTGGTGGTGATGGTGATCTTCCTGTTCCTGCGCAACCTGGCGGCAACCGTCATTCCATCGGTTGCGGTGCCGCTCTCCATCGTGGGCACTTTCGGCGTGATGTACCTGCTGGGCTACAGCTTGAACAACCTGACCCTGATGGCGCTCACCATTTCCACGGGCTTCGTTGTCGACGACGCCATCGTGATGATCGAGAACATCTCGCGCTTCATCGAAGAGGGTGACAGCCCCATGCGCGCCGCGCTCAAGGGCAGCGAGCAGATCGGCTTCACCATCATGTCGCTCACCGTCTCACTCATTGCGGTGCTGATTCCGCTTTTGTTCATGAGCGACGTGGTTGGCCGCCTGTTCCGCGAGTTCGCCATCACGCTGGCGGTTACGATCCTGGTTTCGGCCGCTGTGTCGCTCACGCTTACGCCCATGATGTGCTCGCGCATTCTCAAGGACAAGGCGACCGGCTCGCAGACGCGCTTCTATCACGCGTCGGAAAAAGTCTTCAATGGTGTGATTGCGTGGTACGGGCGCACGCTGCGCGTCATTCTGCAACACAAGTTCGCCACGCTGATGGTCACGGTAGGGACGCTCGTGGCTACCCTTTGGCTCTATGTCATCGTGCCCAAGGGCTTCTTTCCGGTGCAGGATACAGGCGTGATTCTGGGCATCAGCGAGGCGCCGCAGACGGTGAGCTTCGCCAGCATGGCCGAGCGCCAGCAAAAGCTCGTCGACGTGGTGCTTGGCGACCCGGCGGTGGACAACGTGTCGTCGTTCATTGGAGTAGACGGAACCAACACTACGCTGAACTCCGGCCGCATCCAGATCACGCTGAAACCGCTCAACGAGCGGAAGATCTCGGCAACCGAAGTAATTCGCCGCCTGCAGCCCAAGCTCGAAAGCGTGCAGGGCATCCAGCTTTTCCTGCAGCCCTTGCAAGACCTCACGGTCGAAGACCGCGTGAGCCGGACGGAGTTTCAATACTCGCTCGAAGATCCCAACCAGGATGAGCTGGCCAAATATACGCGAGCGATGGTCGATGAGCTGTCGAGGGAAAAAGACGTGACCGACGTAGCCAGCGATTTGCAGGATCAGGGGCTGGGCGCTACACTCGTCATCGACCGCGACACCGCCGCGCGGCTGGGCATCGCCATGGCCGACGTCGACAATACGCTCTACGACGCCTTCGGGCAGCGCCAGGTTTCCACCATCTTTACCCAGCTCAACCAGTACCACGTGGTGATGGAAGTAGGGCAGAGCTTCCAGACCGATCCGACCACGCTGGCCAATCTCTACGTCAAATCGGCCAACGGCACGCAAGTTCCGCTCAGCATGGTTGCGCACTGGGAGCAGACGCGCGCGCAACTCTCCATCGGGCATCAGGGCCAGTTCCCATCGACGGTAGTCAGCTTCAACCTGGCGCCGGGCAAGGCGCTGGGCGATGCGGTGCTGGCGGTGAAGCGCGTGGAGCAGCGCATCCAGATGCCGGCCGCCATCAACGCCAGCTTCCAGGGCACGGCTGCGGCTTTTCAGAGCTCGCTGGTCAATGAGCCTCTCTTGATCCTCGCCGCGCTGGTCACGGTGTACATCGTGCTCGGCGTGCTCTACGAGAGCTACATTCATCCCATTACGATTATTTCCACGTTGCCCTCGGCGGGTGTGGGCGCGCTGCTGGCGCTGCTCATCACGCACCAGGACTTCAGCGTGATCGCGCTCATCGGCATCATCCTCCTGATTGGCATCGTGCAGAAGAACGCCATCATGATGATCGACTTCGCTCTGCAGGCGGAGCGCGAGCAGAAACTTCCCGCCGAAGAGGCGATTTTCCAGGCGTGTCTATTGCGCTTCCGGCCGATTTTGATGACGACCCTGGCCGCCATGCTGGGCGGGCTGCCGCTGGCGCTCGGCGGCGGCATGGGCGCGGAGCTGCGCAAGCCGCTGGGCATCACCATCGTCGGGGGCCTCATGTTTTCGCAGTTGCTCACGCTCTACACCACGCCGGTGGTCTACATCTATTTCGACAAGCTGGCGCAGCGCATGAAGCCGCGCGGCGTCGAGTCCGAAATCGAGCAACCGATCGGGGCAGACTAGGATCCCGTGCCCCATCCTTTCCGCGTCCTTTGCGGAAAGGGTGGGAAACCTCAACATTCAACCGCCTTCAGGCAGAGCGCACCGGAGTTAAATAGCCGAGGTTTCCCAGATCCCAAAATCGGGACCCTTCGACAAGCTCAGGGCAGGCTCTGGGGCACCCAGATTCTTGAGATTGACCAGGACGTAAATCCACCGTACCACCGACGACGAGCCATGCATCTTTCCGCACCCTTCATTCGCCGCCCGGTAGCTACATCGCTGCTCAGCCTGGCCCTGCTTCTGGCCGGGTCGGTGGCCTATTCGGTGCTGCCGGTGGCGTCGCTGCCGGATGTCGACTTTCCCGTCATCGGTGCAAATGCAAGCCTTCCCGGCGCCAGCCCCGAGACCATGGCTTCGTCGGTGGCGTCGCCGCTGGAGCGCCAGTTCGGCCGCATCGCCGGCGTGAACCAGATGACCTCCAACAGCACACTGGGCTCGACCTCGGTGGTGCTGCAGTTCGACATCAACCGCAACATCGATGCCGCGGCGCGCGACGTGCAAGCGGCCATCAACGCCGCACGCAGCCAGTTGCCGGCCTACCTGCCGCAGAATCCCAACTACCGCAAGGCCAATCCCGCCGAGGCGCCGATCCTCATCCTCGCGCTGACCTCCGACGTGGTCCCCAAGCCGGAAATCTACGATATGGCCGACTCCATCCTGGCGCAGAAGATCTCGCAGATCCAGGGAGTGGGACAGGTGTTCGTGGGCGGCAGCGCGCAGCCTGCGGTGCGCGTGGAACTGAATCCCATGCAGCTGGGCAACAACGGCATCGGACTTGAAGCGGTGCGCACGGCGCTGGCCAACGCCAATGCCAACCGCCCCAAGGGCAGTTTCCAGGACGCGCAGCACCGCTGGCAAATCGATGACAACGACCAGATGTTCAAGGCGCGGGAATATGCGCCCATCATCGCCGGATACAACCCGCAGACTGGCGCGCCGGTGCGTATCTCCGATCTGGGCACGGTGTATGACGGCGTCTCCGACATCCATACCGCGGGCCTGGTGGGGATGAAAAGCGACGGGAACGACGGCAAGCTCAAGGATGCGATTCTCGTCATCGTCTTCAAAATTCCCGGCGCCAACGTGATCGACGCAGTGGACAAGGTGCTGGCGCAGCTGCCGCGCCTGCAAGCGGAGATTCCGCCCACCATCAAGCTCAGCGTGTCGGTCGACCGCACCACCACCATCCGCGCCGGCGTTCACGACGTCGAGATTGCGCTCATCGTCAGCGTGCTGCTGGTTGTGTTCGTGGTGTTTCTCTTTCTGCGCGAAGTGTGGGCCACGATTATTCCATCGATCGCCGTGCCGCTCTCGCTGGTGGGAACGTTCGGCATCATGTACGTGGTCGGCTACTCGGTCGACAACCTCTCGCTGATGGCGCTCACCATTTCGACTGGCTTCGTCGTCGATGACGCCATCGTGGTCATCGAGAACATCACGCGCTATCTCGAGATCGGGATGAAGCCGTTCGAGGCGGCGATGAAAGGTTCGCGCGAAATCGGCTTCACGGTGCTGTCGATGAGCACTTCGCTGATCGCGGTGTTTACGCCGATTCTGCTCATGGGTGGACTCGTCGGCAAACTGTTCCGCGAGTTCGCCGTCACGTTGAGCGTGGCCATTGCGGTTTCGCTGCTGGTGTCACTCACCACCACGCCCATGCTCTGCGCCAGGTTTCTCAAGTCGCAGGACGAAGTCCGGCACGGACCTATCTATCGCGCCAGCGAGCGCGCCTTCCAGTGGCTGCACGGCGAGTACGCGCACGGGCTGCGCTGGGTTTTGCGCCATCAATGGCTCATGCTCGGGATTGTGTTCGGCACTGTGATTTTGAATGGATATCTCTTCAAGATCGTGCCCAAGGGCTTCTTCCCGCAGCAGGATACGGGCCGCCTTAGCGGCCGGACCATGGCCGCGCAGGACATCAGCTTCGACGCCATGAGCGCCAAGCAGACTTCGCTGGCGCAGATGGTGCTGGACGATCCCGCAGTGGATTCGGTCACGGCCTTCGCAGGTGGCGGCGGATGGGGCGGAGGAACCACCAACTCCGGCAGCATGTTTATCGGCCTCAAGCCGGCCGGCGAGCGCAAGGACGAGCACGGCCACGTCGTTACCGCCGACATGGTGGTGAACCGGCTGCGCCAGAAGCTGACCAGCGTACCCGGCGCCATTCTCTACCTGCAGGCTCAACAGGACATCCAGATCGGCGGTCGCGGCTCGGCGGCGCAATACCAGTACACGCTTTGGGACGAAGACCTCAAGGAGCTGAATTCGTGGGCGCCGCGCTTTGAGGCCCGCGCCAGGAATATGCCGCAGCTGCGCGACGTTTCCACCGACCAGCAGAATCAGGGACTGGCGGCCACGCTGGTCATCGATCGCGATACGGCTTCGCGCCTTGGCATCTCCGCCAACGCCATCGACCAGGTGCTCTACGATGCCTTCGGCCAGCGCGAAGTCTCCACCATGTATACCGGCATCAACCAGTATTTTGTGGTGATGGAGGTCGACCCGAAATACCAGCTCAGCCCCGACTCGCTCAATGGCATCTTCATCAAAGCCAACAACGTTGTTGGCGCCTCGCCTTCGGTGCCGAATACCGGAACCACGGCCTCGGCGGCGGCGGCGGCAATCGGAACACCGGCGCCGGCAACTCCGGCTCCGCCCACGGGAGACACGGCGGTGTTTCCAACTGCGGGCGGCGCTTTGGCGGTGACGAGTACCGGGACGGGAACGCCGACGTTGGCGGGAACGTTAAGCGGCTCGTATCCCGCGTCGCTTCCCGCCGCTTCGACCCTTCCCGCCAGTCCGGCGGTTTCAGCCATTCCCGCGACGGCAGCAACGGGGCCGGCGCCAATCACCCCCTCCACCGGCGGCGCCATGGTTCCGCTTTCGGCCATCGCGCACTATGAGCCGCAGCGGACGGCGCTGCAGGTGAATCACCAGGGCCAGTACCCGGCGGTCACCGTCACGTTTAACCTCGCGCCCAATGTGGCCCTGGGCGACGCGGTGACGGCTCTCGAAAAAGTGCAGCGCGAGATGGGCATGCCCAACGGCGTGCACGCGGTATTTCAGGGATCCGCGCAGGCATTTCAGGATTCGCTGCGCAACGAGCCGCTTCTGATTCTCGCCGCACTGGTCGCGGTCTACATCGTGCTGGGTATTTTGTATGAGAGCCTGATCCATCCCTTGACCATTCTCTCCACGCTGCCACCCGCGGGGGTGGGCGCGATCCTGGCGCTGCTGCTCACCGGGACCGACCTCAGCATCATCGCGCTGATCGGCATTATTCTCCTCATTGGCATCGTGAAGAAGAACGCCATCCTGATGATCGACTTCGCTCTTCAGGCCGAGCGCGAGCAGGGATTGCCCCCCGTCGAGGCCATCTACCAGGCCTGCCTGCTGCGCTTCCGGCCCATCATGATGACCACGTGTGCGGCGCTGTTTGGAGGCTTACCGCTGGCCATCGGCATGGGCGTGGGTTCGGAACTGCGCCAGCCGCTGGGCATCACCATCGTCGGCGGCCTGATCGTCTCGCAGATGCTGACGCTGTTCACCACCCCCGTCGTCTATCTCTTCTTCGACCGGCTGCAGTGGCGGGTGATGAAGCTTCACCGCGTCGGTATCGAGGTCGAAGAAGCGCACGGAGATTGATTCACTGCGGCACGCTGCATGTCACCTGCTGGTGAAACAATCCGGCCACCGCCTGGCAGATCTTGATCTGCCCCTCCGTGCTGGGATGAATCCCATCGGAGACCAGCTCGTTCTGCGGGACCCATCGGCTCATGTCCACAAAGTGCAGCCAATCCGCGTTGTTGCGCGCAACATAGCCGCGCACCGTGTCATCGATGCCCTGGCGCCAGTCGGTGAGCCGCTGAGCCGGTGTGCAGCCGTCGGGCTTTGCTTCGTTGACCGCTGACTGGATGGTGTCTGAGCCCACGTACAACGGGACGCCCGGCAACTCCGCGGCCCATGCGGCGAAGAGATACTGCAAATATTCTTCGTATTCCGGCAGGCACTCGCCGCTGGTTGCGCGGCCGTGGTAAAAGTCGTTGAGCATCCGCGCCACGAAGCCGACCGCGATTTTGGGCTGCGCCTGTTTTATGGCGGCGACATACGCAGTACATGCCATCTGCGTGGAGCAGTCGCTGGCCAGCAGCTCCCCGGCGTAACTCTCGTCGACCACGCTTTCGGTGCCGAAGGCCTTCACCGCGCGCGCCTGTACCGGCCATGCGGTTGACGACTCCGGACCCTGGTCGAGATAGGGAATCTGCTCCGCGAATTCTCCGATTGCAACCGAGTGAGAGAGCACCACGGCCACCGATTCCGCCGCGGGCCGGTCGATTTTCACCTTGTAACCGTGAGGCACAGCCACCGCGTCGATAAATCCGCCGCCGCCAAAACCGCCTGCGGTGGGGTCCGCATAATTGTCGCTGCGCGCAAAGCCGTTGCGCACATCCATGGTGTGGCTTCGGCCGTCCAGCGGCAACGGAATGGAGCGAATATTGGTTCCCTGGCGCCATGGCTGGTCGTAGCCCATGTATTCGCCGTCCAGTTTGAAGCTGATGGAGAAAAGATACGGCCGATAGTGGGTGCTTCCCAGCTGGTAGCGTACGGCCAGGAACGGCGTGCCTGGAGGAGTGACGATGGAATAGTGGGCAAAGGGGCTGGTGCGGACGAATCCCGAATAAGCCACCGACCACACGTTGTCCTGGGCGTCGCCGCCGAGCGCGATCGGGCGCGGGTCCAGGTTGGTGACCGCAAGTCCGTTCCAATCGGGTGTTTCGAATCCCGAAGCGGCGCGCTTGCGCAGGCCGCCGTTCCAATAGGACGCGCGCACCGGTTGCTGAAAAAGTGTCTCCGCGGCTGAACCTTGCCACACGAATAGGGTGCCGAGGTCGGCGCCGAGCTGATTGAAGACGACTTCAAGCACGTTTCCACCGTCGGAAACAGGTCCTGCCAGCTTATGCGGTGCGCTTGCCGGGCCATCGTCGTAAGCCACGCTGATTTCGGGGTTGGATTTCGATCCCTTCACCGAGGTGTCGTAAAAGGCCCATACGCAGACCTGCGCATTGCTGTCTGGCGGCGGAAACTCAGGCAGCAAGGTGAACGGAAGAAAGCTTGACGGCGCCGGAGGAGCGCCGGCATAGACCCATTGACCGCCAACCACCACCGCAAAGGGCGAAATGGTCGAGGCGAGGTTCAATCCCCATTCGCCGGGTTTGGTTGCGTTCCAGCCTTCGGGCCCCTCCACCGGCAAAAAGTTTCCATCGGTGCTGCGCAGCCAGTGATTCTCGCGGCCGCAGAGCAGCAGAACCGTCGTTCCAGCCAGCAGCGTCGGCTCGGCCGGGCTCTGCAGCGCGTAGCTGCCGAGCGGCTGTCCGGAAGGGACGCCTCCGACCAGCGCCGCTCCATCGATGTTTCCCGCTCCGTCGGCGGCGAGGCCGGGGCTGGCTCCGGTTCCCACGCTCTGCAGCACCGCGTCGCCAAAAACGGGATGAATCGTTCCCGCGTTGTCTTTCAAAATCCAGCCCCATTGCGGCCGGGGAGGAATGACGGCGGGTGATGCCTCGATGCTGGCATTGCGCTCAGCGGAATCCGCCCCTGGCTCCTGAGCCGCGGCGACGGTGGGAAGAATGAGGAGGAAGAGGACGAGTGATCGCACAGATAAACCGCCCGTGGAATGAGATTAGCCTCGCTTCGAGCAATTGCGATGCCTGAGTATAACGCGAGCCGGCGCGAATTCACTGACCGGTGGAGAGCAGCGCCGCCCCGTGTGCACGCCATTACCACGCCGGCTTGCGCAAATGGCTATAATTCAGATTCGAGCCGTCCGCATCAAACCATCATTCTGTTTCTTCGCAGACCGCGCAAGTCACAGCAAAGGCTATATGTATTCCATTTTCCGGGGAGTCGCCAAGCGGGCGCTGTGCGCATCGCGGTCCAATCGGGTCCAGGCAGGATTGCAGGGCCTCCTGGCGGCATGGTTCTTCATCTTCGCGGCGCTGGTGCAGGCTCAGCAGACCCCGTCGGCGGCCATCTGGCAAGGCGTTTTGCGCGACACCGCCGGTGCGCCCATCGCCGAGGCAAAGATCCGGCTTACGGGCAACGGAGCCAGGGCCGAAGCAGTTACGGGCGCCGATGGGCGCTTCCAGTTGAAGGTGCTGGCGTCGGGACAATACAGGCTCCGGGTCGAAGCGCGGGGGCGCAAGGTCGAGTACCCAGTCCCCGTCGATCTCGCTGCCGCCGCACCGCCCGTGGCCATCACGCTCTCCAGCCGCGGCGAGCTGTCGGTCGCTGCGCTGCAGTTGAACGCCGCAACCGGAGGCGAGCAGCTCTCCAGCCAGGCGGTGAGCGAACTGCCGCTCAACACGCGCGACTTCAGCCATTTGCTGCTGCTGGCGGCCGGCACTATGACCGATGCCAACGGCGCCACCAATTTCACGCAGCAGTTCGCCATCGACGGCCAGCGCGGTGTGGAAGCCACGTTCGCCATGGACGGCGCCGACATCAGCGATCCGGAGATGGGCGGATCGACCTTCTCCAACTTCAATGTCGACGCCGTCGAAGAGATTCAGTCGAGCTCCGGCTGGATGCCGGCCGAGATCGGCCGCGGCGCGGCGGGATTCACTGACATCATTACGCGCTCCGGCGCCAGCGGTTTTCATGGCTCGATCTTCGAGTTCGTGCGCAACTCGATATTCGACGCCCGCAATTACTTCGATCATGCCACACCGGTGTACCCCGGCCGCATTCCGCCCTTCCGGCGCAACGAATTCGGATTCACCAACGGCGGGCCAGTCTACATCCCCCACGTCTACGACGGGCGGAACAGGACCTTCTACTTCACGCAGGCGCAGGGCTTTCGGCAGGAGCTGGGCACGACGCAGGTGCTGCCTGTGCCGACCGCGGCCGAGCGCGAAGGCCTGGACACGACGGCGTTTCCCGGGGACGCGCTCGAGATTCCCGTCGATCCCGGCATTGCGGCGGTGCTGAAGCGGTATCCGCTGCCGAATTACCCGGCCGGGGCCTATGGCATTTACACTTATGCGACGCCATCGGGCGTGAGCACGAATGCCACCCAGTTTTCGGCGCGGATCGACCACAAGTTCAGCCCGAAGGACCAGTTTTTCGCGCGCTTCAACATGGATAACCTCACCGGCCCGACGACTAACCCGGACCAGACGGCTATCGACCCTTCCTTCGGCATTACTTATATCGATCGCCAGCGCAACGTGGTGGGCACTTATACGCGCACTGCCTCGCCGCGATTGACCCTGGTGTCGCTCTTCAGCATTACGCGATCCACGCCGGGATTTCCCACGCCGAATCGCACCGACCCGGCGGTCAAATTTAACGACGGCTTATTTGAAGCATTCGATTCGGCGGCCGGCTCGGTGATGCAGTCATACGGAAATTTATTCCAGGGAAGGCAGCTCGCTACTTATACCGCCGGCAAGCATGCTTTCAAGGCAGGAGCTGAGGCAAGGCTCAATCGCGATACGACTTACTTCGGCATCAGTCCCAATGGCGAATACGATTTCGGCGGCGGCACCGCTTATGCCGCGGAATATATTCCGTCGAAGAGCGGGGCGCACGACATTCATCCCGGAGACGCGCTGCCGGATACCTTGTCGAGCTTTCTCTCCGGCAGCCCATTTGTCTACACAGTGGCCATCGCTCCGCCTTATTTCTCGAACGGGCCCCATATCGGTCCGGCGGCCATCAATCGTAACGGCGTCGGCTTCTTCGTCCAGGATACTTACAAGGCGACGAGCCGGCTCACGCTCGACTATGGAGTGCGCTGGGACTTATATACTCCAATCTCGGAGCGCGCCAAGCGGACTGCGGGCTTTCTCAACACCAACGGCCAACAGGAGTTCGTCATCAATCCGCAGCCGGGTTACCAGACGAGCTGGCACGCCTGGCAGCCGCGCATTCAGGCGTCGTGGCAAGCTACGGCGAACTTAGTGGTGCGCGCGGGCGGAAGTATCATGACCATCCAGCCCAATATCTGGCAGGATAACTTCCTCACCGGCTCCACGCCCTTCGCCGTTTATCCGCGCCTGCTCTCCGCATCGGGCGCGCCCATCCATTATGGGTTCCAGATAACTCCGCCGGAGCTTCCGCCGGTTTATACGCCTTCGGGGCAGAATATATTCCCCAGCGAGAAGACAACCGCGGTGGCGCCCAACACGCCGATGGATGTGAACCGCTACGAGCAGGACCTCGCCGCGCTCACTCCGGGCCACGGAGTCAGCGACCTGAACCTGAGCGGCGTGGATCGCTCCTTTGACAACGCAACCCTTTACAAGTGGACGGCGGGCCTGGAGCGCAAGTTCGGCAATCTCACCGCCGATGCGGGTTATGTGGGCACGGCCGCGGAGAAGCTGCCCCGCATCAGCTTTCCCAACGCCTATCCCGGCGCCACTCAGGCCTTTGCGCCGTATACAACATTTGACGGCGCCGGCAATGTGACCGGGGGGTTCGGCGTGGAGAACGTTATCACCGGAACGTCCCACTCCACTTATCATGCGCTGCAAACATCGCTCTCCGGAACCGTAGCGCATGGCGGGCCGGGCATCCAGGCGAGTTATACGTGGAGTAAGTCGCTTGACGATGTCAGCGCGGTCATCGGCGGTACAGGATCGACGGGCGCGGTGACGGTGCCGTTTCCCCAAAACCCTTTCGATACTCACGCCGAAAAGGGACCGTCGGCCTTCGATGTCACGAACGCATTCAACCTGAGCGTGGCGCAGGATCTGCATCTCGACTCGGCCGGTCTCCTGCAACCAGTGAGCAGAAAGGTTACCGGGGGATGGGAGCTGTTGAGCATTTCGAATCTGAGTTCGGGCTCGCCGTTCACGGTTTACTCCGGAATTCAGCAAACCGGCGCCGGCTCGAACGGAGTGGACCGTCCCGACCAGATCGCCACGCCGCATCTCTCCACCGCGCGCAAAGTGCGCGAAGACTACTTCGGCGAAGGAGCGAATAATGCCGCGGACTATTTCTCGATTCCAATTCACATCGCCGCCGGCACCGGGCCGAACCAGGGGCGCTTCGGCACGCTGGGCCGCAACACCTTTCGCGGGCCGGCGTTTTACGACTACGACTTCGCCATGATCAAAGACACGCCCTTCGGCCTGCGCAAAAGCGGCGCCGAACTTGTCGACCTGCAATTCCGTTCGGAGTTTTTCAACCTCTTTAACATTGTCGACATGGGATTGCCGGCCAACATCATCGCTGGATCGGGCTTCGGCGAGATCAGCAAGACCGCCGGCAACTCGCGGCAGATTCAGTTTTCGCTCAAGCTGATCTATTAGTCGCACCCTGAGATTGTTGGCAGCGATGCCGGGCATTTGGTTCTTTCGGGCGCCAGCTCAATGGATGCGGCTGATCGGCTTGCGCGTAAGGTGCCAGACACCGAGCGCGATCGCCACCAGGCCCAATCCAAACGCAAGAAGTGCACGGTGACCGGCGAGAATGCGCCACGATTCAAAGAGCGCGAAGCATCCGGCAATAAGCATTACGACACCGCGAACGCGATTCATCGCTTTCCCTTTCGCCGGCTGGGTTTGACCGCGCCGCCGCCGAATCCCTATCGTGAATAGCGTACAGCAGAGCCGCTGAAAGGACTTGGATGACCACGCCAGCAACGCCCGTCGCCCCCGAGTTGAAGAAGACCGCGCTCAACGCCACGCATCGCGCGCTGAAGGCCAAAATGGTGGACTTCGGCGGCTGGGACATGCCGGTTGAATATCCGGGGCCCGGCGGCGGCCTGATCGCCGAGCACATGGCCGTGCGCACCGCGGTGGGCCTCTTCGACGTGAGCCACATGGGCGAGATTCAGTTTCGCGGCCCGGGCGCGCTGGCCGCCGTGCAGCACATCGCCATGAATGACGCATCGCGCCTCAAGGACGGCCAGGCGCATTACTCGGCGCTGCTTACGCCTGCGGGCACGTTCATCGACGACATACTCGTGCACCGGCTGAGCGAGAACGACTACCTGCTGGTTGTAAACGCCGGCACCACCGACAAGGACTTCGCGTGGATTCGCAGGCAGGTGGGCACCTGGCCGGGAATCCACATCAACAACTACTCGAGCTACTACTCGCAACTGGCGATTCAGGGGCCGCGCGCTCTGGAGACGCTGCAAAAGCTCACCAAGGTCGATCTGGCGGCGATCAAAAACTATTGGTTCACATGGGGTCAGGTGGCCGGCGTGCACAATGTGCTCATCGCACGCACCGGCTACTCCGGCGAGGACGGTTTCGAGGTGTACATACCGTCGGACGAAGCGACGACGGTGAAGGTGTGGAATGCGATCCTGGATGCAGGCGCGGAGTACGGCATTCGACCCTGCGGCCTGGGTGCGCGCAACACGCTGCGCCTCGAGGCGGGCATGAGCCTCTACGGTCACGAGATTTCGGAAGAGATCAACGTGCTCGAGGCTGGGCTCGGCCGCTGGCTCAAGCTCGACAAAGGCGATTTCATCGGCCGCGACGCGCTGCTGGCCGTGCAGTCCGGCGGAGGGCCGAGGCGCAAGATCATCGGACTCGAGATGGTCGACCGCGGCATTGCCCGCGACGGGTACTTCGTGCTGTCCTCGGACGGGCAGCAAATCGGGACAATCACATCCGGCTCGCCCGCGCCGTTCCTGAAGACCAATATCGCCATGGCGATTGCGCCCACCGAGGTAGCAACGAGTGGGGTCGACGTCATCGCTCAGTGCCGAGTCAATCCGGTGCGCGCCCGGCAGGTGCCGTTGCCGTTCTACAAGCGGGCGAAAAAATAGGCTCATCGCTCGCCACAAACCTTCGCGGATAAGGTCGGACGCGCGAAGCGGGCAACGGCCAATTTGCGGTGAGCCCGCGCCGTCACACCTGCATCACTTCGGCCTCTTTGCGCCTGGACATCTCTTCCATGCGCCGGATCTCCTCGTCGGTCATCTTCTGCACCTCTTCGAGGCAGCGCTTTTCGTCGTCCTCGCTGATCTTTTTCTCCTTCCCCAGCTTTTTGAGGGCGTCGTTCCCGTCGCGGCGCACGTTGCGGATGGCGGTGCGGTGCTCTTCGAGCACGCGGTTGAGGTGCTTGACCACTTCGCGGCGGCGCTCCTCGGTCATAGGCGGAATGGGCACGCGGATGAGCTTGCCGTCGGACTGCGGGTTCAGGCCCAGGTCGGCGGTCTGCAGCGCTCTTTCGATCTCCTTGACCAAGCTCGGATCATAGGGCGAGATGACGATCAGATGCGCTTCGGGCGTGGCGATCTGCGCCAGCTGGCTGACCGGCATGTGCGTGCCGTAGCATTCGACCTTGACCTGGTCGAGCATGTGCGCGCTGGCGCGGCCGGTGCGCGTGGAGGCCAGGTTGGCCTGGAAGTCGGCCACTGCCTGGTCCATGCGCCGCTTCAGGTCGCTTGAAATTTCTTTGAGAGCCGGGATGCCGGCCATTGCAGAAGGTGCCATCGGTGGGGTCCTCACTCGCCAAAACTGCCAACGGCTATTTTATATCCCAGCAGGCTTATGTCCGGCGTTCAGACTCGCTCACGCAACGACCGTCAAGCCGGTCGACACCGCCTGCTCGTGCGCGTGATAGCTCGAGCGCACCAGCGGGCCGGATTCCACGTGGCGGAATCCCATTTTGAGCGCTCCGGTCTTCAGCTCGGCGAACTCGCGCGGCGTATAGATGCGCGCCATGGGCAGGTGGTCGCGCGAGGGGCGCAGGTACTGGCCGATGGTGAGGATGTCGCAACCGACGGCAGCAAGGTCGTGGAAGACTTCCAGCAGTTCGTGTGTCTCCTCTCCGAGACCGACCATCACGCCCGATTTTGTTAGCCCTCCGGGCCTTAACTTTTTGGAGTAACGCAGTAGATCCAGTGAACGCTGGTAGCGCGCGCCGGAACGGACAACGCGATAGAGCCGCGGCACGGTCTCCGTGTTGTGATTGAGCACTTCCGGCCGCGCTTCGACGACGATGCGGATCGCCTCTTCGTTGCCCTGGAAGTCCGGGATGAGCACTTCGACGCGGCATCCCGGCGCCTGGCGGCGAATCTCGTCGATCACCAGCGCAAAGGCGCGCGCGCCACCCACCAGATCGTCGTCGCGGTTCACGCTGGTGATGACGGCGTGCTTGAGGCCCAAGGTGGCGACGGCCTCGGCCACGCGGCGCGGCTCGTCGAAGTCGATCGGCTGGGGCCGGCCCTTGGGCACGGCGCAAAATCCGCACCGCCGCGTGCACAGGTTGCCCAGCATCATGAAGGTCGCTGTGTGGTGGTGCCAGCACTCGCCGATATTGGGGCACTGCGCGCTTTCGCACACAGTGTGCAGCCCGAGCGAGCGCGCCAGGTGCTTGAGAGCATGGTAGTTCTCGCCCATTGGGGCGCGCGCCTTCAGCCACTCGGGCTTGGGCGCAGGCGCTTTGCGCGCCGGTTCGATCTGGATCAGTTCCAGCACTTTTTCATTGTATCGGCTGTGGATGCATCAGGTTTCTGAAGATTCTGTTCGTTCCCAGGAGGCACCAACCGCGGCCGGCTCATCTTAGTTCAGCATGGAGGTGACGATGAAGCCCGATCGACCCCTTATTGTCTCAACTCTCTTTCTGGCCGGAGGGCTGACGCTGATCTTCGGTTATGCCAACGGCACAGCCGGCTTGAGCGCGGCGTTTCCCATTGCGAACTCGATGCTCCATGTGAATGTCAATACGGCCGGCCCCGCTGCCCTGGGCGGCATTGCGCTTCTCGGCATCGGCGTTGGGCTTCTGATATGGGCTCTGCTCGTGGCTCTCGTCAGCCAGGTAATTCAACTGGGCGGATCGGATCGAGAATCGGAAAGGCGGGCGCATTACCGGAGCCGGGAAATAGGCGAAGAAGACGGCTCCACGGCTGGCAGATCGGTTGCGCCCGCTCCGAGAGCGTCGTTTCTCGGTCTGGAGTCGGCGGGACCGCTGCCCCGGAGCGTCGACCTGGAGCAGCGGGACTCCCACTCCTGAATCTCACTCGTTGTTCGTCCGTCCCGCGGCGTGTGCGCCGTCGCTTTCCCGCGGTTGGCTCGATGCGGATTTTACCGCAGGCTGCTGGGCAGGCGTCGCGGCGGGCCTCAGGTACTTATCCCACCACGCCAGCCAGCGCTCGTAGCGGTCGCGGATGTAACTCGGCCGGGTAAATCCGTGAAACTGGCCGGGGTAGACGACTAACTCCGCGGGCACGCCCAGCGAGCGCAGCGCCTGGTATAGTTGTTCGCCGCCCAGCAATGGCACATTCATGTCCGACGTGCCGCCCATAAACATCATCGGCGTGTGCATGCGCTTGTCGGCCTGGAGAAACGGATAACTCATCTTGAGATAGAGCTGGTAATTCTTCCACGGCGGCCCCAGCTCGTTGTCGTATTGAAGAATGTACTGGTCGACTCCGTAAAACGAAAGCGGCGCGGCAGTTCCAGCGCCGCTGATGGCGGCTTTGAAGCGGCTGTCGCTGGCCACCGTGTAGTCGGTGAGAATGCCGCCATAGCTCCAGCCGGTAACTGCAAGGCGGCTGGGATCGGCCACGCCCATGGCGATCGCCTTATCGACGCCGGCCAGCAGGTCGATCACTTCCTTGTCGCCCCAGTCGCCGGCGATGGCCTTGGCGTAATCCTGCCCGCGGCCGGAGCTGCCGCGATAGTTCACGTTGAGCTCAGCGTAGCCTTTCGTGGCCAGCCACTGGCGCAGAAAGTCGAAGCTGTGCTGATCCTGCCCGTTGGGGCCGCCGTGGATAAAGAGTATCATTGGGACCGGCGAACCCGCCTTGAAGTCCGCCGGCTTGGTGAGCAGGCCGTGCACGTCGGTGCCGTCTTTGGTCCCGAATTCGATATCTTCGGTGGGTACAAGGTTCAGCTCCGCCTCGAGAGCATCGTTGTGCGTCGTCAGCTTGCGCAACGTTCCGTTCTTGAATGCGTAGATCTCCGGTATCTCGCCGTCATTGGTGTAGATAACGGCGGTGTGTCCGCCCGACGATTCCCAACCCATGAACGTACCTTGCTGCGTAAACTCGCGCTTGATGCCGTCCCCGGATAATTCGACTTGGGCGGGATATTGATTACGGTCGTCGGCAACCAGGTAACTCAAACGACCATCCGGTGAATAAATCGGGTCGTGCACGCTGCGGTCGAACTTAGCCGCGGGATAACTCACTTTGCCATCCAGGGTAACTATGGCCGGCTTCGACTGCGAGTATTCGAGTAACTTGAGCTCCGCGCCTTGCGTGTAGGCGATCGACTTCGAATCCGGCGACCAGGCCAGGCGCCCGCCGTCCGGGCCTTGCCAGGTGGTGAGCCGGCGCGCCGCCGAGCCCGGCTTGGGTGCAACGACGAATACGTCAGTATTGTTGGTGCGGTCGGGATCGGGATCCTGATCGCTGACGAAGGCAATCCACGCGCCGTCCGGCGACCAGACGGCGCCCTCCTCGTTGACATTCTTCCCGGTGGTGAGCTTCTCGGCCTTTTTGGCGCCCAGGTCATAGAGATAGAGCGAGTCCCAGGCATCGTCGCGCAAATAGCCCTGCACATCCTGCTTGAAGTGGTAGCGGTCGATGACGATCGGCTTGGGCGGGGCGGGAGGCTTGCCGTCTTCCGGTTCGTCCGGCTCGGCTTTGGGGTGAAGTGCGAGCAGCAGCTTCTTCGAGTCTGGCGACCAACTGTAGCCCTGGATATTCTGGTCGACGATATTTGTGAGCTGCTCCGCTTCGCCGCCGCGGCGGTCTATCACCCACACCTGCGAACCCTTCGCGGGTCCGGGCCGGGACGACATAAAGCTGATGTACTTGCCGTCGGGGCTGAACTTGGGCGACGAAGCACCCTCCTTGCCATAGGTGAGCTGGATCTGCGCCGATCCATCCCACTTCACCATCCACAGGTGAGTTTGGTTCTTGTCTTCCTTCGCGTCGACCTGACTCACGGTATAGACCACCCACTGGCCGTCTGGAGACACGTCGGGTGAGCCGACGCGCGCGATGCGCGCCAGGTCGTCGAGCGTGATGGCGCGTTTTTTGGGGGCGTCGGCGGCGAAAGTGGAGTGCAAGGCGGGCAAGAACAGTCCCAGGCAGAGCAGGGGTTTCAGCGGGAAGCGCAGCATGGGCAAGAGATTAACATTCGGGGCTGCTCTACGGAAATGTAAACCACCCCGCAGGCTTTATGACCATGGTAAAATGACCATGGTCATAACGATGGGATCCAAACGGAAGAGGATACGACGATGCGCACGGTGCCTGCCGGAGAATTCAAGGCCAAATGCCTCGCCATTCTGGACCAGGTGAATGAAACAGGCGAAGCTGTGCTTGTGACCAAGCGCGGCAAACCGGTAGCCAAGGTCGTGGCTTTTGAGGAAACTGAGCCGCGCAAGATCGATGTGGATTCAATCTTCGGAGCTCTGCGTGGGATGCCGACGATCAACGGAGACATCGTCTCTTCTGAGCACACAGACGACGAGTGGGATCGCCTGTTCGATGAAAGGTGGAAACGTGTTCTCGGCGAGGAGCGGCGGTGATTCTTCTCGACACTCATGTCGTCATCTGGTCAGTGCTCACGCCCGAACGAATCTCGCGACCGGCTGCTAAAGCCATCCTGCAGGACGAATCCGGCGGGAAGGTCCCAGGAATCTCCGTCATCACCATGTATGAAGTTGCCAATGCAATTCGACGAGGCCGGCTGCAACTGACTGTGCCTTACCGGGTATTTCGGGAACGGATTCAGAACCGATTCAGGCTATTCCCGGTCACGGGAGTGATTGCGGCGCTCGCTGCGGAGATGGCTGAACACTTCCCCAGCGATCCAATGGACAGACTGATTGCCGCGACGGCAGCCGCGGAGAATGGCACGCTGATCACTGCCGATCGGCGGATTCTGACGGCCGGCGTGTGCAAAACACTTTGGTAGAGGGCGTAATCCAGCCCAACAAATCGCTGCCCACCGCCCTATAAGAGCTGCGGCGCGTACTCTTCCTCTTCTTCCGCGCCGTAGCGGCGCAGCAGGCTGGGCAGGCTCTGCGAAAAGGCCGAGCGCGGCATCACCGTATCGCAGCCGGCCTCGACCGCCTTCATTTTGAGATCGCCCTGCAGGTGGGAGAGGAAGCCGATGATCGAGGTCGACTTCTTGAGCTTGAGCTTGAATTTGGGAATGAGCGTCATGGGCTTGGCGTTCAGATTGTTCAAATCGAACACCAGCAGCTTCGCCCGCTCCGACTCCGGCGCCTCGGCGATGCGCGCCACCGCTTCCTTGTCGCCCTTGAGGAACTCCACCTTCACGCCCAGCTTGCGCGCCGTTTCCTGAATCTTGGCGATGAAAAACAGATCGTCGATGAAGCAGAAGATGCGGGTTGGAGCGTTTTCACGGACAGCGACCGGAGCTGGAGGCACAAATGCTTCCTGGTAATGACTGCCGTGGCCGTTGCTGCTTGTGATCTGGATGGTCGAGGGTGGTCCGTCGGCCACGTTGCCGTTCACGGCGCGGTAGCTGTGATCCATGGGGCCAACGAACTCCCGCGGTCCCTTCTGCCGGTTCTTGCGCTTGCCCTGGGAAGGGGCGTGGACGCTGTTGCCCGGTTGCGCAGCCGGGGCCGACGACTTCTGGAAGAACTTCTTCTTTCGTCCCCGATTCTGATGAGGCTGCGCCGGCCTTTGCGGAGCGCCCTGCGCCTGCGGTTGAGCAGCCGCCTGGGGTGGCGCCTGATGTCCCTGCGGAATTTGCAGCGTCCCCGGTTGGCTGGATTTGTTCTTGCGGCGGCGCCGGCGGCGGCGATGCCCCTGCGACGGCCCCTGGCTGTTTGCCGGAGCCGGCCCCGATTCTGCATGGGGCGGAGTCAAATCTGTGGTCATGCTTGCACTTCCTGGTGCATTCCTATTTTGATTTTGATGCAATTGCTCTGTGGTTCAGCGATAGCTGCCTGCGCCGCAATTTTTCGCCCGCTGCCGGTACGCACCGGAGCTAGCAACTTCCCGGCCGCCAAGCCAGCCTGCGGAACCAACCTGCCAACTGCCGTGGACCCTGACTGGCGGGCACAGTCGCACAGAACCCAAATGGATCTGCCCCCGCCTGCAAGGGGCAACGAACGAACTCCATCTACCCAGTTCTTGTCCCGATTGTCAGGATCAGTGCGGTGCGGCCGACGCCTTCCTCTGTAATGCCTCTCTTGCGGGAGCCATTCGCCTCAACTGCCTGATAAGGAAATGAATTGATTGGCGAAGCTCCTCGCTTGGCGGCGAACTCGCTCTCCCCGTAACCGGGTGGCCAGCGTCAGCCGCTCAACAGGCAAATTCGATACTACGCCGAAGCCGCGGAGATGGCAAGCTACATTTCGGGGGATTGATTTGGCTCCGTCTCCGAGAAACGCGACTTTGGCGGTTTGGGCCCAAACGCAGAAAGCGCCACTCCGTGAAGAGTGGCGCTTCGCTGTCCTGCGCTGGTCACTGGCCTCCCAAGTACTGCGCGCAGTGGTTGGGTCCACTGTCGCTATTGCGGGCATCCCGGCCGGTTATTCCCTTCATGAGGGCCGCTCATTGGCGTTGCTCTTGCCGGACGCCTGCGTTACTGGGCTGGCCGGATTGGATTCCAGCAGCCGGTACATCACTGGCGCTAATAACATTGCAATCATCGGACCTTTCATTACTCCTTATGTTTTCAATGAATTACAGCGATGTTCGAGGCGGAAAACTCTGCATTCTGGAAGCCCCGCGCCGGATTCATACTGAATTTTGTATCAACGCTGGCAGTGTGGGCAGTAGTGCGTTCCCCGTCCGGCAATCAGGATGCGGCGGATGGGCGTCTGGCAGCGCGGGCAGGGCTGGCCGGTGCGCCGGTAAACGCAGTGCTCGATCTGGAAGAACCCGCGCTCGCCGTCGGCCCCCACATAATCCGACACCGACGAGCCGCCCAGCCGGATAGCATGCGCAAGCACTTCGCAAAGCGCGATGCGCAGACGCTCGAGCTCTTTGCCGGTCAGCTTTCCGGCGCGCTTGGCCGGCCGGATTCCGGCGCGAAAGAGGCCTTCGTCGGCATAAATATTGCCCACGCCGGAGAGCAGACGCTGATTGAGCAGGGCGGCCTTGATGGCAAGCTTGCGGCCACGAAAAAGCATCGCAAAATCCGCCGGGGCGATGGTAAACGGCTCGGCGCCCGGCCCGGCAAATCCCTTTGCGCGGCCCAGGTCGCGAAATTCAAGCCGGCCAAAACGGCGGGGATCGATGAAGCGCAGCTCCAGGCCGCCGGCCAGGCTCAGCCGGGCGTGCGTGTGCGCAGCTACCGGTGCATCCGGAGTAGTGACCAGAAGCCGGCCGCTCATTCCGAGGTGAACGATCCACTGGGCCTGGGGTTCGATGGCCTGCGGTTCGATCGAGGAAAGGCGGGATCGCAAGTTGCCTGTTTCGCGATTGCCATCAGCCGGCCCCAGCTCAAAGACAATGTGCTTGCCGGTACGGTGAACGGCAACGATAATCCGACCTTGAAGTTCGCCCGCCTGACGTTTAGGCGGAGTTTTGAAGGGTTCGCGATACGAGCTGAACCATGCCTCGACAATGCGATCGCCGCGAGCCCGCGCGTCCACTCCACAGGCGATAGTTTCCACTTCCGGCAGCTCCGGCATCGCTCCATTGTAAAAGATGCGTTTTGAGGATGCGGCCGGCTTCAGCCTATTTGGAGCTGGCGGGGGAAAGATCTTCGTCGTCCAGCTCCAGTTCGCTCGAGCGGATGTTGCCCCATCGCGCCAGATAAAACAGGCCCAGCCCGAGGCCGACGACGAAAACGCCAACCGAGGAATCCTCCATGATGCTCAGGCGCCGGTCCTCCTGCACAGTCTGGTAAACGACGGTGCCGTGGATGTTGCGCGGAACGGTGCGCAGTTCTTCGGGCGCAGGAGATCGCGGCAGCGTGTCGAGGTAGCTGGTGGAGATAACGGCGGAGACCACCAGGCCGGCGAGACCGGGAAGCAGAAACACAAGCGCCAGAATCCGCAATGCGGCCATCTTCGTGAGCTTCATGCGACCACCTTAATTGTGTTCGACGACCAGCCTCTACAGGAGCGAACGGCAGCGTGGGGGCCTCGCTTTTCTTCTTCCAATGATATCCGCTTTTCGCCTTTGAAGGTTAGCTGCGAGGCAACGATGCGAATCGCAGGTGACCCGCCTGAGAGCAATCACGCGCCCAGACAGCAAGAGGGAAGGAGCTATGGTGCTCCTTCCCTCTGCCGCTCAGTCCGGAATGCCGATTCGACTACTTCTTGGGGGGTGCGATCATGTCCTTGGCGGCCTTGGCCACGCGGAACTTGACGACGGTCTTGGCCTTGATCTTGATGGCCTCACCGGTTTGGGGGTTGCGGCCCATGCGCGCTTTGCGCTCGGCCTTGACGAGGCGCCCGATGCCCGGGATCACGAAGACGCCGTTCTTCTTGGTTTCCTTGATGGCGGTTTCGGCCAGCATATCAAGGAAAGCCGCGGATTGCTTGTTGGTCAGTTCCAGCTTCTCGGCCATGTGCCGCGTCAAAGCAGTCTTGGTCAGTCCAGTAGCCATGCTTTTTGTTCTCCTCCTGTCGGTTGTTGCCTGGGTTCCTGCCGCGAAGTGCGTTCCGCATGGAGGGAGTGCGACCGAGGCAACGTGAGCACGAAACCCCTGTATTCATGCGGGTTCTTCAGAACCCTGTCGTTCGATACCTTGCGACTTTTGCGAGCGAAAGTCAATGGGAAAAGGCGATATTTCCACAGTTTTCTTGGGTATTTGTGCCAAGTTTGCCCATTTTAGCCCGATTTTTCTTGGCTTTTGGCCAATTTTGCGCTTTGACTCCCAGCAAAATCGCGGCCGCGAATGCGAGCGGGAGCAATTGCGCGGCATCGCTATTTCAGGCCGAAAAGCACCTTTCTGCGCGGCGCCAGGGCGGCTGCGATGGGTGTGTTCAAGGCATCGACGATGGGCGCGGCCAGCTGAAAATAGCGAATCACGGTAGAGGCAAAATCCGTCTTGAGGGCCATGGCCGCGGGCAGCGTCGCGCTCAATCCCCACTGTCGGCATTGGATGAGGTCGAGCGCGGGGTGGTCTTTAGGAAAGCCCTTCGGCGGCCGCGTGAGAGCATTGCCTTCGAGTTCCTCGAATGCCTTGCGGACGGCGGGCTTCGCCAGCAGCTTGCGAAACTCCGCGTGGTTTTCGAGGAGCCAGTTGCGAATGGCCGCAAGCTGATCTTTCTCCGGCATGTAAGCGCCGGCCGCAACCACGACTTCCTTGGCGCTGATATGGAAGTAGTAGCCTGCGCCGGAGGTCTTATCCAGGCCCTGGTGCGACCACCACGCGGCAACGTGGGTCTTGTAGGGGCGCTTGTCGCTGCTGAAACGAGTGTCGCGATAGATGCGAAAGAGAGACTTCTCGGCAGGGCGCACGTGGTTGGGCGCGAAATCGGTCATGGCGTCGGTGATCTTGCGCACGATGGCCAGCATCGGCTCTTTCAGCTCGGCTTCAAAGATCCCTTTGCGCGGCGTGAACCACTCGCGGTCGTTGTTCTTGGCCAGATTGCGGAGAAACGCAAGACCCCCCTTGCGCAGAAACGGCTCAGCCGGCTCGGGAATTGATCGCGTGGCTGAATTCGCTGCGGATGGTCTCTTCGAGGTAGCTTTGGAGGGGCGCGGCATACGGGGAACAGTTTACCGGATCAACTTCAGCGCGCCGAGGAAGCGGGTTCCCTCAGATGACTCCACCAGTGAATTTTGTATCGCTGGCGACGAAGCACAGCTTGTTGCCGAAAGGATCGGCACAATAGAAACTGCGCTCGCCCCAGGGCTGCGTCTCAATCGGTCGAAGAATCGCGGCGCCCGTCTGCTGGCTTGCCCTGCGAAAGAACTCCTCCAGGTCGTCGACCGCAAAATAGACATAGTCGGGATTTGGTTTTGCGGTCCATGGGTCGCCATCGGCCTGGGGATCAAAGCAGGCAAGAATGACGCCTCCACAGCCGAAGTAGTGTCTGCCGGGAGAGACTCGTCGACCCTGATGGCCGAAGATTGCGGAGTAGAAT
Organism: Occallatibacter sp.; assembly: GCA_049676965.1. Classification (GTDB taxonomy): domain Bacteria; phylum Acidobacteriota; class Terriglobia; order Terriglobales; family Acidobacteriaceae; genus Telmatobacter. The sequence goes on from JBAUBR010000460.1 coordinate 30,178, forward strand.
CTGGCGGCCTCTTCGATGCTGGAGACCGGAACGATGACGCGAAACACAGATGCATGGGCCATGGTGCGAGCCATGGTAGTTTGACTTTATCTCGCATGCAAGAGGGTACCTCGAAGTACCCTGTTGGCAAGGAGCCATCATGAACAAAACCGGTCCGAGTTACGGAGAGAGGAATCGCTGCCCTGTATACCATGCAATGAGGGTGATCGAGGGCCGGTGGAAGCCGATCATCATTCGGCGCCTCGGTGAGAGCGCTCTCGGATTTGGAGAGCTCCGACGGACAATGCCGGGAGTGACCGCGAAAGTGCTTCGCCAGCACCTGCGCCAGCTTGAGTCGCACAGGATCGTACGGCGGTCGGTCGAGAGCGCACGGGTATTGCGCGTGCGCTACGACCTGACGCCGCACGGACGCTCTCTCGGGCCGGTCTTCGAATCGCTGTGGAACTGGGGCAGGCTTCATCTCGAGTATCTTTCGGCGGCATCAGCGGATTAGCTTGAGCGCTCCGCGAAAGAGTGCGTCGAAATCTGCTGCCGTGGATTTGTCTTTGGCGATGGCCTGTTCGATGGCCTTCTCGGCCGCTGGGCGCTGGTAGCCGAGATTCACCAGCGCCGACAGAACGTCTTCGGCAGCGGACGCGTGCACGGCCGTGCGGACAGGCGGCGCGGCAAAGTCATCGAGCTTGTCTTTCAGCTCAACTACCAAGCGTTCCGCTAACTTCTTGCCAACCCCGGGAATGCGCGTGAGCTGCGCGTGATCCTGAGCGCGGATGGCCTGCACGGTGCGCTCGCTCGAGAGGCCGCTCAGCATCTTGATGGCCAGCTTCGGTCCCACGCCGCTCACCGTGATCAGCCGCTCGAAGAGGCGCTTCTCTTCGCGGTCGAAGAAGCCGTAGAGCGCGATCTGATCCTCGCTTACCTGGGTATGAATGTGCAGGGCGGCCTCGGCGCCCACCGCGGGCAGCGCCGTAAACGCCGGCACGGAGATGGCGACGTCGTACCCCACTCCGCCGGCCTCGACGATGGCTTGGCCGGGCTGTTTGTGGATGAGTTTGCCGCGAAGGTGAGCGATCATGGCGCTGGCTATACCGCGTGCTTGTCAAGATAACTTAAGGCCTTCTCCACACTTCCGTCGATCTTCAGCGCCGAACGGCGTGCGAGTCGGTAAAGGTCTATCAGAAGCCCGGCAAGCTGTTTCTCACTCACAGAGTCATAGCCAAAGGAAGGATCCTTGTCAACGAATACATCCAGAACATCCTTGTCTGGGCTGGAGTTAACATCGGCCATAAGTGACGAGGGGCTATGCACTTGTGGATCGAACTCAATGAGAGAAAACGTCAACTGTTCATCCTGCCCTCGTTTAAAAATGGAAACTTTGGCTTTGAGATTACCTTCGAGTATGGTGGAGAAGGCTGTTGCTCCCGACACGTCGGTGGTGCCTACGATATTTCGCAAAATCCCATCGGCTTGCCACGTCAACCTTCCCTCGCGAGTCCTGTCGATGAGCTTGTCGGCCAACTTAATGGCTTCAGCGATCTCGATTGAAGAATTCATCTATCCGCCTCCTCCGTCAGGCTCTGAGCCGCACCCGATATGCCACAGAGCGATTCATGTATTTGATGACAGCGTCTAAGAAGTTTCGCCATCTTCTGTGGAGCCTCAGGGAAACCCTCAGAGGCGAGCAATACGCTCACTTTTCGCAGATTCTCGATAGATAGATCGCATGAGAATCCTTCCGGGAGATATCGCTTTCTCTCTCTCCTTGCCTTGCACTGCGGCTAAGAGGTCCTTGGCATCCACGGCCAAACGGGCTAATTCATCCGCCGATTCCCGCAGCCGAACCCTTCTGGAAGCCTCCTCAGCCGCCTGCTTTGCCCCTGCGGCTTGCCTCCACGCAATGCAGCTGAAGACAACTCCGGCTACGCTTGCAACTGTACATATTATCGCCAAAAACCAGTTCCAGGCGCTTGCGGTCATTCCGGCTTCATTTCAGTTTGGGATCGATGAAGGCATTCTACGCCACTTCCAACTGGGCCGGACACCCGACAATCTTCGGGACAATTCCCATTTCACTTAATGTCTATGCCAAAATCCCCATTCGCTTCGCCACGCGCTCCAGCGTTTCCAGCGCGCGGTCTAGTTGCGCGCGGGTGTGCTCGCTGGTGAGGATGAGGCGGATGCGCGCCTTGCCCTCGGGCACGGTGGGAAATGCGATGCCCGTGCCCATGACGCCTTCGTCGAAGAGGGCGCGGCTGAAGTCCATGGCGGCGCGGCCATCGCCGACGATGATAGGCGTGATGGGCGTCTCTGTGGCCGGCGTGGTAACGCCGCCGATGTTGAAGCCCGTACGCTTGAGCTCGCCTTGGAAATATCGGGTGTTCGACCACAGCCGCTCGATGCGCTCCGGCTCCTGCTCCAGCATGTCGAACGCCGCGATGCAGGTTGCGGCGACCGATGGCGGATGTGACGTAGAGAACAGGAACGGCCGCGCGCGGTGATAGAGATAGTCGATTAAGTCGCGGCTCCCGCAGACGTAGCCGCCCAGCGCGCCGATCGCCTTCGATAGCGTGCCTACCTGCACATCCACGCGGCCGTGCATGCCGAAATGATCGATGGATCCGCGGCCGTTGCGGCCCAGCACTCCCGAGGCGTGCGCGTCGTCGACCATCATGATGGCGCCGTATTTTTCGGCCAGCGGCGCAAGCTTGTCCACCGGGCCAACGTCGCCGTCCATCGAAAAGACGCCGTCGCTGATGACGAGCTTGTGGCCGGGCTCGTTGGCGACTTCCTTCAGCAGTTCTTCGCAGTGGGCGGCGTCTTTGTGGCGGAAGACCTTGATCTTGGCCCGCGACAGACGCGCGCCGTCGATGATGCTGGCGTGGTTGAGCTCGTCGGAAAGGATGAAGTCGTCCTTGCCGAGAATCGCGCTGACCGTGCCCGCGTTGGCCGCGAAGCCGCTCTGGAAAACGACGCATGCTTCGACGTTTTTGAAGCGCGCGATCTTCTCTTCGAGATCCATGTGGATGCGCATGGTTCCGGCGATGGTGCGCACTGCGCCTGAGCCCACCCCGAAAGCTCGCGCAGCCGCAATCGCGGCCTCAATCAGTTTGGGATGGTTGGCCAGGCCGAGATAGTTGTTGCTGGCCAGATTGATCACTTCGCGCCCGTCGTAGTGGCACACCGGCGCCTGCTGATCGTCGAGCACGCGAAGCTTGAAGTGCGTTCCTTTGGCGCGAAGCTCATCGAGTGCGGCGGTCAGATGGGCGAGCTGAGGGCGAACTGCGGCCTGAGTCATGGCAGGATACCTCAAAGGAAAAGCATAGCGGAAAAGCAGTGAACAGTGATCAGTGGTCAGTGTTCAGTGATCAGAACCCGGCTCGGATGCCGCGTCGGAGGCCCGTTGGGTTTAGGCCGAATTCACACCTGGAGCGGAACAGATTCGCAGCGGCAGCAACTGACCACCGATCACTGGCCACTGACCAGGGCCGACGCATATAAATTGCTATATGCCGTGGGGGTTTGGATGGGCGACAAGGGGATATGGAAAATCCCCTGAAGTATTTTGCCGAGTTGCGCGATCCGCGTGTTGAGCGGAACCGGGAACAT
>JBAUBR010000461.1:0-4676 GCA_049676965.1 Occallatibacter sp.
GGCCGGGGCCCAGCGATCCCGGCGCATTGCAGCGCGAACCCGAGGCGGCCCCGGTCGTCGCCATGGCGCCACACGGCGAAGACAGCCGTTGGTGGCTCTCCGGCCAGGCCAACATCATCTTTCAGGGACGCATCCCGTTTCACTCGCCATATCAGGGGCCGAACAGCTTTCGCAACTCGGCCGAATATAAGACTTCGCTTCTCGGCACCGCTTTTGGAGCCGTGCGTCCCTGGAGCTCAACCCGCTATAACAACGACCTTATTCTCGATGTGGAGAGCGCAGGCGGGCGCGGCTTGAGCGAAGCCCTGGGGCTTGCCGGATTTACCAACCTCGATGTCGTGCGAAACCCTAACCTCGGGTCGGCGCCTTATCTGGCCCGGTACCAGATTCACCAGGTCATCGGCCTGACTGAACAAACCACGGACCAGGAGCCGGGTCCGTTTGCGCTGGCGCCGACTGTGCCCTTGCGGCGGCTCGAGTTTCGCATCGGCAAGATGACCCTGCCCGATTTCTTCGACATCAACTCGATCGGCTCCGACAGTCACCTGCAATTCATGAACTGGACGGTCGACAACAACGGCGCGTGGGATTACGCGGCCGATACGCGCGGGTACACGGTAGGAGGCTTGGCAGAGTACGACGACCGCATCTGGAGTATCCGCTTCGGGATTTTCGCCATGCCCGTCGTGGCTAACGGCATCGATTTGGATTGGGCCTTCAGCCGCGCCCACGGCAACAACTCCGAATTCGAACTGCGACACAGTTTCGTTCGCCAGCGCAAAGGCGTCACACGGCTGCTGTTCTACGACAATCGTGCGCACATGGGCACCTATCGCGAGGCGGTCATGGATTTTCTGAACGGCTCCGACGCCGCAAAATACGGCGTAACCGTGCCCACCATCACGTTGCACGAGCACTTCGGCGCGCTCAAATATGGCATGGGATATAACACCGAGCAGGAGCTGACGGAGAACCTGCGCGTCTTCGGCCGCTTTGGATGGAACGAGGGCCAGCACGAGTCGTTCGCGTACACCGAGGACGATCAAACTGTCGAAGCCGGCGGCGATTATGCGGGAAATCGCTGGCATCGGCCAATTGATAAATTCGGGGTTGCATTTGTCTCGAATGCGATCAAGCGCGACCATCAGAACTATCTGAAATATGGCGGGCTGGGCTTTCTGCTGGGCGACGGCCGGCTCAACTATGGACGCGAAAATATTGTGGAAACTTATTACACGTGGCATGCGTGGCGCGGCATGTTTTATGCAATCGATGTGCAACACGTCGACGACCCTGGTTACAACCGCGATCGCGGTCCCGCTTGGATTGGCTCGGTGCGAACGCATGTGGACTTCTGACGAAAGGGGTCAGGGATCAGGGGTCGGGGATCAGGACGTCGATCGCCGGGCCATAGGTTTCGCGAGGAGCCAATGCTCGGATGGTAGGATACGTCTCTGGAGCATCCAGGCTGGAGTCGCAAAGAATGGGTAAGTGTCGAGGGAGTCAGACTGGGTTGCTCTACGCTCTTCGTCTCGCCACTTTAATTGTGCTGGCGGTCGTTGTATGGACTGCCGCAGACCTGTCCGGGGCGACGCTCGAGGCGGGCTCGCCCACTCAGGCTTCCGAGTCCGTTCCAAAAATCTTTGTCGATACTCTCCAGGGCAAGCATGGTTCCGCGCAACTCCGCAACAAGGTGATCGCCCGGCTGCGCGCCAGTCACGAAGTGCGGGTGGTGGACGAGGCGTCGGACGCCGATCTGGTGGTGCGCGGCAGCGGCGAGATCTGGCTGAAGGGTTATGTGGCGATCAACCCGCACCCGACGGCCAGCGTTCGCCAGCCCGTCTATGGCGGATATCTTTCCCTCGAGGCCGCGGAGACGAACGGTGCAGTGGTGTGGTCGTATCTTGTTACGCCGGGGCGGGTGCACTGGAGCGGCGTGGATGCGGATATGGCCGATCACATCGTGCGGCTGATGCTGGCCGCGTTGAAGCAGCGCAATGATGAAGCCACGCAGTTGCCGGCGTCCGCGCGGGGCCAGATCGCATTGTCGGGCGCAGGCTCCACGTTTGCGGCGCCGCTTTACCAGGAGTGGATCGATTCGTTTGAGGGCCGGCGTCCCGAAGTGCGCATGACTTACCAGGCGGTCGGGTCCGAGATTGGCATTCGGCTGCTCGAAGAGGGCAAGGTGGATTTCGCCGCTTCAGACGTGCCGGTGTCCGATGCGCAGATGGCCGCGATGCCGGTAAAGTTCAACCAGTATGCGACGGTGCTGGGCGGCGTGGTTCCCGCATACAATCTCGCCGGAATCGGGCGCGACCTGCGCTTTACACCGGAGATACTGGCGGAAATCTATTTAGGCAAGATCAAGAGATGGAACGATCCCAGGCTGCGCGCCGTGAACGGCGGAGCGAGTTTGCCCGACGAGCCGATCGTCGTCCTGCACCGGTCCGACGGCAGCGGCACCAGCTTCGCGTGGACGGAATTGCTGAGCAAGGCCAGCTCGCAATGGAAGAGCGAAGTGGGCAGTGGGATGCGAGTGGCATGGCCATGCGGCGAAGGAGTGGAAGGTAACGAAGGCCTTGCCGCCAAGGTGGGTGAGACACCGGGTGCGATCGGATACATGGAACTGACCTACGCCATCCGGCACGAGTTGAGCTTTGGCCTGGTGAGAAATGCCGCGGGGAGATTCGAGCAGGCCAACCTGGCGACTCTGAATGAGGCGGCGGCCGCATCGGTAACCGGAGATTTGCGGGCTTCGCTGCTCAACGCGCCAGGCAAAGATGCATATCCTATTGCGACGTTCACTTGGATCCTGCTGCCCGCATCCGCGGCGGACGCGAAGAAGAGCGCTGCGATGCGAGACTTGCTTCGATGGATGTTGACTGCAGGGCAAAAGGAATGCTCGGGGCTGGGATATGTTCCGCTCCCGAAGAACCTGGCGGCGAAGCAACTCGATCAGGCGCAGCGAGGGTCTGGCTCTTCCGCGCCCTAGGAGCAAGGGGAAATTCCGTACCGACATCCTTCCCAATTCTCTCGAGCCTGCAATTCCGGCGATCGCGAAAAGCACGTGAATTGTTGCCTCGCGCGGCTGGTTTTTATTGCCTCCCGCGTCAGGCTGAACGTATAGTGTTGTCCTCAGGTTCGTTCCCCGCCTTCAGGCCGAGTTAGCAACCGATGCCGCATTGAAGAGCCGGGGTCGATTCGTGCACTTACCTTGAAGGAGGACCATGAAACGTATCCATAGCTACTTGTCCACGGCGGGTTTGTCATGTCTGCTTGCGAGTTCACCCCTGCTGTTGGCACAGAATCATCTTCCCAGTCCAGTCAAGGGTCACGCCTTCACTCCGGAATCGAGTCTGCCGCAGCCGCCCAACGAGAAGGGGCAGATCATGGCGCGTACGCACCTGCGCGTGCTGGCGCCCTCGGCTGCGCAGATGCATCTCGGAACCGCCGCCGTGCAGCCCAATGAGCTACCGCCGTTCCCCGGATACCTCTTTGAAACTCCCGCTTCGCTGGGCTGCGTCTACAACCTTGTTACATCGCCGGTGCGGGGATGCAATCCAAACCTGACCACGGCGAATCCCTCGGGCGGCAGCCATGCGATCGCAATTGTCGATCCGTTCGACGATCCGACGGCAGTCTCCGACGTGGCGACCTTCTCCGCGCAGTTTGGCCTTCCCGCCGCGGACCTGACTGTGGTGTATGCGCAGGGCACCGAGCCCGCGGTCGGCCCCAGCGCCGGCTATGAGCTCGAAGAAGCGCTCGATACCGAGTGGTCTCACGCCATGGCGCCGCGGGCCAAGCTCTACCTGGTGGAAGCGGCGAACAATAGCCTGCTTAATCTCTTCGATGCGGTCACCGTGGCCAGCAATCTGGTAGCTGCCGCGGGCGGCGGTGAAGTTTCAATGAGCTGGGGATCGGAAGAGTTCATTGGTGAAAACACGCTCGACCCATTCTTCACCACACCCGGCATGGTGTATGTCGCGTCGGCCGGCGATTCGCCTGGCGTCTCCTATCCCAGCGCGTCGCCCAATGTCGTATCGGCCGGCGGCACGACCATTTCGCGCGATCTGAACACCGGCAACCTGATCATCGAGAACGCGTGGCAGGACGCGGGCAGCGGCGTGAGCCAGGTTGAGCCGCGGCCGGCGTTTCAGAACGGGGTTCGCTTCGTGGTCGGAAGCGGACGGGGAACGCCCGACCTCGCCTTCGACGCCAACCCCAACACCGGCGTGTGGATCTTCGACTCCAACAAGTTCGACGGTACAGGATGGTATGTCGTCGGCGGTACCAGCGTCTCCGCGCCGTCGCTGTCGGGAATTATCAACGCGGCCGGCGGATTCCGCTCGAGCAGCGCGGCGGAAAACCAGGAGATCTACTCGCGTTTCGAGCGCGGCTTCAACGACATCATTTACGGCGACTGCGGGCCGAACATCAGCGACTTCGCTCTGCCCGGCTACGACCTCTGCACGGGCGTGGGCTCGGTGAGAGGCCTGCAAGGAAAGTAAGTTTGTTCAGGGAATCGCTGAACAAGCCTTCTTTTTGGGCCAGCATTCCCTCGGAGGCTAAAGCCCCGGCGATTTTGCCAGGATTTATGTACGGGCTTAAGGAACCTCTGCTCATGTGCGTGATTTTGCAGCGGCGACTCGGGCGCAGATAAATTCTTGATCGTGAAA
>JBAUBR010000462.1:0-8068 GCA_049676965.1 Occallatibacter sp.
TCCATCTGTTCTAAATGCCTCCGCTCGCGGAACAACCTGTAAACCATCTCCCCGGTCTACTCGGTAAAGTATGTGACCGGGTTGTACCGGCATTTGCGGCACGACTGAAGTCGTGCCCTTTCAAAACGTCGACCTATTCAGAGGCTCCCTAGATTGCTCTCTCCTTGTTCCCTTGTTCCCTGAACCCTAGTCCTTTAGTCCCTTAGTCCCTTCGCCCCTCACTCCCTCCGCCTCCGTTGATGCGTCGACGGAATATTCATATCCTCGCGATATTTCGCCACTGTGCGCCGCGTGAGGTGAATCCCCTGCGCCTGTAGCATGGCGGCAAGCTGGTCGTCGGTGAGCGGGTGGCGCGCGTCTTCGTCTTCGATCAGCTTCCGCACCTTGCGCTTCAGCACCAGCAGCGGCGTATCCGCACCCTCCGGCCCGTTCGACCCCTCGGAGAAGAAGAACCGCAGCTCGATAACGCCTTGCGGCGTATGCGCGTATTTGTTCGAAACCGCGCGGCTCACCGTCGATGGATGCACTCCGATCTCCTCGGCCACTTCCTTGATCATCATGGGCCGCAGCGCCTCGATACCCTCTTCGAGAAAATCCTGCTGCCGGCGCACGATCACCTGGCAGGTGCGCAGAATGGTGCTCTTGCGCTGCGCGATATTGCGCATCAGTTGGAGCGCCGAGCGGAATCGCTCCTTCACGTAGTCCTTCACTTCCTTGTCGACGCTCTCGGCCACCAGCATGCGCCGGTAGCGCTGGCTCAGGCGCAGGCTGGGCAGGTCCTCCTCGTTCATCGACACCACCCACTCCGCGCCGCGCTTCACAAACACCACATCGGGCTCGATCAGCCGCGTCTGCTCGCGGTTGTACATGCGGCCGGGCCGCGGGTCCAGCGTGCGGATGAACTCCACCGCCGCATTGGCCTCCACCACGGAAACCTGCGCCGCCCGCGCCAGGTCTTTCATGTCGCGCTTCAGCAGCAGGTGCAGATGCCGGTCGACGATCAGCGCGGCTATTTCCATGCTGCGCCGGCGCTCCTCCAAATGCGCCTCGGCCTCCGCGCGAAACCCGCGGTGCGGATCCTCATCGGGCTCGGCCGCCCGCTTGGCATACAACTGGCTGAACTCGCCCTGCTGCGCCCTGATCTGAACCAGCAGGCAATCGCGCAGGTCGCGCGCGCCCACCCCGGAGGGATCGAAATGCTGCACCAAATCGATGGCGCGGCTCAGCAAATCGGCTCCAGCCAAACACGTTCCAGCAAGCTCGGTTCCCGCGCCGTTTTGCAGTACTCTCTCCGGAGCCGGCCCCTCCGGATCCGCAGCTTTATGAAACTCGCCGAAGGACGTCCGCAGCTCATCCTCGCTGGCCGCCAGGTACCCGTCCTCGTTCAGATTGCCGATCACGAACTCGGCCGCCTCGCGCAGCCCCGGCTCCAGCGTCAGCGCTCCCAACTGCCACGCCAGGTGATCGGACAGGGTAGTAGGCTGGGAGAGAAAGTTCTCAAACGAGGGCTTTTCGCTTTCTTCATATTCCGGCTGGGTGCGGTAGCCCGGATCCAGATAGTCCTGGAAGTACGATCCGAAATCGATTTCGTTGAACGAATCCTTGGGCGGGGCCGCTGGCTCTTCAACTGGGCGCTCCAGCCGTTCCTCTTTGCCCGCAACCTCATCCAGCATCGGAACCGTCTCGTCAATCTCCTCCAGGACGGGATTTTCCACCATCTCGGCATCGATCATCTCCTTCAGCTCGAGCTTGTTGAGCGCAAGCACGCTCACCATCTGCATCAGGCCTGGAGTCAGGACCTGGCGTTGCGAAACCTTAAGGCTCAATCTGGGTTGTAGCAGCGCCATAAAGGGACTCGATTCCCGTTTGGGATTGATCTTAGTTTAATCCGACGGGAAAAAGTCTGTTTGGTAAACCGCCGCGCGCCGTTAGAACCATCCCGGATCGGGCCAAATTCAATCCGGGAATTTGTAGCTTGGATGCCTGCTCCGGCTCATCTGATACGAGCATTTTCTCCGAAAGGTACGGGCTTCAGCCCGCACATCCTGGCGCAATTGAAAAAGCCCCGTGCCCCGTCCTTTCGCCGCATTTGCGAAAGGGCGGGAAACCACTCACTCGATTCACCGGAAGCCGGGTGTCCCAAGTCTTGCTTTTAAGACCTGGGAGCCCTCAAATACCTGAACAACCAACCCCGCTCAATCCAGCGAGAACCCCTCGCCGAGATATACGCGCCGAACTTCGACATCGTTTCCCAGTTCGTGCGGTGTGCCGGCGCGAAAGATCCGTCCCTCGGCAATGATGTACGCCCGGTCGGTCACGCTCAAAGTCTCGCGCACATTGTGGTCGGTAATCAGCAGCCCGATCCCGCCCGCCTTCAAATCGAAGATGATCTTCTGCAGCTCCAGCACGGCGATCGGGTCGATGCCGCTGAAAGGCTCGTCGAGCAGAATAAACTGCGGCTGGATGCACAGGCAGCGCGCGATCTCCACGCGCCGCCGCTCGCCGCCGGAGAGCGCATAGCCCCGCGTAGTGCGGATATGACCCAGGTTCAGTTGATTGATCAGCCTTTCGGTCCGCGCGCGCCGCTCGCGGTTGCCCAGCGGCTGTGCCTCCAGCACCGCCAGGATATTTTCCTCGACCGTAAGCTTGCGAAAGACCGACGGTTCCTGGGGCAGATAGCTGATGCCGAAGTTCCGCGCCCGGAGGTACATCGGCACGCGCGTGATGTCGGTCTCGTCCACCATCACGCGCCCGGTCTCGGGAGCCACCAGCCCCACCATCATGTAGAAACTGGTCGTCTTGCCGGCGCCGTTCGGCCCCAGCAGCCCCACCACTTCGCCGCGGGAAATCCGCAGGTTCACTCCGCGAACAACCTGCCGGCCCTTATAGCTCTTGCCGATTCCCTCGGCGATCAATGATTCCATCTAGCCTTCAACAGGGTTCAGAGATCAGGGGTCAGGGATCAGTTGCGCTGCAGCAACGCTGCGGCTGAAAACCCAAAAACTGAATTACTCGTCTTGAGCGGGGCCCCTGGGGCGACCGAATGGAGGCCCAGAATGCTTTCGTCCATTCCGCGTCGTTCCTGACCCCTGACCCCTGACCCCTGATCCCTGACCCCTGATCCCTGATCCCTGAATTCACTTCGGCGTCCGAGTCTCCGTCGCCGTCTCTCTCCCGCCGCCTTCGATACTGACGCTATCATCGCGGCCGTGGAAAATCAAAGCCTCACCGGTCACGTTTCCCCGCACCGGATCGGTCATGCGCGGCGGCTCGCCGGCAGTCCCGGTCAGCACATAATTGCCGTTCTCGCCGGTATAAACGAGCTGCGTTCCCGTGCCTCGCCGGCCCTGAGAAGTCACCACCACGTGGCCGCGCGCGGTCATCTTATCCACCTGCGCCGACCCGCCGTTCTTGCCCGCGTGATTCCCCGGCGGCAGCAGGAGCAACTCCACTTCATCCGCAACCGTCCGCGCCGTAGCCGTCTCCGCCACTACCCTGCCCGCGTCCCCGGCAGCCATCAGCGCCTTGTGCTCGGCATCGGAATATTTCAACGAGCTGCCGCTCACGCGAGTCACCGAAGGCTCTTCCGGCTTGGACACATCCCTGTTAGACGGCTTCTCTCCCGGCGCAGTGACGCTGGTGCTCACCAGCACCACCCGCACTGGTCGCTTCGGATCGGTGCTTGTCGCCACCAATGTCTGCTTCAGCCGGTTGAGCATGATCACAGGCGCCGCCACCGAATTCGCATCCTGCCAGAGCCGCGCATTGCCGCGGAAGGTGGCCTCGCCGCTGGCCTGGTTCATCTGCGCCTCGTCGGCAATCACGTGTGAAGGTCCCTGCCCACCGAGACCCGTGTTGCCGCGATTCACCGCGTTGCCAGCGGGCCTTCCCGGCTGGCCCGTGGTCTCCGCGCCCTGGTTCAACCACGTCGCCTTCACGTTTCCATGCGCAAACGCATCGCCGGAGGCCTGCGCCACATCGATCTTGTCCGCGGCAAGCTGCAAACCGCCGTCATCCACCCACGGGCTCTCGGTCAGATGCACCCACTCGCCCGCACCCTCATAATCCGCGCGCCCCGCCGTCGCCCGCATCGCCGGAGCCGGGGCCGAGCCACCCGCCGCGCCCGAGCCCGTTTTCGCGGAGGGCTGCTGTGTCATCACCACGTGGCCTTGCAACGTAGCCGCCTCGATCTGCGCGGCGCCGGCACTGCCGCGCTTCCCATCCTGATTGGCAATCCCGCCGGCCGCTGCGCCATTCCCCGGTCCCGGTGCAAACTTGGCTTCCAGCTGGTCCCCGCTGCTGGTCTGCCGCGTTCCTGTAACGGTGATCTCCGCGATGCTAGCGTGGCCCACTCCTTTCAGCTCGCTCATCGTTGCATCCGGTCCGAAATCAACCGTCACATCGTCGGCTGCCAGCCGCGAGGGCAAAGCCGCGTGGTCTCCGCGCTGCGTCTCGCCCGTAATCACCACCCCATGCACGCCGTGAATCCATGCCGGTTCCACCTGGTTGCCGTGGGCCGCTTGGCGAAACTCCACATCCGCCACCGGCGATTTCCACGTCCGGCTCACTGCCAGCGGCGCGCCCTGCTCCGTGCTGCGCTCTTCGCTGGTCAGCTCCACTCCGCGCTCCAGGTGAGCGTGGCGCAGTTCGCCATCGGCGCTGAACTCGAGCGCAGCCGTCGGCGAGCTGCCATGCGACTGCCGCTCGCCTGCGTCCGTTTGCGTCGCCGAGTCCATCGTCACGCCGCCCTCGAGATATCCGCGCTGCGGCTGGTTCTTCGCGCTGAACTCAAGCCAACCCACCGGCGCTGCAAGGTGCCCGCCCGTCGCCGTCTTCAGCGCGAACCCGTCCTTCGCATCCAGCCGCTCCGCCGACCCGTCGCTGCGAAACAGAATCGTCGCCGCGCCCGCCGACGCGCTCCCGTCGCGGTAGTCGGCCGTAGCCGAACGCAGGTCGCAGGTCGCCTCGTCGCGATCGAACTCCGCATGCACGGCGTGCACCAGCACGGTCTCGCCGTTACGCTTCAAATTGAGTTCCACCGCGCTGGCAAGAACAAGGTGTCCCTGCGTCGAGTCGTACGTTGCTCCCTGCGAGCTTCCCGTTCCCTGCGTCAGCGAAAAATCCACGTGCTGATCCGTCGTCGCCACGCCGGTCTTGCGATCGAAGGCCAGCCCGCTGGTGTTCACGTGAATCTCGTCCCCACCCGCGGTTTTTGCGCCGGGTTCGCCGGCCTTCGCATTGCTGGCCGCGCTCTGCGCCGCAGCCGGCCGCGTCATCGTAATCTCCACCGGTCCCGTTGCCTTGGCTACCTGCGACTGCTGGTCATATTCGAATTCGCTGCCGGCGATGCGGTCCGTGCGGCTGCCGTCCGCGCCGTAAAACTCGATCTCCACGTCGTGCAGCAATGCCTGGTTACTTTTCAGTTGGACCAGCTTCGAAGCATGAAGCTTGAACAGCGTGCGCCCGCCGCGCGACTGCGTGTAGGTCACGCCATTCGATTCCTGCGTGATATCGATGCCCAGCCGCTTGGGAATATCGCGATTCTTGAAGGGATTCTTCCACTTGCCGCGCGCCAGAAAGACTCCCAGCGCAACCACCAGCAGCACTCCCGCCGTCAAAACCACCGTCCGCAGCCGCTCAATAGTGAATCGCACGATCAATTCACAGCGCCCAGCCGCGCCGCCAGCCGCTGTGCCAGGCTCTCTCCCAGTTCGCTCCACAGCAGGCGCGCCGTCGCCCCTGAGGCTTTCTCCACCGCTCCCGCCAGTTCCACCAGTTGGCGCACATTCTCCTCCACGTGCCGCGCCGCGATCGGGTCGAGATCCGCATCTTCCTGCAGGAACGCCGCATCCGATCCGAAATCGATGCGAATGTGTCCCTCCTGCTCGTACGCGGCCTCGTCGAACAGCGGCCCATACCCGGTCGCCCGCACCAGCCGCGGCTCCCGCACCCAGCGCGGATCGAGGCCGGCGGCGGACTCCAACTCCCACAAGCTCCAACCGATCTGGAATTCGTAGGCGTAATCGTCATGCAGCAACTCCAGCGCTTCCTCGACGGCCGCGCTCGGCTCTGCGCCCCGCTCGCTATGCCCGTAAACCCGCTGGAAGACCGGCGATTCATTCCAATTGATCGGCCACACCGTCACCGCATAGACACTCGGTTCGCCGCCATGCGCGCCGAATTCGCCTAGCACCGCCGTAAGCTTGTCGCCCAACGCAGCCAGGCGCAGGTTGGGGTACCACAAGCTCAGATAAAGCGTGTCCGCCATCTGCAATGATTTTAGACGCGCGCGCCGCATCGCGAGATAAGGGGATTTGACTCAGTCTGCAAGATAGGGGCCCGGTGTGAAGGGTACGGGCTTCAGCCCGTACTTTAAGAGCGCCTGAATTGAAGAGGGACTTCAGTCCCTGAGGGAATTTTCCTCCAACAAACAGGCATCCTCGATCGATAATGCACGGCGCTTTAGAGCATTCTTCTCATCCGCCGGTTGCGCAGCCACTTGGCAACCCCAAGCGCGAGCAGCATTCCGCCAAACGGAATGCACATCAGCGCCACGATCAGTGCGAACCAGCCCGTGTTGGTCGTGGCGCCCCTGCGCGTGAACCCGCCCAGAACGGTCAGCAGCAAGACGCCCGCAAGCACGCCGGCGCCGAAGATCGCCCCGCCGCCGCGCAACAATTCGCGCGTACCGTCATCGGGTTCGATCGGGAAGGGCTGATTGTTGTTGGCATTCTCGCGGCGAGCGGGCACGGTCGGCTTATCCCTGCGCCAGCCGCAGCATGACGTAAGTCACAACGCCGGTAATGGAGACGTAAAGCCAGAGCGGAAACGTAATGCGCGCAATCTTGCGGTGCTGCGGAAAGCGCCCGGTCAGCGAAAAGAAGAACGTGACCAGCACCATGGGCAAGGCAACGACGGCCAGAATGATATGGCTGGCGAGCAGCGGCAAATAAATCGAGCGGTAAGCGGCGTGAACCGGGTAGCGAACGTCCCCATGCAGCGCGTGGTGGGCGATGTAGCTGACCAGAAACAGCGTGGAAAAAACAAATGCGGTGATCATCGAAGCGCGATGAGCAGCGATCTTGCGCCTGCGAATGAAGGTGAAGCCGATCAGCAGCGCCGTCGCGCTCAACCCGTTGAGGACGGCGTTCAGCGCGGGCAGAAAGCCGAAGCGAACGTTGCTTGTATCAGCGGCGGGGTGAACATAGATCAGCCAGAAGAGGAACAGCGAGGCCGCGGCGCTGATCGCCAGGATGGCGGCAATCGCCGGGCGCGTGCTCGATCGGGGTGAGACGGCAGTCGTCATTTCTCCCTATGTCCTGGCCGTGGCGCAAAGCATCAGCGTGGTGAGCAGGACGGGCAGGTAGATCACGCTGACCTTGAGCAGATCGCGCGCCAGCATGCGGCTTTCGGTCTCGGAGCGCGCGCGCAAAATGCCGGCGAACCGGATCGTGTAAGCGAGATAGAAAACTCCAAAAGCAAACGCCAGCACGGCATAAGCAACGCCGGCCATGCCCAGCCACCACGGCGCCAGGCTGACGGGAATCATGAGCACCGCATAGACCAGCGCCTCAACCACGGTCGACAACCCGTCGGGCTGCACCACCGGCAGCATACGGATGCCGGCGCGCGCGTAGTCTTCGCGGTAGAGCCACGCAATGGCCATGAAGTGCGGAAACTGCCACACAAAGAGAATCGCGAACAGCGCCACGGCGGGCCACTCGATGCGCCCCCGCGCCGCGGTCCAGCCCAGCAGCGGGCCCATGGCGCCGGGAAACGCGCCGACAAAAGTGGCCAGCGTAGTCACACGCTTGAGCGGCGTATAGACAGCCACGTAGCTGAAGGCCGTGAGCAGCGCCAGAGAAACGGTGAGCAGGTTGGTGCGCAGCAGCAGCCATACCGCTCCCAGCGCCAGAGATCCCAGTCCGGCCAGGATGCCGGCGGCCAGCGGCATGCGGCCCGAAGCCAGCGGCCGGTCGGCGGTTCGCACCATAAGAGCGTCCGTGCTGCGCTCGTAGGCCTGGTTGAGCGCAGCGGCGCCGGCCGAGACCAGCCCAATGCCCACGAG
>JBAUBR010000463.1:0-7634 GCA_049676965.1 Occallatibacter sp.
CTGCGGGCCGCAAGAACGACCCGCAGAGCACAGAAATCAACCATAACGCAGCACAAAACCAGCCGGAATGGAACCGAAAGCGGAGTAAGACCGGCAAACAACTTAGTTTTTCAGCAGCCTGCTAGAGGAGCTTGCCGGCTGCGAGGTCGCGGATGAGGCCGCGATCGGCGGCGAGGAAGTCGTAGCCGGGAAGATCTTCCAGCTTTACCCACTTGAGCTGGTGGTAGATGCGGTTCTCGATTTCGCCGGCGAATTCGTTGACGGCGAAGAATTGCAGGTCGACGGCGCCGCCGTGGCGGTAGTTGTGGCGGATGCGCGTGACGCGCGGTCCGACCAAGGCCTGGATGCCGATCTCCTCGTGCAGTTCGCGGGCCAGCGCCTGCTCGGGGCTTTCGCCGGTCTCGATTTTGCCGCCGGGGAACTCCCATTGCAGGGCCATGGGCTGGTCGGGACGGCGCTGGCCGATGAGGACCTCGCCGCCGCGCACGATGAGCGCGGCGGCCACAAAGCGCAAGGCCGGGCCGGAGGGTTTCCCGTTCGGAGTCTGGCGAACCTCTTCCACGACTTTAGTTTAGACGCGCGAGGCCGGGAGCGGTCTGAACTATTCGCCGTCGACCGCGGCCTCTATGCCTTCGGCGGCCTGGGGGCGGAAGTAACCCCAGCCATTGGCGGCAGCGGCTTTGAGCAGTGCCGGCGATGGGTTAATCGGGAAGGGGTTTTGCGCGATTTCGAGCATCGCCAGGTCGTGGACGGAGTTGCCGAAGACGGCGTCGGGGTGGGCGAGACCGACGCGGCGCAGCGCGGTTGCCTTGTCTTCGTCGGTGGGCACGTCGACAATTTCGCTGGTGACTATGCCGTCCGCGACTTTGACCTCTGCGGCCAGGACACGCTTTTGCGGAATGCCGAGTTCGCGCACGCCCTCGCTGACCACCCACTTGTTGGTGGAGCTGACGGCCCATAGCTCGACGCCGGTTTGGCGAAGCGCGGCGATGAGCGCTGCCATCTCGGCGAAGATGCGTTCCTGGACAAATTCCGAAAAGTAGCGGGCTGCGGCGGCGCGCATCTCGTCTTCGTGCAGGCCGGCGTACATCTGCACCATTGCGCCGCAGATTTCGAGCTCGCTTACCTGGCCGGCGCGGTAGGCGCGATGACGGGTGTCGATCCAGTCGCTGGTGGCGCGGGAGACCAGTCCCTGCTCGAGCGTCCAGGCCATGAAGCCGTAACCTGCATCGCCGCTCCACAGCGTGCCGTCGCAATCGAAGACGGCGATTTTGGGATTGCAGTCGAGAACCAGCCGCTCGAATTCGGCGGCCGACCATCTGGGGATTTCAATTTGTGTCGATGTCAATCGATCCTCAATTTACCTCTTGATTTCGTCTGTTCCTATTTTCCTCCAATTTGCACCGGCTTTGCACGCGAAGATTCGGTGAATGCCGGGTTGGCCGTCGATTTTGCAGGCGTGGCGAGCCTTCGGCTGCGGCGCTACTCCTTTCAATTGTGGATTGCAACCGCGCTTGGGTAATGAGTTTGATTCCTTGATGAACGAGGTTCAGCGCGGGGCGCAGGCGCGGTTGGGAGGGGTGTGAGACGGCCATAATCGAGGGTGTGGACGGTGCGCGCAATCTCGAACTGCTGAGCGATTACCAGGGTTATCTGCGCGTGGAAAAGGGGCTGCGGCCGCTGACCTGCGAAGCGTACCTGAGCGATTTAAAGACGTTTGCCGAGTTCCTCGAGGGGCGGTGCGGGGTGTTGTTGACGGCGGCGCAGGAGGATGTGGCGGGGTTTCTGGAACACTTGCGCGGCCATGGGATCGATTCGCGCTCAGCGGCGCGCAAGCTGAGCTGTCTGCGCGGGTTTTACAAGTGGCTGCTGCTCGACCGGAGGATACATCACGACCCGACGGTGAATATCGGGTCGCCCAAGGCCTGGAAGGTGCTGCCCAAGTCGCTGGCCGAGCCGGAAGTGGCGGAGATGCTGGAGTGCGCGGCGATGGCGGCGTCGCATCCGCAGGCGCAGGCTACGGCGCTGCGCGACCGCGCCATTCTGGAATTGCTTTATGCGGGCGGGCTGCGCGTCTCGGAGGTGACGGCGCTGTCGACGGGCGACCTGGCTCTGGATGCGGGGAATGTGCATGTGCGCGGCAAGGGCGACAAGGAGCGCATTGTTCCGCTGGGGCGCACGGCGCTGGAGGCGCTGCAGGGTTATCTGCGGCAGGGTCGGCCGCATTTGCAGCGCATCAGCTCGGCGCGCAAGAGCGGCGATGGGCTGAGTGGCGCGAGAGGCGGCGCGGGGCAGGAGCGGGCGCGGCTGTTTCTTTCGCTCCGCGGCATGCCGCTGACGCGGCAGTGGGTGTGGCATATTGTGAAGCGGTCCGACCCGGCGGCGAGCCCGCACCGACTGCGGCACAGTTGCGCGACGCACATGGTGGAGCACGGGGCCGACCTGCGCAGCGTGCAGCTCATGCTGGGGCATGCGGATATTTCGACGACGCAGGTTTATACGCATCTGGCGCTGGGGCGGCTGAAGGCCGTGCATCGCAAGCATCATCCGCGGGGAGCGCGGAGAGCGGCAAAGGTGGAGACGCAGGCCGGTCCATCTTTTGGGCCGCGTGCGGGTTCGCGATTGGGGCCGCAGCTTGTGAAGCGCAATCCGCCGGTCGAGGAGACGTCGTGAAGCCATTGGCGTGCGCAGCAAGGCCGTTTCGAAAGAGCGCAAAGTGAAAAGAGAGGACCTCGCTTCGGGGGCTAAAGCCCCAACTCATTTTGCTGCCCTTTCGGCACGACTGAAGTCGTGCCCTGATACAAGGCCGCTGGATTTGCGCGTGCGTCAGACCCTGCCAAGACGGGGATTGATGAGCTCTTTGGTGGCGGATTATCTGCGGGTGCTGGCCAACGAGCGCGGGGCATCGGAGCATACTTTGCGTGCTTACGAGCGCGAGTTGAATGGCTTTGTGGTGCATATTGTCGAGCGGTATGGCGCGGATTTCGGCATCGAGCGGATCGAGCACACACATATTCGCGCTTTCCTGAGCACGCTGTACGATCGCGGGCTTTCGAAGGCCTCGGCGGCGCGGGCGCTGGCGGCGGTTCGGAGCTGGTTGAAGTGGCTGGCGGGCACGGGACGGCTCGCGCAAAACGTTGCTGCGCTGGTGGCTACGCCGCGATTGCCGAAGCATCTGCCGCGGGTTCCGTCGATCGAGCAGATGAATCGCGTGGTGGATTCGGTGGATGACGAGGCGGCGAGCTGGCCGGCGCGCGATGCGGCGATTCTGGAGCTGCTGTACGGGTGCGGCATGCGCAATGCGGAGCTGACGGGGCTCAACCTTGAAGACATTCACTGGGCCAACGAGGCGATCCTGGTGCGCGGCAAGGGGCAGAAGCAGCGGTATGTTCCGCTGGGCGATGCGGCGGCGCAGGCGGTGAGGGCTTATCTTGCGGAGCGCGCGGCGAAGCTGGCGGCAGCCGGCGGCGAGGGCGGACTGGAGACACCGGCGCTGTTTTTGAATCTGCGGCTGCGCGGGCTGGGCAAGGTTGCCGGCGCGCAGGCGCGGCTGACTACGCGCAGCGTGGGGCGGATCGTGAAGCGGATTGCGATTCAGCGCGGGTTGTCTTCCGATGTGCACCCGCACACGCTGAGGCATGCGTTCGGGACGCATTTGCTCGAAGAGGGCGCGGATTTGCGGGCCATTCAGGAACTGCTAGGGCATGAGCGGTTGTCGACTACGCAGAGATACACGCAGCTCACCACCGCGCAGTTGACGCAGGTGTATGACCGGACGCATCCGAGGGCGAAGTGACGTTTTTCTCGACCGATCTGGCGAAGATTATGCAGGACAAGCGATATAAACGCAGGTCCTTCGACTCGGTCGCCACGGCGACCTCGCTCAGGATGACACGTTGTAATGAAGCGATCTGTGCGAGAACGCAGCGTAAATGCAGGTCCTTCGACTCGGTCGCGGCGGCGACCTCGCTCAGGATGAGAACTATATCATAAATAACTATAAATAAAGTATATAATTTTCTATAATGTTCCATACAAAGCCTGCACAGCCACGAAGAATTAATGGCTTGCACGAGGAATCTACACGGAAACTGCACAGAACGGAATAAAACGCAGGAGGCAACATGGCGTTTATTACCGAGAAAGAGGAGTTGAAACCCGGTCTGATTCTCTTCCGGCGCGGCGACGTAGACCACCGGATGTGGTACTGCCGCATGAAGATGCCGAAGGCCGACCGCTACAAGACGGTTTCGCTCAAAACAACTGATAGAGAAGCGGCGCGGGAACGCGCCTTCGATCAGGACGCGGACGTTCGCTTCCGCATCAAGCATGACGTTCCCGTGTTCAATCGTCCCTTCCGCGACGTGGCGCACGAATATCTGTTGACGCAGGAGGCGCGGGCGAAGCGCGGAGAGATCAGCGCCGCACGGCCCAAGAAACTTCGTGCCGTCATCGAGGGCACGTTAGACAGATACGCAGGTTCCACGCAGGTCCACCTTATCGGTGACGAACGCTGGGGCGGCTATCCGGCATGGCGGCGGGAGAACGGCGCGGGACGGCATCGGCGCAACGGCGTTCGGGAAGTCACAGCCGATGCAGCGCAATCCTTCGCCGACCATGAAGCCGAGCGCCGCACCAAGGTTCAGCAAACCCTGGGTATCAGGGTTTTGAAACCGATTGAAGTCAAACCTTCCAAAGAACGGGTGATTCCCTTCATAAGCGATTCCACCATCCGCTTCGAGATGTCCATCTTCGGGGCGATTATGAACTATGCGGTGAAGAAACGCTATGTTCCCGCAAGCCAGCGTTTCGACGAGCGCCCGAAGCTCAAGACGATGCGGCGTGACGAGTTCACGCTGGAGGAATATCGCAAGCTCCACACCGTAGGCCGCAAGTGGATTGGTGAGGCCGACAAGCCTTCGAGCCTCTGGTATCGCACCGTCACCTACAACATGATTCTGATTGCCTGCAATACGGGCATGAGACCAGTGGAGATGAAAAATCTCCGCTGGCGCGACATCATGCCCGCAAAAGACCGCGAGAGCCGTGAGATCGTTGTCCTGTTCGTGCAGGGCAAGGACAAATCGCGTCAACTGGTCGCGCCCAAGAGTGTCGGAGATTATTTGGACCGCATCCGTGCCATCTCCAAAGCCACGGAACTGGACGACAGGGTATTTACCAACATCACCGGCAAGCCTGCTAAGACGCTTTATAGTTCCTTGATTGCCGATCTTCTGAGAGAAGCAAATTTGCGCGAAGGAACGCAGGGTGTTCCGCGCTCCACCTATTGCTTCCGGCACACCTATGCGACGCTCCGCTTGCAGGAAGGCGTGGACGTGTATTTCCTTGCCGAGCAGATGGGAACTTCCGTCCACATGATTGAAAGCCACTATGGGCATGTAAACACCATCAAGCACGCCGACCGCGTATTGCAAGGCATGGCGGGATGGGAACTACCGCAGCCGGACGATACCAGGGCCAAGGCGTCGAAGGCGTCAGAGACACACGATAAAGGCAAACGAGGTCAGCGCCACAGGCCGCGCTGACCCTGAACCTCCCGAAGCCGTCTTTTGCCGGAGCCGCTGGCGGAGGCAGGCGCAGGGAGGTATCGTCCCAATGTCCGGCCCGGACATTCCTCACTGAGATGGTTTTGATTTGCCGCTGCCCCGCCGGGGCGTTTTTAGCGGCAAATCTCCGCGCACGAGCCGCCGCTGGCGGCTGTTCTTCGTGCAGCGTGACACTGATTCGATCTATCGGTAATCCAGGCCGCTCAATCTATCTGCTTTTTGCGGGCGGTCTTCTTTTTAGGCGAAGCCTTCTTGCGGGGGCGACCGATCGGCATTGGCACAAAGGCTTCTACCTCTGATCGCCGCACCAGCATACGACCACCGATTTCACGTGCTGACAAGCGCTTCCGCGCAATTAACTTGGCGATGGCCTGCTTCGACACGCCGCGAATTCGCGCCGCCTCGACCTGTGAAATCCAGTCGTCGATACGATCTCCATCTTTAATAGTTGTCTCAGACACCTATTCCTGCTACCATCCCCTGAAGTAGTAGTTCCGGTTCAACTATAGCCGCGACGACGCACCTTTGTGCGCCTACGCAAATCCTTGTTTCTAAAAAGCTCTCTCCATTTCGGAGGTCTGCCATGAAATGGGACTTTCGCCATCACTTGCTCATGCAGATTGAAATGCTGCGCGGCGACCTCTCGCACGAAGAGTTGAGCACCCGGTTAGGCGATGTCACCGAGCGCTGCCTGGCGCGCTACATCGCCGGAAAAAGCTTCTTGACGGAAGACGAGTTCAAGGCAATCGCTAAAGCCCTCAGCATGGAGGCGCATTTATTTGCGGGGGCATGGGCAGCTTCTCTTGGGTTGTCTATACCCGATAAGGACGCTGTGAGCTGGATGGTGAATCGAGCACGTAACCAATGGCGGCAGTATTCACGGATCGCTGATCGTGCCGTCCCGTCCAACCCCTCTCGCATGGCTGTGATCCGGGCCAAATATGCTGACCGGCTGCCTTGGAACACGCCGCCTCTGTGGTTTGGTGCCGACTTCACTTTTAGAAAGCGAAGCGACACCCCTGAAAATCGGGCGCGTTTCGCGCGCGCCTACGAGATGTTAGTTGAATCCGTCCATCTCGGCCTATCCGCGCGGGATATCGGAGCACTGCGAGGCATCAGCGGCGAGCGCGCGAGACAGTTGATGGTCTATGCGGCCTATACATGGGCCGGTAGCGAAAAGATCGATCTTTCCGGCAAATCTGTCCCTTTCAAGAACGAGGCCAAATTCGTGAAGAACCTGTATGCAGGGCTGAGGTTCTTTGCCCGACAGCAGTTCAACGAGCTTGCTGCTCAGGCGTGGACTAGGCGTTCCGTTGACGACGGAGGTTTGATTGCATGAAGAAACAGGTGGATGCAGCGGCTTTTGAACGCTATAAGCAGGAGCATGGCCGCTGTCTTGGGATCGCTGTCTGCCAGTTGCGGGCAGCGAAAGGGCTGACTCCAGATCAACTGGCGAAGCGGGCAGAGGTTTCTGCGCAGTGGATTCGGCGGCTGGAGACAAATCAACTCCACACCAACTATTCGATAGGCAGGATTGACCGAATTGCACGCGCTTTGGGCGTAGAGCTTTACGACGTATACAAGCGTGCAGACGAGATGCTGGGGCCACCGCCTTGGCTGGACAAGGAAGGGGCGCAGAGCGATGAGTAAAACAAAGCGTGCAATGCTGGTAATTCGTGAGGCGACGGGCAAACGAATCCGTCGTGTATGTCTGGAAGAGCCCTTCCCAAAATCTCACAACATCTATATATCGATTGAGCTCGACGATGAGACGGAGATATTGATCGAGGTAGAGTCTCGCCCGTATTTTTCCATCATGCATCTCGCACGAGACTTGCATGGCGAGTTGGAGCCAGTGAAGGAGCCAATCCGTGGGGACCTCCGATCGCTCGTCAAAGACAGCCGGTGATCCTTCTCCAGTATGATCTGCCCTGGAAATCATTAGTCGATCCTGAAAAACTCGTTTTAGACATTTTGGAATTGAGCCAAGCGGGGTTGCGGACCTTGCGAAGCCAAATGTCCGTTCCATATGCCCGACAGGTAGGACAGAAAAAGACGCCAAAAAGC
>JBAUBR010000464.1:0-18344 GCA_049676965.1 Occallatibacter sp.
CCAGGCAATCGACGACTTCGTAGCAGCGTACAATCCAACCGCCGCACCCTTCGAATGGACAAAAGCCGCCGTCCACAAGTCTGCACCTAAACGTTCTTACGCGGATTTATGCAAGTAGGTACTAGCCGGTTTCGGACTGGACTTGCGCGACCGATGGAAGCCCTCGATGCGAAGCCGCGTCAAGTCGCCCGCCGCCGTGGCGGGGCTGCAGAAAGCCGGGCTGGATCGTACAAGCTGGATTGTAAGATGGGAGAGGACGGCGAGGAGGCATCATGTCCCGGATTTCGCGGCTGGATCGCAGTGAAGTGACCCCCGATATCGCAAGCCTGTTCGATATGGTATTTGCGCAGCGCGGCAACGTCCCCAACATGTTTCGCGTGATGGCGCACCGGCCGGAGATCTTTGCCTCCATGCAGGCCCATTTCGCGGCGGTGCTGAACACGGGCACGGTTTCAACCAGGCTCAAGGAGCTGATCATCGTCCGCACCAGCCAGGTGAACCAGACGCCCTATTGCCTGGCCAGTCACACCAAACTCGCCAAGGGGATGGGATGGAGCGACGACCAGTTGGCTCACCTGGCCGATTGGCGCGAGCGCGACGACTTTACTCCGGCCGAAAAGGCCGCGCTGCGGCTGGCCGAGACCGTGACCCGCGACGCCCACGCCTTGACCGACGAGCAGTTTGCCGAGCTGCGCGGCTTCTACTCCGAGGGCGAGATTGTGGATCTGCTCTGCGCCATCGGGCTCTTCAACTACTTCAACCGCTTTAACGACGCGCTCAGAATGGAGCCGACCAGGCTTGGCGAGGGCGGACTCGCGGCGCCGGTGCAGCAGGAGGCTGCGGTTTCGTCGTAGGCTCGGCCTGGAGTGGAACTTCGAGGTGATATTCTTCGTATGGCTTCCCAAGAGGTAGGTTCCCCGCGAGGTCAACAATGTCATCGACGAGTGTGGATCGCGCTCCCAGCGAAACCGGCGCACAAACGCACTTCGAATTCATTCCTGTTGTGGCGATAGCCGTGGCAATCACGTTGCTGCACCTGCTGACCAACGGCCGCTACGGTTTTCATCGCGATGAGCTGCAGTTCCTGAGCGATGCACGGCATCTGGATTGGGGCTTCGTCGCCTATCCGCCGGTGACGCCGTTTATCGAGCGCATATCAATGAGCATCTTCGGTCTATCCATGATCGGGTTGCGGCTGTTCTCGGTGCTGGCGCAGGCCGCGGCTATCGTGGTGACGGGCTTGATGGCGAAGGAACTGGGCGGCAAGCGGCTGGCGCAGGTTGCTGCGGCTCTGGCGGTTGCGCTTTCGCCTCTGCCTTTGTTCGAAGGCACGGAATTCCAATACACCACCTTTGATTATTTGTGGTGGGTGCTGATCGCGTACTTCACCATCCGGCTGCTCAACTCCGAGAACCCGCGGTGGTGGCTGGCCATCGGCGCCGCAGTCGGTCTGGGCCTGCTGACTAAATACTCCATCACGTTTTACATCGCCGGAATCCTGGTGGGCGTTGTGCTGTCGTGCGCACGACGGTATCTCGCGAGCGGGTGGTTCTGGGGCGGAATTGGCCTTGCGCTGCTGATCTTCCTGCCTAACTTTCTCTGGCTGATGCGCCACGATTTCATCTCCTACCACTTTCTGCAGCACATTCACAAGCGCGATGTGGGCGAGGGCCGCGCGGATGGATTCCTGCGCGACCAGATCCGCGTTTGCATCAACGTGTTTGCCGCGCCGATGTGCGTGGCCGGCGTGATTGCGTTCTTTCGCGATCGCCGCTACCGCATGCTCGGCTGGATGTATGTGGTTCCGGTTGCACTCTTTTGTTTCGGCAAAGGGCGCGGCTATTACACGGCGGCGGCTTATCCCATGCTGATCGCGATGGGAGCGGCTGTAAGCGAGCGCTGGCTGAATGGGCTGCCCAGGTGGGGCCGGCGCTCGATCGAAGCGGTCTACTTCGCGGGGGTTGCAGCGATCGGCGTCTATGCCTGCACAGTGATTGTGCCGCTGGCTCCGTCCGGACCGCTGCGCATTTTTGCTCTCCAGCACAACGGCGATCTGCGCGAAGAGATCGGCTGGAATGAACTGGTGAAAACCGTCGCCGGCATTCGCGATTCGCTCACACCCGAGCAGCAGGCGAGCCTGGGCATCACCACCGGCAACTACGGCGAGTACGGGGCGATCGAAATCCTGGGCCGCGCGTACGGACTCCCGGAGCCGATCGGCACAACAAATTCGGAATGGCTGCGCGGCTACCCGACCCCGCCGCCCACCACGCTGATCGTTCTCGGAATCACCCGCGAAGAGGCCGACTCGATCTTCACCGGCTGCCGCCTCGCCGGGCACAACGGAAATGCGGAGGGAATCAAGAACGAAGAGAGCGAATATCACCCCGACATCTTCGTGTGCGGGCCCCCGCGCGAGCCCTGGCCCACACTCTGGAAGGAGCACAAGGATTTTGGCTAGGGCGTGTTCAAACTGATTCGGTCCAGCATGCATCAGAATAGGTGTTATGGTCATAGATGTTATGTTCCGCGCTTACGGCCGGTTCTGACCGCCTTTCCGTACGAAACGAGAAGATGGAATCGACTACTATATCTAAAGAAAACCTCGTCTCCGCCAGAGAAGCCCCTCCATTCGATGTCATGGAAGGGATCGACTCTCCGCACTTCTCCCCCGTTCTGAAAAGCAGCCGGCGACGCTTCCTGAAGGCGATGTTTTGCGGTGCTGCGGGCCTGGTTCTTTACGCAGGCGAAGTGGAGCGCCATTGGGTTGAAATCTCACGGCAGGATCTTCGCATTGCAGGCCTTCCTGCCACGTTCGACGGCATGCGCATCGCGCAGCTCAGCGACTTGCACCTGGACGAATACACCGAGCCATTTTTTCTGCGCGATGCCGTCGATCGCATTAACCGGCTGAATCCGGACATGGTTTTTTTGACAGGTGACTACGTCACCTGGGGCATCTCCACCAAAAAATTTGCCGAAGACGCGGCATGGCAATGCGCCAACATTCTTACCGGACTGAATTGCCGCAATCGCTATGCCATTCTCGGCAACCATGACGTTTTGGTGAATCCAACGCTGGTTGCAACCGCCCTTACCGATAACGGCATGAAGGTGTTGATCAATGACTGCCAGCCAATCGAACGCTCCGGAGCGCGATTCTGGCTTGCGGGGCTAGACGATCCGGTTGTAGGAAATCCCGATCCAGAATTGGCGATTCCGTCTCGGATTCGCAATATCCCCAATGAGCCGGTGGTGGTTTTGTGCCACGCTCCTGACTACGCTGACGATCTGTTGGCCAATCCTGCCGGCGCAGCGGTGAAGGTGATGTTGAGCGGACACACACATGGGGGCCAGGTGCGGCTTCCACTTGTAGGCGCAACGCTGCTGCCTCAGCTCGGAAGAAAATATGTCGAAGGATGGTTCCATCTGGGAGGAATGCAGCTTTATGTCAATCGCGGGCTGGGCGCCGTCGGCGTTCCGCTCCGCTTCGATTGCCCGCCGGAGATCACGCTGTTTACGCTGCACTCGGCATAGAACTGGTTGCATCAATCCACCTTCTAAAAGGGGCACAGCTTTAGGGTTGCTGAAAAAACTCCAACCGAGCTTTGGTTGGCGAATATGGTGTCGGATGACGGCTGATTTCAGTCCTTTGGTCGGGGCAGGTCGAAGGAATCCTCAACGAATATCTTTCCGAAAGAGCCGGACCGATCAAAATCTCTCAAAAGAGAGGCATCTAAGCAATTTTTTTCGCACTATACTGTGAGCATGAGAAGCAGCGACCTTCGCATCGGTGCGTTGAGACCTCGGAGCGTCGTACTTGAGAAGGTGCCTTGGGTACGGGGCCTCGTTTGCCTGGCCGTAGTCACGTTTACACCGTTCGCCGCGGGTATCCCGCAGCAGCAGATAGGGAACGGATTGCCTTATCCGCCGCATGAGCCGGGATTGCCGCCGATGAATCCGACTGCGAATCCAACGGCGGACGCCAACCGGCTCATGCTGGATTCGATGAAGCACCAGGACGCCCTTAAGCAAATTGAATTGATGAATTTGCAACGCCAAGAAGAAATGACATCGGACACCGCAAAATTGGTTGAGTTGGCCAATGAGTTGAAGACCGAGACGGAAAAGGGTGCGCCGGATATGATTCCAATGTTTGAGATCCAGCAGGCTGAAACGATTGAGAAGCTGGCGCACGGCGTTCAAAAGAAGATGAGGGCGTCCATTTCCAAATAGCTGCCTTGCCTGCCTTGGTGCGCCGGTTGCCGGATGCTTGAGGGGGCTGTGCGACCCAGGGGCGCAGGTATTGCAGGGCGGCTTCGCCGGCTCCTGACTGGGATAACTCAAGAACACCATTCGCCGACAAAACCAAATTGGTAATGGCGAAGCCTGCCGCGCATGACGAACCGGGGCGAGTTCACCGCACTCCCAAGGCGCCCGCCACAACAGCAGCAAGTGGGTTTCCGCTTCCTGCCGGACAAAGCCGGATGGTGGTCGAAGAGCAATCTCGGTAACTCCCTGGCTCAAGTTCGGCGGCTGTATGAGAATTGAAAGAAGATACGTTCTCCCTCTCGAATTTTCTCTCTATACTGTGCGGATAAGGGGGCGCGTACGACTTTCCTGAAAGATCGATCCGATGAATTCGAAAACGGATAAGCTGCTGCAATTGGCCAAGGAAGTCAGTTTGTGGGCGAGTTGCGCAAGGTGGAGCTGATTGAAAAATTGGAGAGGAGTGTCCGCAACCCGATGAAGGCGACCGGCAACAACCAGATCGGAGGTTTGCTATGAGGATACTGTCAAGGTTTCATTCCTTGTGCCGGTTCGAAGGACGGATGCGTTCTGTGCAAAGTCTGGCGTGCCTGGCTGTCTTCACCTTCGGCTCAATTTCTCCAGCTGCAGCTCAGCAACCCGCTCAGGGCGGCGCGGCTCAACTGCCCGTGGCCCAGGCGTCCGCAATTGTAGAGGCGAAAGCCGACACTTCCAAGCCCACGACTCCGCGGACTCCGCAGCAGAAGCGCCTCGCGGACGATACTGCGAAGTTGCTGACTTTGGCGAACGAACTGAAGGCGGAACTTGACAAGACCAGCAAGGACACGCTTTCAGTGAGCGTTATCAAGAAGGCAGAGCAAGTTGAGAAGCTGGCCCACAAGGTCCGCGATGAAATGAAGGCCAGTCAACAAAATTAGAACGTATTATCTTCGGCGCGGGAAACGAAAGATCGCTTAACCAATGAATCGCCCGGGACAATCACAAGGTTTCGGTCACTTCCCGCTGGCCGTGTAAAGCAACACCGCCACGCGATACACAGTGAAGTCCCCTTCCACATTTCTCGGCGAGCAACTGCCGACGGCGGCCTGCTTGTAGTCGCCGGACCCCAGTTTGCTTACCAGGTCCGGCGGCAGATGGGTAAGGTCGGCGCTCTGCCAGCGAATCACGAACTGGGGCTGCGGTCCTGAAGCAGCCTGGGGCAGACCATGATCGAGAGCGCAGGCGGCTCGCGCCAGGTCGGGATCGTTGCGGATCGCAACCCCGCTGGGGCGGATCAGGCCGGCGACCTCCGACTCGATCTGCGAAGCAGCGAGCATCTGCACGGCGCGCGCGTAATCGGCTACGGCGTAGTAAACGCCCTGAGCGGCCACCACGGCGATGCCCACATGATCGACGTTGGGATTGAGCAGATTGGCGCGATGCGGCGGCGAGTGCATCCAGCCGGAGTGAATCTGGTCCACGTAGGAGCCGAGCGCGATATTCTCCTCGATGAAGCTGAAGTGCGCGCCAGCCAGTCCCGCGCGATCCGTGAGATCGGCCTCGCCGCCGTAGCGATGCGAGAGTTCCCCCTCCTGAGCCATGCGGCGGCAATGCGCGAGCGCCGCTGCGGCCAGGGCCGAATCCCACTTGAGCGGCCCTACCCCTTGCGCGGCGCGCGATTGATTGGCCAGCGCAAAAAGCTGTTCGGCCTGCGGCTGAAGGTCCGGCATTGTCTCAGCCGGAGCGGCTTGCGCGCGAACGGCCTGCGCGAAGAGAGCCATTGCCCCCAACACGGAAAGAACCGCGAATCTTCGCCGCGCCAATCTGGTGATTCCGTGTTGTGTTGATTTGAAATCCACAGCTTCGCTCCTGCAATGCGGCATTCAGTGTGCAGCGAATGTACCCCGCTGATTTGCGATACTCATGCCTGTTTCTAAGTTAGCTCTTTTCAGTGCCGGCTGTTTACGCGCTGCCGAGGCTTTCCCGCCTTCGCACTGCCATGCAACAATACACTGAATCTCGCAGAATGAGTGGGCCTTGGTCTTGACGAATCGCCGGCGCGTGATGCGCAGAATTGCCTTGAACACATTCAATTCGAAAGCCGTGGCGGCCGCGCTGGCCGCGGCGATGGGATGCGGTATCTGCGCCGCCCAGAACGTCGACTGGCCCTTCTACAACGGCTCGCGGGACGGCGATCATTACTCGCGTCTCACCCAGATCGACCGCTCCAACGTTGCCCGGCTCAAAGTCGCCTGGACCTTCGACACCGGCGAAAAGGGCGGTATTCAGGACAATCCGCTCATTGTCGGCGGCGCGCTCTACGCCTACACGCCCACGCAAAAGATCATCGCCCTCGACGCAGCCACCGGCAAACTGCTGTGGAAGTTCGACTCCGGCATCCCCGGCCAGCAGCCGGATCGCGGCATGGCCTACTGGTCCGACGGAAAGGAGCGCCGCCTTCTCGCCGGGGTGATGAACTACCTCTATTGCCTCGATGCCGGCACCGGCCAGCCCATTGCGTCGTTCGGCGAAGACGGCCGCATCGACCTGCGCAAAGGCCTGCGTGAGCCCTACGAGGAGCAGTCCATCGCGCTCACCTCGCCCGGCATCATTTACAAGGATCTGATCATCGTCGGCGGCCGCAATCCTGAAACGCACCCCGCGCCTCCCGGCGATGTTCGCGCCTTCGACGTGCGCACCGGCAAGCTGGTTTGGGTATTTCACACCATTCCACGCCCCGGCGAGCCCGGCTACGAAACCTGGCCCAAAGACGCGTGGAAATTGGCTGGCGCAGCCAACAACTGGGCCGGCATGTCGCTCGATGCCGAGCGCGGCATCGTCTACGCGCCCACCGGCTCTGCGGTTTTCGATTTCTATGGCGGCGACCGCGTGGGCGACGATCTCTACGCCAACTGCATCCTTGCCCTCGATGCCGCTACCGGCAAATTGCTCTGGAAATTTCAGGGAGTCCATCACGACATCTGGGATCGCGATTTTCCTTCCCCCCCGGCGCTCCTTACCATCCGTCGCAACGGCCAGTCCGTTCCCGCGCTAGCGCAGACTACCAAGCAGGGCTACCTTTATCTCTTCAATCGCATTACCGGCGAGCCGCTCAATCCCATCCACGAGCATCCCTATCCGCCCAGCACCGTGCCCGGCGAAGTGACCGCGCCCACGCAGCCCCTGCCGGACACGCCCGCGCCCTTTGCCCGCCAGCGCCTCACCGCCGACGACCTGACCAACCGCAACCCCGAAATCCACGCATGGGCCGAGAAGCAATTCCAAAACCTTCGCAGCAACGGCCAGTTCTATCCCTTCGCGCTCGATAAGCAGACGATCATCCTGCCCGGCTACGATGGCGGCGCCGAGTGGGGTGGTCCGGCGATCGACCCGGCCACCAACGTCCTCTACGTGAATGCGAACGAGATGGCCTGGCTGGGCGGGCTTATCCCGGCAACGCAAACCGGCAGCAAAGGCCAGCTGGTTTACCAGAGCCAGTGCGCGGTTTGCCACGGCGAAGATCGCTCCGGCGCGCCGCCCGCATTTCCATCGCTCGTCGACATACTGAATCGCCTCACCACGCAGCAGGTCACCGACACCATAAAACAGGGCAAAGGCCGCATGCCGTCTTTCCCCAACATCGATGAAGCGAATCTCGCCGCGCTCATCGACTATCTGCGCAACGGCGCGCCACCAGCGGAAGAAAGCAGCGCCGCCAAGGAGCTGGCGTCGGTTCCCGCGCAGGCGGCCGCGCCCGAGCCTGCGGCTGACCAGGCCGGAGCAACCGTTTATCGGAACCGTTGCGCGATGTGCCACGGCGCCCAAATGCAAGGCAACCCGCCGGCTGTTCCCATGCTGACAGGCGTAAGCGCCCGGCTGACTGCCGCGCAGATCGCCGACCGCATCCACCAGGGCAAAGGCGCCATGCCGCCTATGCCCGACATTCAAGGCGCGGACCTGGATGCGCTGCTGCGCTATCTCGGCGCCGACCAGCACTCCGGCGCAAACTCCGGCGAGTCGCGGAACCCTCCCGACCGGTACATCTTCACCGGCTACCGCAAGTTTCTCGATCCCGACGGTTATCCGGCCATTGCCCCGCCGTGGGGCACGCTCAGCGCCATCGACCTCACCACCGGCAAGTACCTGTGGAAGATCCCGCTGGGCGAATATCCCGAGCTGGTCAAGCAGGGAATTACCAACACCGGCTCCGAGACCTATGGCGGACCCATTGTCACCGCCGGCGGCGTGCTCTTCATCGGGTCAACGGTCGCCGACCGCAAGTTTCACGCCTTCGACACCCGCAACGGCAAGCTGCTCTGGGAAACCGAGCTGCCCTTCGCCGGCGTCGCCACTCCCGCAACCTACATGATCGACGGCCGCCAATATGTGGTCATCGCCGCCAGCGGCGGGCGCGATCCCCACTCGCCGGTGGGCGGCGCCTATGTTGCGTTTGCGCTGCCGAAATAAAAAGCGGAGCGCCCCACCGGGTGCTCCGCTCGAAGCGTTCATAAGGTTTCAATTCGCTGCCGGCGTACCCGTCGCGATCCGTCACCATTGCACGCCAGGATAGAGGCTGGGTATCCGAAATGCCCGGTACAAGCCTCCGAGGCGCAATTGCCATACCGTTCGCGCATCGGCTCCCGGAGTTACCTCGTAAACGTGGGAACCTGTAAGCGTGGCACAGTCGTCGTACTCCACGTTTCCATTCGCGAGCACTTCTGTGTTGCCACCCCAAGAGCTGTAGATGTTCTTCGGGAGAATGCGATGGTAGATGAGCGTCGCCGTCATCTTCGTCTCGTCAATTTTGAAAATCGGGACAGTAGTGTAGAGACAAGAGGCCGGCAAATCTCCTTGCGGGGCGCAAGTGGAACCCGTCGGGTACAGCCGGTCGTCCCCGTTGTCCATCACCGCCAGTGAGAAAACTCCCGACGTATTCTCGCTGGCGAACGAGGGACCATGCTGCGCATATTGCCAGTCCGTCGGGTCCGTTCCCCCAATCAACTTGAAGTCTCCGCCTTCGCCAAGGTGCCAGATGATGTGGCCGTCTCCGCCGCCATTGGCGTAATCCACCTTAACGATCCAGTTTAGGTTCCGGATCGAAACCAGAATGTTCCCGTCGTCCGGCGAGTACAGTATTGCGTTGGTGTGCGTCCAATCGGGGAGCCCCAAGGGGTGCACGTTGGGGTCGAAGTGATTGAATTCGTTCCAAGCCCATACCGGCTGTAAATTCTCGTCCAGATCCACAATTACATCGCCCAGTATGGTCTCGGCCGGTCGATTTTTGAGGGGAGGATTGCTCGTTGACGAAAGGATCATCGATGTGTTGGCGAGCACCAGCCAGTGCCCATTGGGCAGCGGTGTTACGTCGTGATGGAAGGTCAGGAGTGTAAGGTTGCCGCACTCCGTGCAGGTCGCAGTGGCCAGCTCGGCATTTAAGTCGTTGATCGAGATCTCTTTTACAGTATCTCCGCCGAGGTTGACCTCGCGGATTTCCAGAAAGGCGTCTGCGGGCGGAGGAATGGCAAGCACGCTTTGTGAGAGCTCGCCGATGGTCATAAGGAAATCGCTGTTTGGCAGCATCTTCACTCCGTAGATGCTGTTATTCGTAGCGCTGCCGGGATCGAGGTAGGTCCACAACGGGATTCCATTCAGGTTCGAAACGATTACCGCTGTAATCGGGTTCAGCAGTTCGATCCCTGGCTGGGGAGTCGTTCCCGGCGCGGTTGCGACACTGATCGGGTAGTCCCGATCCGCGGGTACATTTCCAGTCGTGAACGAATGGTCTCGGTCTATCGCCGTCATGCCATTTGAAAATTTCACCGTGGCGGCCATGTGGTAGGTCGTCTCTTGCAGCATTCCCGCCACGAAGATGCCGACTTGGCCTCCCGCGGTATCCGTCGACTGCGACCACGTCCGCGTCCCATAGGAGCTCGTCAGTCCAAATTCCACCGTCATCTTTCCCGGGAATGGCAAGGTCATCGTATACAGCGCAACTTGCGGGTTGTTGGTAGGCGTTACTATTCCGGCCGCCAGGCTCCCGGACATTCCCGTGATGAAGACCTGCTCAGGGGTATCGCTTGCCACGTTGGCAAAGTGCATTTTGAGCAGGGCATTCTGGGCCTTCGGGGCGGAGGCTACGGTGGGCAGATACCTGACCGTCATCGCGCAACTCCGCCCGGCGGCAAGTTCGGCGCCGCAGGATGTGTCCCGACGGATCGCGTAGCTGGGGTTTCCCGAGAGGTCCGGAGCCATGATCAAGGGCTTCGTGCCCGTGTTAATTACCGTGACCACGGTACGCGCGATCGCATTGCGGACCAGGTCGTCTCCGAAATCGAAGAACGTCGTGCTCAACGATGCGCTGGTGGTCGCCGCCGCCGCGGGGATCGTGTTCGACGCGGAAAGCGCGGCGGGACACGGCGATACCAAAAGGACCGAGAGGACTGCATAAAACGCCTTCATCTTGACGCAACCTCCTGCCCGCGGGGCGCCGGAGCTATTGTGTCGGTGCCGCGGGGAAGTCCGGAACCGCTCGATCTGTTGCCCCGGTGTCAACTGATTCTTCCTGGTCCGGGGAACGGGCGAGCCAAGGCCCTATGTTTTGCAAAATCTCGGCGGCACAGCAAAGCGTTTCTTTCAACGAGAGTCTAGAAGTGCTCGTGGAATCGCTTGCAGGCAGAGGAACCTTTACCCGTAAAGTGGACGAGCGGGCGCGGCCTTGTCAAGGAAATTCGACTGGAGATTTCGCCCCGAGTCACAGCCAATCCGGCCGTGAAAATTAAAGGCGAGCCGCCGCATTTTCAGAGTGGGGAAGGAATCCGAAGCGCCTGGCAAGGCGCTCCGGGGGTTTTTCCTAACCTCAGTATTCATGCGCAACCTCAAAGCGTCGCGTCAGGAATCCGCATTACCATTGCACGTCGGGGTAAAGGCTGGGAACACGAAACGCGCGATAGAAGTTCTCGTTGACTAACTGCAGAGACCATACCGTCTGCGGATTATCCTCCATGGTCTCCTCACGCACCAGCGAAGATGCGCCCAGGGTCGGTCCGCCTGGAGTGATGAGCCCGCACAGATCGTACTCCACGTGGCCGTTGGGCAGCAGTTCCGCGTTTCCGCCAAAGTAATTGTAGAGATTTGCCGGCAGCTTGTGCCGGTAGAGCAGCTTCGCTGTCTTTGCCTTTTCGTCGATCTGATAAACCGGGATGGTCGTATACAGGCAGTGTGTCGGCAGATCTTTCTGGGGAACGCAATTTGAGCCAGCGGGATACGAACGGTCGTCGCCATTATCCATCATACCCAGCGAGAAAACTCCGGAAGTATTCGACGAGAAATATGAGGGGAGGTGCTGCGCATACGGCCAAAGGATCGGGTCCGCATTGCCGGTCAGGGTGAATGTCCCACCTTCGCCCAATTCCCACACAAGGTCTCCCGTGCCTGCGCCGTTCCGGTAATCCACCTTCATGACCCAGTTCTGAGCCCGGCTGGAAACGAGGAAGTCTCCATCGTCGCGCGAATACACCACCGCGTTGCTGTGCGTCCAGTCGGGAAACGACCAAGGTTGCCGGTTGACATTCAAATGGTTGAACTCGTTCCAGGCCCAAACCGGCTGCCAGTTCTCGTCGAGGTCGATTACCTGGTCGCCGGTCACGGCGATGGGCGTTTTATATCCATTCAATTTCGGAACCGTTTTTTCTGAAAGTTTCATGGCGAGATTCGTCAGCACCAGCAAATGGCCATTTGGCAGCGGCGTCACATCGTGATGAAACGTCACAACCTGCAGGCCGGCGCATTCCTTGCAGCTGGCCGGCGCCGAGGTCAACTCCGCGTTCAGGTCGGCGATCGAGATCTCCCGCACTATGTCTCCGGCCAGATTGATCTCGCGAATCTCCTCGATAGGGCCGATGAAGCCGCCTGGGGAAGCGCCGATCACGATCAGGATGTCGCCGTTGGGCAACATCTTGAATCCGTCCACCAGATCTTCAGTGGGCGTCGGCAACTGATAGGTCCAGATTTGATTTCCTTGAAGGTCGTATGCCGCCAGCGCCCGGAGCGGGTTCGTCATCTCAATGCCGGGCTGAGGCGTCATCCCCGGCGTAGTTGTCGCCTTTACGTCGAATGCCACAGATATAGGTTTCGTCGGAATCGCCTGCGTCGTGAATGTGTGATCCGCATCCAGCGCCGCAATGCCGTTCGAGAGCTCAACCTGCGCAGCCATGTGGTAAGCCGTCAACTGCTTCATTCCGGCTACAAAAATGCTGATCTGGCCATTGTTGGTGTCGGTCGACTGATACCACGTATCGAGTCCGTAGGTTGTGGTTGGGCCGAACAAGACCCGCATCTTCCCCGGGAAGGGCAGCGTCATGGTGTAAAGCGCCACCTGCGGATTGTTGGTAGGCGAGACCGTTCCCGGCCGCAGCAAGGCCGAAACACCGGTTATTGCAACCGCACCTGGGTCGCCGGGATCCGCATTGCTGTAGTTCATGTTCAGGACGGCGTTCTGCGCACCGGGATAAGACGCCTTGGATGGGATGTAGCTGAGTACCTCGTCGCAGCTCTTTCCCGGCGCGAGATCGGCGCCGCAGGACTTTCCGGTCGCGATCGAGTAGCTCGCGTTTCCTGAGATTGTGGGATTCAGGAAGAGCGGGTTTTTTCCGGTGTTCGTAACCACAACGGCGGTTGCGACGAGTTCGTTATTGACCAGGTTATTGCCGAAATCGAAGAACAAAGTGTTCAGCGATACCGTTGTGACGGGCGCCGTCGCTTTGGGCGCAACCGCCCGGCCGCTCGCGGCGAAGAGCGCAATGGGGCACCCAGCGGCCAGCAGAAGTGCAAGAACTTTTCTTGTAGCCGGAAACCCCGGCCGCATCGCGCTATTGCCATAATTGCCGGAAAGCCTGAAAACGCGCCATCCTTTGTCCTGTTTTTGCATGACTCCTCCTCATCGAGTCCTGGTTAACATGGTTGCAAAACCGTTCTTCCGCGCGAATGAGCAACGAATTGCCCATGGTCCTTACCACTGCACGCCGGGATAGAGACTGGGGACGCGAAACGCCCGGTATAAGTTCCCGCCCGTGAGTCTCAGGCTCCAGACAGTCTGCGGCTTCTCCTCCTGTGTCACTTCGTACACATAGGAACTCTCCTGCACGCCGCAAAGGTCGTATTCCACGTGGCCGTTCGCCAGCTGCTCCGTGTTTCCTCCGAAGAAGCTATACAGATCCGCCGGCAGTTTTTGATGGAATGTAAGTTCCGCTGTCATCGGGCTTGACGTCTCATCGATCTTGAAGACCGGAATCGTTGAGTAGAGGCAGGAAGCAGGCAGGGCTCCC
Organism: Occallatibacter sp.; assembly: GCA_049676965.1. GTDB lineage: Bacteria > Acidobacteriota > Terriglobia > Terriglobales > Acidobacteriaceae > Telmatobacter. The sequence continues at coordinate 13,572 of JBAUBR010000464.1, forward strand.
TGCGGCGCGCACTTCGAACCGGTGGGATAAAGCCGGTCGTCGCCGTTGTCCATCAATCCCAGAGAGAATACGCCGGAGGTATTGGGAGTGAAAAATCCCGGCCCGTGCTGCGCGTATTGCCAGTCGGTCGGGGCGGTTCCACCAAGCAGTTTGAAGTCGCCGCCATCGCCGAGCCGCCAGACGATGTCTCCATTGCCCCGGCCGTCGTCGTAATTGACCTTGACGACCCAGTTCTGGTGCCGGATGGAGATCACAAGGTTGCGATCGCTGGGCGAATACAAGACCGCGTTGGTATGCGTCCAGTCGGGAAACAGGTAAGGATGGCGGTCGGGATCGAGATGATTGAACTCGTTCCATGCCCAGACCGGCTGCAGATTCTCATCGAGGTCGACGATCACGTCGCCCAGCACGTTGATCGGCGTATGGTTCGTCAACGGAGGCGTAGTGGTCGGCGAAAGGCCCACCAGCTTGTTGGAGATCACGATCCAATGTCCGTTGGGAAGCGGGGTCACATCGTGATGAAACGTCAGCAGCGTCAGGTTGCTGCATTCCGCGCAGGTCGCGGTGGACAGCTCGGCGTTCAAGTCGGCAATCGAGATCTCTCTCACCGTGTCGCCCGCCAGGTTGATCTCGCGGATCTCATAGAGCGCCGGGGTCTTCAGCGGTGGCGAAATCGGCTCGGTGGAAAGCGGCGAAAGCACCAGCGCGATGTCTCCGTTGGGAAGCAGCTTGGCGCCGTCCAGATTGTCCCCGGGCGAATCCACTGCCGTGTACGTCCAGATGATGTTTCCTTCGAGATCGACGGCGGCGAGCCCGTTTACCGGCGACTCGGGATTCGTGAACTCAATCCCCGGTTGAGGAGTCTTGCCCGCCGTGGTCGTGGCCTGCAGGTTGAATTGCCACTGTGTGGGCAGCGCTTGGACCTGGAAGGTGTGATCCGAATCCAAGGTTACGATCCCGTTGGGCATCTCGACCTGGGCAGCCATGTGATAAGTGGTGTTAGCCTTCATTCCGGCTACATAGATGCTCACCTGGCCCTTGTTCTCGTCGGTCGACTGGTACCACGTCTTGAGCCCATACGATTCAGTGGGACCGAAATAAACCCTCATCCGGCCGGCGAAGGGCAGCGTCATGGTGTAGAGGGCGACTTGGGGATTGTTGGTGGGCGAAACGGTCCCCGGCTTGAGCGCGGCCGAAACTCCAGTGATGGCGACGGTCCCCGGATCCCCAGCATACGCATTGCCGAAGTTCATCTGCAGCGTCGCATTCTGCGCTTTCGGATACGACGCCTTCGCCGGGACGTAACGCAGGACCATATCGCAGCTCTTGCCCGCCGCAAGCGTCGCACCGCATGAGTCCTGGGTCGCGATCGAGTAACTCGAGTTGCCCGACAGCGTGGGATTCATCGTCAGCTTGTTCTTGCCGGTGTTGGTCACGACCACGGCCGTATGCATGAGCTTGTAGCCGACAAGATCGTTGCCGAAGTCGTAAAAGAACGTACTCAACGATGCCGTGGTGACGGCGGTGGACACCTCGACCTTGATCGCGGAGCTCTCGGTAATCGTTCCCGAGGTCGCCGCAAAGTCGATTGTGTAGGTTCCCGACTTTGCCGCGGATGTGGCGGACACCTCGATCGATTTGTTCGAACCCGGCGCAAGTGTGAAGCTTGCCGGTTGAACGCGAATGCCGGCGGGAGGGTTAACCGCCTTCACCGACACCGATCCGTGAAATCCCGCATTGGCGACCGCTCCCATCGACAACGGCTCCGCTGCGCCGCCGGGAACCATTGCCAGCGCGGCCGGAGAAGCGTTGAAGGTGAAGCCCGGCGTGGCTGTGGCGGCTTGGATTGGGGCAGTTGGCAAAGTGGGAGGCTTCGCCGGAGCACCCGTATTTGCCGTGTTGTTCTCGGATTGAAGCGCGCAGGGGCAAACCGTGGCCAACAAAAGTGCGACGATGAGCCTCAGCACCGACGGCATCTTTGCCGGTCCTGCGCCGGTGCGATAGCTGCCGGGCAGAAACGAAGCACACCACCCATTATGCTGCATTTGCATGATTCCTCCTGGTCGAGGTCCTTGGTAAGCGGCGAATTCCATTGTTTCGCTGCAGAAGATCGAGACTTTCGCGGTTCATCGTGTTTGCGGAGAGCGGGCGGTGAAATATGCAGGCAGAACCACGGACTTGTGAAGAGATGCCGTTTCCGCAAGGAAAACAATTGCAGGTCGGCTTGTCAAGCAGAATCGCGGATGTTTCATCCGATCCAACGCCGCATAATTGCTCATCCGGTTATGTGTTGGAAGAAGTCTCTCCGGCCGCGGCAAAAAGCGGCAAACTTCCGATGAGACCCTCCCGATTCAGTGTCTCTTTCTTAGCCGCCCGGCAGGGCGGCCGCTCCAAAGCATCACCACTGCACGCCTGGATAGAGGCTGGGAACGCGAAATGCGCGATAGAAGTTCCCGCCTGTTAGCGTGAGACTCCAAACGGTCTTTGGATCGGCATCCTGCGTTACCTCATTGACATGTGAAGTCGTGCCCACTCCGCAAAGGTCGTATTCCACGTGGCCGTTAGGCATCTCTCTCGTATTGCCGCCGTAAAAGCTGTACAGGTCGGCCGGTAACTTCTGATGGAATGTGAGCGTCGCCGTCATCACGTCCTTGTTCTCATTGATCCTGAAGACCGGAATCGTTGAATAGAGGCAGGAGCCCGGCAAATCTGCCTGCGGCGTGCATTTCGAACCAGCGGGATAAAGCCGGTCATCGCCGTTGTCCATCAATCCCAGCGAGAATACGCCGGAGGTATTGGGACTGAAGAATCCCGGCCCATGCTGCGCGTACTGCCAATCCACCGGGTCATTTCCGCCAATCAGCTTGAAATCTCCGCCCTCGCCCAGCCGCCAGATGATGTCTCCGTCGCCCTCTCCATCGTCATAGTTCACCTTGATTACCCAGTTCTGGTGGCGGATGGAGACGATGATGTTACGGTCGTCGGGCGAATAGAGGATGGCGTTGGAGTGCGTCCAGTCTGGGAACATGTAAGGATGCCGGTTCGGATCGAGATGATTGAACTCACTCCAGGCCCACACCGGCTGCAGGTTTTCGTCCACGTCGATGATCACGTCGCCAAGCACCGGCCGCAGTGGCAGGTTCAGCTCCGGCTTAGTGCCTGGGCCGAGCGCTCTCAAGGTGCTCGTCATAAGCAGCCAATGTCCGTTAGGCAGGGGCGTAATATCGTGATGGAATGTATCGACGGTCAGATTCTGGCACTCGGTGCAGCTGGCGGGCGCGGTCGCCAATTCCGCGTTGAGATCGGCGATGGAGAGTTCCCTCACCGTGTCGCCGGCCAGGTTGATTTCGCGAATTTCGTTGATGATGTTGTCTTCTTCCGCGAGATCGGGATGGCCGAGCGGCTTGTTCGACGCCGGCGCAAGCACGATGACGATGTCGCCGTTGGGAAGCATCTTGGCGCCATCCAGGTTGGACACCGGCGTGCCCGGCGGCGTGTAAGTCCAGATGATGTTTCCTTCGAGGTCGACCGCGCCGAGCGCGTTTACAGGAGTTTCGGGGTTCACAAGCTCAATGCCCGGCTGCGGAGTCATGCCTGCCGTCGTAGTGGCTTGCAGGTTGAGCTGCCACCGCGCCGGCAGCGCCTGTGTGGCAAAGGTGTGGTCCTTATCCATGGTCTGAATGTTGGGTAATTCCACTTCCGCGGCCATGTGGTAGGTGCTGCTGGCCTTCATTCCCGCCACATAAATACTCACCTGCCTATTGTTCGCATCGGTGCCCTGGTACCACGTCTCCGTCCCGTAGGAGGTAGTGGGCCCGAAGTGGACTCTGATCCGTCCCGGAAACGGCAGCGTCATTGTATAAAGCGCAACCTGAGGATTGTTCGTCGGTGTCACCGTTCCCGGCTTGAGCGCGGCCGAAACTCCGGTGATGGCGACGGTCCCCGGATCCCCGGGTTCGGCATTGCCGAAGTTCATCTGCAGCGTCGCATCCTGCGCTTTCGGATACGAGGCCTTCGCCGGGACGTAGCGCAGGACCATATCGCAGCTCTTGCCCGCCGCCAGCGTCGCACCGCAAGAGTGCTGGGTCACGATCGAGTAACTCGAGTTGCCCGACAGCGTGGGATTCATCGTCAGCGTGTTCTTACCGGAGTTGGTCACGACCACGGCCGTATGCATGAGCTTGTAGCCCACAAGATCGTTGCCGAAGTCGTAAAAGAACGTACTCAACGATGCAGTTGTGACGGGAGGCTTCGCCTGAGCGCCCGCGTTTGCCGCGTTATTCTCCGATTGAAGCGCGCTGGGGCAAACCGTGGCCAACAAAAGTGCGACGATGAACCTCAGGGCCGACGGCATCTTTGCCGGTCCTGCGCCGGTGCGATAGCTGCCGGGCAGAAACGAAGCGCACCACTCTTTGGGTTGCATTTCCATGACTCCTCCTGGTCGAGTCGTTTATTTTTCGTGGTGAAATCGATCTTTCCTTGGCAGAAGAGCAAAGGCCTCGCGGGCCCAATGATCTTGCGGGAGGCAGGCAACATCTCAGACGAGCATTTTACGAACGCGGGATTTATCCAAAAATGCCTTTCCGACAGCAAAACAAGGGATGGCGGCAATGTCAAGCAGAATCGAAGATCGGGAATCTGCCAAACCTAGTACCTACTTGCAATAGTTAGCGATATAACGATAAGCTGTTCCCATGTCAAGGCCGGCAGCAGTGATTCGTTTGACGGCGGAAGAAGAGAAGGTACTCAAGCAGTATTTACGCTCGGGTACTT
>JBAUBR010000465.1:0-3047 GCA_049676965.1 Occallatibacter sp.
GAGACGATCCACACGTCGCCGCCGGTCGAGCCCTGGTCGCTCATCAGGCCGCCAATAAACGCGATCGCCTGGCCGTCCGGCGACCAGCGCGGCACTGCGATCTGCAGGCCGTGCAGCGGGCCGGCGACTTCAGGAGGTGCGAGAACTGACTTGGGCGCGCCATCGAGCGGCTGCGTGTAAAGCTTTGCCACCCACCAGTTGTTTTCTCCCGGCGGATCGGCGGCGATATAGGCGAAGGATTTTGAATCCGGCGACCAGTCGAATTCATAGGCATGAAGGTTGGCCGGCGTAACCTCGACGGGAGCTTGCGGGCTGGCTGCATCCACGGCCGCAACGGCGACGCGCTGCACTTCGACGTCGTCTTCGCCGATCACTCCCGAAGGCGGCTTCATGGCCGCGAGAGCGCCGGCGGGCCGCGTTGCGCCTTTCACATAGAGGAATGCGACTCTGGTTCCGTCAGGCGAGAAGGCCGGCTCATGCACGTAGCCCTCGAGATCGGTGAGGCGCCGGGCGGGACTGCCGTCGAGCGGCGAAAGATAAAGGTCGCCCTGTCCGCTTGTGCTGGCACAGTCGGAGAAAAAGGCCAGCGCGTTGGAATCGGGTTGCCAAATGGGCTCACCTTCGCGGCAATGCTGGTCGGGCTTGGTGGCCGCGGTCACACGCTCGCCCTTGCTCAGATCGCCGAGCGGAGCCACCAGGATCTCCATGCCTTCGCGTCCACCTTGCGTCCACGCCAGGCGTTTGCCGTCGGGAGAAACGGCGACGGCTCCGACGAACCGGCCGCGATTGAGTCCCTTGAGGACCTCATCAATATGCGCGTGCTCCGGGGACTCGGCAGACGGAGTTTCTTGCGCGAGAGCATGGGAGACAGGGAAGAACCCGGCCGGAAGGAGTGCTGCACAAAACAGAGTTGCGCTGCGAAAGCGGTTGCGGAGAGCGGTCAAAAGCATAGCGAAATGCTATCAGGGCGCGGCGCATTGCCGGAGTGTTGGCCTGCTAACTCGCCGGGTCGCTCGCATGCCGATTTGCGGCGTCGTGAAGGTCCAGCAGCGTTTCGAGCAGGGGCTTGAGCAGGTCGAGGCGAAGGGCGTTGGCGCCATCGGATTTGGCATGGGCAGGGTCGTCGTGGACTTCGAGGAAGAGGCCGTCGATTCCGGAGGCGACCGCGGCGCGCGCCAGCAGCGGAATGAACTCGGGCTGGCCGCCGCTCACGCCATTGGCGCCTGAGGGCTGCTGCACGGAGTGGGTGCCGTCGAAGACCACTGGGGCAAACGCGCGCATGACGGCGAGCGAGCGGAAATCGACCACCAGGTTGTTGTAGCCGAAGCTCGAGCCACGCTCGGTGAGGAAGACGCGCTCGTTCCCAGTGGACCGGACCTTTTCAACGGGGTGAGTCATATCCCACGGCGCCACAAACTGACCTTTTTTGATGTTCACCGCGCGGCCGGTGCGTCCGGCGGCGACGAGAAGGTCGGTCTGGCGGCAGAGAAACGCGGGGATCTGCAGCACGTCAACGGCCTCGGCGGCGACTTCGCAGTGGGCGGGCTCGTGCACGTCGGTGAGCACGGGCAGGCCGGTGTCCTTGGCCAGGCGGCGAAGGATGCGCGTGCCTTCGACGAGCCCCGGTCCCCGGAAGCTCGTCACGCTGGTGCGGTTGGCCTTGTCGTAGCTTGCCTTGAAGATGTATGGGATGCCCAGGTCGGCGGCGATCCGTTGAATCGCCTCGGCCATGCGCTGCGCATGGGCCTCGGACTCGATGACGCACGGGCCGGCGATGAGAAATAGCTTGCCGGCGCCGACCTGGATTGGTCCGATCTCGAACGGGGCGCCATTTTCGAATGATTGAGTCACGGTGGAGATTCTAGCGTGGCGGGAGTTTATCTTGTCGAAGGCGGAGAAATCCATCGCATTCCATAAATATGGTAATATGGAAATATGCGCACGACTTTGGACATCCCGGATACCAAGTATCGGCGGCTGAAGACCAAGGCAGCACGCGAGGGCACCTCGGTTCGGCAGATTGTTTTGCGCGGCGTGGACAGGGAGTTGAACGGCGATGCTCCCAAGAGAGCCAAGCGGCTGACCGAACCCATTCTGAAGTCCTACGCTCCCGGTTCCATTCGCATCGACAATGAGCAAATTTACGACCTTATCGGTTTTCCCTGATGTGAACGTCTGGCTGGCTCTAAGCACTCCAGACCACCAGCATTTTGCGAAGGCCTGGACCTGGTACACGGCCCTGCCCGCAGAGGCATCTCTGCATTTCTGCCGATTCACCCAGTTGGGCCTGCTTCGGCTCTTGACGACCGGGAGCGTCATGGGCCAGGGAACGCTGAATCAGTTAGAGGCGTGGGAGACCTATGACCGGTGGCTGAATGCCGGCCATGCGGAGTTTACAGAAGAGCCAACGGGCCTGGATGCGGTTTTCCGTTCCAAGTCAGCGGGAAGACAGGTTTCGCCGAAGGACTGGGCCGACTCGTACCTGGCCTCATTCGCCGCAGCGGCGCGCTTGACATTGGTGACCTTCGACAAGGCGTTGGCGAGCAAGGTGAATGGATCTCTGTTACTCGGCGGAAAGTGAAGGATGAATCATGGGCGTCAAAATACTCCATATGCCAGATGATTTCGCGAGCCTCGGAGCCAAGAGAGCAAACGTTCGCTGTTTGCTAAGTCATCCTATAAGAAATGGCGGGATCACGCGCGCCTGGGCTCAGGTTTGACGAGAAATTCCTAGAAGCTGCCCAAGAACTTCATTTTGTGTGAAGGGTACGGGCTTCAGCCCGTACATCAGAGCCTGCAAATGATCGGGCTTTAGCCCCTGAGGGAAGGTTTTTCAGGAGTTTGCATGCCCTCAGCGGCTAAAGCCGGAGACCAAAATCGGCTCTTAATGTACGGGCTGAAGCCCGTACCCTTCAAAAGGCCTAGTACCTACTTGCAATAGTTAGCGATATAACGATAAGCTGTTCCCATGTCAAGGCCGGCAGCAGTGATTCGTTTGACGGCGGAAGAAGAGAAGGTACTCAAGCAGTATTTACGCTCGGGTACTT
>JBAUBR010000466.1:0-52035 GCA_049676965.1 Occallatibacter sp.
TCGCCTCGCCCGAGACTACGAAAGACTTGCCACCACGCTCGGGGCCTTCCACTTCCTCGCCTTCGCCTGCCTCATGATCGCTCAACTCTTTAGGCTCCTCGCATGAAGTTAATAACAGGCTCTAGAAGCACTGCAGTTGAGAACACCGAAGCTTTGCCAGGGGAACGACATTTGCCGCCTTCCACAGGATCAAATGTTCTTCCACTGGCGGGCAAGAGAGTTGGAATGGTCGCATTCTCCTTCTACCCCGCCGATCCACGGATTCGCCGGGCGGCGGAGGCCCTCCTCGCGGAAGGAATGAACATGGACCTGATCTGCGAAGGGCAAGAGGGGATCCCGTCGCGCGAATCCCGCGACCATCTCGAGATCATCCGAGTCCCCGTCCGCCGCCATCGTGGAGGAGCACTTTCTTACGCCTATCAGTATTTCAGCTTTATCATGATCGCCAGCGCCGTTCTAGCCTGGCGGATGCTTCGCGGCCGATACGATCTGGTTTATGTGCACAATATGCCCGATATCTTGGTCGTGAGCGGGATATTGCCGAGGTTGTTCGGGGCGAAAGTCATCCTTGATCAGCACGACCCGATGCCGGAACTGATGATGACGATTTTCAACCGAGGCGAGTCAAGCTTAGGAGTCCGGGTAATTCGCAGGCTTGAGAGATGGAGCTTCGCTTGCGCAGACTCCGTGATCACGGTCAACGAAGCCTGCAAAAAGATCTTTTCGGCGCGCAGCTGCCGGGCTGACAAGATCAGTGTCGTCATGAACTCGCCCGATGGGGAGATTTTCCCGTATCGCTCCGCTCGATCCTATATCCCGCGCGCGTCGGGCCAGCGTTTTGTCATCATGTACCACGGGTCGTTGGTGGAGCGAAATGGCCTGGAATTGGCGGTGGACGCTCTGGCCCAAGCTCAACAGAAGATTCAGGACGCGGAGCTTCGGATCTTCGGAGCCGACGCACCCTATCTTCAAAGAGTTATGGAAAAAGTCAGCCGTCTGGGCCTCGACAACCACGTTCGCTATCTCGGCCCCAGGAAGCTCGAAGATCTGGCGCATGAGATTGAAAGCTGCGATGTGGGTGTCATCCCCAATCAGCGCAACATATTTACCGACATAAACACCCCTACCCGCATTTTTGAGTATCTGGCCCTTGGCAAGCCGGTCATCGCTCCCAGCACGCGGGGTATCACTGACTATTTTGGGCACGATTCGCTTTTCTTCTTTGAATCGGGCAATGCTCAGGACCTTGCGATGAGGATGGAGGATGCGGCCGACCATCCGGCTGAGACCGTTGATATCGCGGAGCGCGGTCAACAGATTTACCTTGCGCATACCTGGTCGCAGGAGCGGCAGGGTCTTGTGAACCAGGTTAGACGCCTTCTAAGTAAAAGCAAATTGCATTGATTGTGAATCCCACAAGATGCGCCTACTCTCGACTCCAGATACCTGCAGGATGTTGTTGTGGTAGCACCCGAAGTTTTCAAGGACACCGACGGATTCTTTGCCGCACCTGCCGAGGCGGCGCTGCATTTTACTTCGAGCTTCTGAGTGCTATGAAACTTTCGATCATCGTGTTGTGTTGGAATGACCGCCGTGTGATCGACGATTGCCTCCGGTCGATTCTCGAAAACACGCGCTCTACCGAGTTCGAAATCATAGTTTCAGACAACGGTTCGACCGATGGCTCGATCGAATTGGTGCGCTCCCGCTACCCTGTCGTGCGCGTGATTGAGAATGGGCGAAATTTGCGGTTCGCGAAAGCGAATAATGTCGGCATCCGAGCCAGCCGTGGAGAATACGTGCTGATTCTGAATCCGGACACCATTATTCATGACGGTGCACTGGACAAAGTTGTTGCGTTCGCGGATCAGCATCCCGAAGCAGGGGCATTCGGCTGCAGAGTCCTGAATCCGGACGGATCGTACCAGCGCTCGGCCCGGCCATTCGCATCTCTCCGCGGCGAGTGGATCGTGGCTCTGTATTTGCGTTCACTGGGACGTTTACTCAAGTGGTTTACTGCGGATAGTTATCCAGGATGGAAAGGCACCACGGAGCGGCCAGTCGGGTGGGTGTCCGGGTGTTTTATTCTCGCTCGCGGCAGTGTATTGAAATCGATCGGCGGCTTCGACGAGCAGTTTTTTTACTACTACGAAGACATGGATCTCTGCCGGCGCATTTGGCAAGCTGGTCATCCAGTCCTGTACACGTCTAGTGCGACCATCACGCATCTCGGGGGTCAATCGACGAAAGGCCGTTTTCCCGCGCTCGCCTTTATCTTAGACAGCCAGGTGACCCGATACTTGTACTACTACAAGTATTCGGGGAAACGTGGAGTGCATTGGGCACGGCGCATCGCGATTGTCTCTGCCCTTGTAAGGTGGATGGGTCATGGGGCAAAGCAACTTGTGCGTCCGACCGAAGCCGGAAGTAAGCGCGTTGCGATTTTCCGCGGACTCTTTGAATGGCACTTGCGTGTTGATCCGGTGCGCCTCGTCGAGCACGGCGAAGAACCTAAGCTGCGGATGGAACTGACGGGTCGCGTTGCTGAAAGATAAAGGTCGATCAAGGTCGCTTGTATAAAGCGCGTGGCAGGGCAAAGTTATTGGATTTCGAATGCAAGAGGCAGTTACTCGCGTGACCAGGGATGACAAACCGATCCGAGTTCTCTACAGCTTTCCGAACAAGCTGGGGGCGCAGCGAATCTGCTATACGGCGTGGCAGCAGGTCAAAGGATTGGCCGCGGCCGGGGCCGAGGTCACCGTTTTCACAGGCGGATTGCTGAGACCCGTTCCAGATGGAGTCAAGGTCCACACCACACTTGCGCGAGGAAGGTTCCGGATCCCTTACAAGCTGATTGGCTCGAAGCGTGCGATGGCACTGCACGATTATATTGTTTCGCGTCGCATCAAATCCACGGCGGGACAGTTTGATATTGTGCACACCTGGCCGCAAGGAGCGCTGCGGACACTTGAGGCTGCGAAAACATTGGGAATTCCGACGGTGCTGGAAAGATGCAACGCACATACACGCTTTTCATATGAGGTTGTACAGAACGAATGCCAACGCCTGGGTGTGGCGCTGCCATCCAGTCATGAGAGCGCGTTCAATGGAGATGTGCTTCGACTCGAGGAAGAGGAATTCCGGCGGGCCTATCGCCTTCTTTGCCCGTCGGACTTCGTGGTCAAGACCTTTCTGGATCGAGGCTTCCCGGAAAGTCAGCTGATTCGGCACACTTATGGGTTCGATGAACGAGTCTATTACCCCAGCAACGGGCCCCGACAAAACTCTCACGGATTAACTATGCTCTTTGTGGGTGTTTGCGCGGTGAGAAAAGGCCTCCATTACGCGCTCGATGCGTGGCTAAAATCTCCGGCCTGTGAAGGCGGTACATTTCTGATTGCGGGGGAGTTTTTGCCGGCATACGCTCACAAGCTTGCCTCGATGCTCTCGCATCCCAGCGTTCGCGTTCTGGGGCATAGGAACGATGTACCTGAACTGATGAGACGGAGCGACATTCTGGTTCTTCCGAGCATCGAGGAAGGTTATGGGCTCGTCATTGCTGAAGCCATGGGCAGCGGGTGTGTACCGCTTGCATCTGATGCATGCACGGAAATTTGCAGACACGCGGAAACCGGTTTAGTTCATAGGGTCGGAGATGTGGCTGAATTAAGCCGACAGATCTCCATGCTCCACGGCGATCGCGCGCTCCTCGACCGGTTGAGAACGGCCTCGCTTGAGATGGTACCGGAGATCACGTGGACCGCGGCCGGCGCAAAGTTGCTCCAGGCATATCGTGAGACAATTGCTGCGTTTGATATGCAGAACGACTCTGAAACCACGACGGATCGGGATTCGACTCGATTCGATTCGGCAATTTCGTCGCTACCGACGCCTCGTGTCTCGTCGTTGACGAATTTGCAGCTTGAAACAGAAGACTGCGGCCAACGGGTTACTCCGAGATATGTACTTATTTCGCCAGTCCGGGACGAGGAACAGTACATCGTCGAGACGATCGAGTGCGTAATCAATCAGACGATCCAGCCGGCGGAGTGGATCATTATCAACGACGGCTCAAGCGATGGCACGGGCAGAATCATCGAGGAATACTCGAAGCAGTATCCTTGGATCGTCGCGCTCCATCGTGGCGATCGGGGCCATAGACTAGCCGGTGTAGGTGTGATGGAGGCATTTCATTTCGGGTATGAGCGCCTGAAATGTCAGGATTGGGATTTTATCGGCAAGCTGGATGCCGACGTGTTTATGGAACCGGGATACTTCGAGGCATGCTTCGCGAACTTTGCGAATGATGCGAAATTGGGCATCTGCGGCGGGGTGATCTACTCTAAACATGGCGGCAAGCTCAAGCTGGACAAGCACCCCATGAATCACGTGCGCGGCGCACTGAAACTCTATCGGCGCGCTTGCTGGACGGCCATCGGCGGGCTGATCAAGAACACCGGATGGGATACGGTGGATGAAATACACGCCACCATGCTGGGATGGCAGACGAGAAGCTTGCCGAATCTCAAAGTCATTCAGAATCGTCCAACTGGCGCGGCCGCCGGCGCGTGGCGCGATAACCTCAAAAACGGCCGTGCGGATTACATTTCGGGTTATCACCCATTATTTATAGTGGTCAAATGCCTTAAACGCATTTTTCAAAAACCCTACGTCATTAAATCGTTTGCGCATGTGTGCGGATACGTCTCCGCTTATACAAAGAGGACGCCGAGAATCGGGAACAAGGAGCTTGTTCGATATATTCGGACGCAACAAATCAAGCGGCTCCTCTTTCTGGAGAGCAACTGGAAGTAGCACAAGCATGCGTGATCGTTAGGTGTTTGCGTTTACACCAATGATCGTCCTGCAGATGCAGATCAGGCCGCAGAGAATGCAGCGGCAGTTCTCTTTCGAATATCAACGGGAATATACGAAGCAGGTTTATTGAAATGTGCGGCATTTGCGGTAAGTTCATGTTCGATCGCGAGGCGTCTGTTCCCCAGGCATTGGTCCGGGAGATGGCAGACGCAATCATTCATCGCGGCCCCGATGATGAGGGATATTATATTTGCGGGCAGATCGGACTGGGATTTCGCCGCCTTTCCATCATCGATCTCAGCGGAGGGCATCAGCCGCTATCCAACGAAGACGGAACGGTGTGGATCGTATTTAACGGTGAAATTTATAACTACCAGGCAATCCGCGAAGAGCTCATATCGAAAGGCCATCTATTTAGAACCAAGTCAGATACAGAGGTCATTGTCCATTTATATGAAGAGTACGGACCGGATTGCGTTCAGCGGCTTCGGGGGATGTTTGCGTTTGCGATTTGGGATGTCCGGGAAAGGTCCCTGTTCCTGGCGCGCGATCGGGTAGGCATCAAGCCTCTGTATTATTTTGTCGATAAAAAATTTATTGCCTTTGGTTCTGAGCTTAAGGCTATCCTTGCTGATCCGCAGGTGCCGCGGGAAGTAGCGCCAGAGTTAATCGACCGTTTTCTGACGTACTTCTATATGCCGGGTGGGCAGACCCTGTTCAAGAGCCTGTTCAAGCTTGAACCTGGTCATACGCTTTTTGCAAAAGATGGCAAATTCGAGGTCAAGCGCTATTGGGATCTCGACTTTTCGGGCTCCAGTCTAGAGCCGCAACGCGACTTGGAAGAGCAACTCATCCAGCTGCTGGATGAGACGGTGCAACTCCACATGATCAGCGATGTGCCCGTCGGGTTTCTTCTCAGCGGTGGGCTGGATTCAACAGCAATGTTGAGCCTTGCTTCTCGAAAGACCGACAAGGAGATCAGCACCTTCACCATTGGCTTCTCTTCCGGCAATGTCGTGGACGAACGCCCCTTTGCACGACTGGCTGCGGAAAGATATGGTTCGAAGCATTACGAGCTCTCGATATCGCCGGATGAATTTGCGGGGTTTCTACCAAGCTACGTCTGGCACATGGAAGAGCCCGTATGCGAGCCGCCGGCAATTGCGCTCTATTTCATCTCGAAACTGGCGCGGGAACATGTGACGGTTCTCATATCAGGCGAGGGCGGAGATGAAGCCTTTGCCGGTTACGAGAATTATCGCAACCTATTTTGGTTCGAGCGGATCAAGACCGCTTTGGGGCCGCTTCAAAAACCGTTGGGCATGGGGATGAAGTTCCTGGGAAAGAGAATGCAGTCCCGGGTTCTTACGAAATACGGCGCCAGGATGGGCGTTCCTTTCGACGAATATTATTACGGCCGGACGTCGTCGCCGTTCGAGTTTTTCCCAAGGGAACGGACGAGGCTCTATTCGGAATCGATGAAGCAGCACGTGAATGTTGAACAGTCGGTAAGCGCAACCCGGCAATATTTGTCGAGGGCTGCGGGTCTGAATACGCTGAACAAAATGCTCTATGTCGACACCAATACATGGCTGCCAGACGAGCTATTGATCAAAGCCGACAAGATGACGATGGCAAACTCTGTGGAGCTTCGTGTTCCACTGCTGGATCATAAGGTTCTCGAGTTTGCCGCCAAGCTTCCGCGCAACCAGAAAGTTCGCGGATGGACGATGAAGTATCTGGCGAAGAAGGCATTGAGGGGGCATGTACCCCAGGAGATCATCACTCGACGAAAGGCAGGTTTTCCGGTGCCGTACCGAGCGTGGCTGCGAAGCAATCTCCGGGATTGGGTGAGCGACATATTGCTGGATAGCAGGACGCTCGGCCGGGGCTACTTTCAGAAGAGTACGGTCGAGGAAGTCATCCGATCCAACTCGAATGGCGCCGACCATAGCAAGGAGCTCTTTTCGCTTGCAGTCCTTGAACTATGGCATCGGACTTTCGCGGATCAGTCGTCGGTCAGAAAGTTGGGAGAGTCTGGCGAGCCTGCGGCTCCGACCTCCGATGTCGCAGCAAGCCAATTGAGCGGCGTTCGATGATCGGTGTCCTGTTCAAAGACAGTGAAGCGAGAGCAGTGGAGGAGTTTTTCCAACTGTTCAAAACACAGTGGGAGTTCTGGACTCCGGGCAGGCTTTACGACCTTGTTATCGCAACGGGAGAGGAGATTCCGCAGAGTATCGGCCCGTGCCCGCTCGTGATCTTTCACTCGCAGCCGATCGGCTTCGACGCGCAGATTGGGGTTGTGCCGGAATCAGTTTACGAATCCGCTTGGCTGGAGGGGCAGGATATCGAGTTTCCGGTGTACGGAAGCCTTTTCTCATTTCAATCGAATGGGAAATCACTGCTACGGTCGAAGCAGACAGCAAAGGTGGTGGCGGCCGCAATCTCAGGACCGGAACGGTCCACCGTCCGCGTGGGGTTTGACTTATTCAGTGAAGTCGCTTTCCTGCTGACCCATGGCCAGCCCGCGGAGAACGCCGGCACTCCTACTCTGGACATTCACATTTCGCTCCTGCGTTCAATAATAATGAGCCTCGACGTTCCCTTCATCGAGGTGCCCCCGATGCCGTATGGATACGACTTCATGGGGTGTCTCACGCACGATGTGGATTTCGTGGGAATTCGGGACCACAAGTTCGATCACACGATGTGGGGATTTCTTTACCGGTCCTTAATTGGTTCGTTCCGGAAGGCTTTGACGGGCCGGCTTCAGTGGTCAAAATGCTTGCAAAACTGGGCAGCGGCTTTGTCTCTTCCGTTGGTGCATCTAGGACTTCGGCAAGATTTTTGGCTGGAGTTTGATCGGTATAGAGAAATCGAGAGAGAGTTTGGTTCGACATTCTTTTTTATTCCATTCAAAGATGCCGCGGGGAAGTTGGGGTGTGCATCCGCGCCGCAACGCCGCGCCGCAAAATACGAGCTCGGTGGAATCAAGAACCAAATTACCGAATTGGTGGAGGCGGGCTGCGAAGTTGGTCTGCACGGAATTGACGCCTGGCGCGATGTTCAAAGCGCTCAGTCGGAGCGGGCGCGGATTTGCGAAGTGACGGGACGTGCGAATATCGGAACACGCATGCATTGGCTCTACTGGAACGAGAACTCGCCCAAAGTTCTGGAGGATGCCGGGCTCACATACGATTCGACATTTGGATACAATGACGCGGTTGGTTTTCGCGCTGGAACCGCGCAGGCCTATCGCCCATTGAACGCGGAACACTTGCTTGAGCTTCCCTTGACTATTCAGGACTCGGCAATGTTCTATTCGGACCGGATGATGCTTTCGGAATCCGAAGCCCTGAATATTTGCAAGGACCTACTGCGCACCATGTCGACCACAGGTGGTGCGGTCACTGTGAACTGGCATACGAGAAGCCTGTCGCCAGAGCGGCTTTGGGCAGACTTCTATAGGCAGTTGCTCAATGAGATTCGGGCATACCGCGTTTGGTTTGGGACGGCGCAGGAAGTTGTCGACTGGTTCAGGAAGAGACGTGCGCTGCGCTTTGATTCCGTTCAGTTTAAAGACGATAGAATGCGCATCGCGCTCAACAGTCCAGTTGAGCGTGCTAATCCACCGTTGGCTGTGAGGATTCATTATCGCAGGTTTCCGCTGAATCAAACGGATATTCGATGGAACGGTGAAGATGTGCTAAAAATCGCGTGCTCGGAATTTTCCGGATCATTCGCCTCGGCGAACGCGTAGATCCTATCAAGCGTAAAATCAACAAGATGGAGCTTTTCGCAGATTCAATATTTGTGCGATCAAATTACGAACGTCATGAAGATCTGACGTAGCATCCTGCTGGCAGTCTTGCCTTCGCGACAATCGGTAAGATAGGCTTTTGGTACCGGAGGCAAAATCGAGTCCATGTGCAAAGCTTATTTTTTGGCTGCTTGCTTTTTCCTTGTGCCTTCTATGGGCTGGGCCGGCACCTGCCCGAGCGGCGCGAATTACCTGAACACAAGTAATCCCACCGGCTCTCTCGTCACTCTTGCGAGTTTGGGAATTACGAGTTGCTATTACATCGCGGCCAACGGCTCCGACACCAATGATGGCGCAAGCGAACTCAGCGGGCATCCGTGGGCCCATGCGCCGGGAATGCCGAACTGCAGTTCGAAATGCGCTGCCAGCACACCCGCAGGCGGTGTGGGTTATATTTTCCGGGGCGGCGACACCTGGCACTTCGGAAGTAGCTCTGCATCTCCCTATGCGGGGGGGACCTGGACCTGGACTTGGAGTGGTTCATCCTCGAGTTTTGTTTACGTCGGCGCAGACCTGGGGTGGTACTCCGGCTCATCGTGGGCAAGGCCGATTCTCAACGGTGATAACTCGATAAGTACAAGCCCGGTTTCGGCCTGCACATACTCCACTGGGCCGCAGAACATTTTGGTGTACCTATCCGGTGTCCGATACATTTTCTTCGATAACTTCGAGACAACCGGACTCTGCTGGAGCAATGCGAATCTGACGAACACAGCCATAAAATATACCGGAGCGGTTGGCGGAACCGGGAACCCGGCTTACATCGAGAACAACTACGTGCACGGATGGACCTATACGACCGCGGGAACTCAGGCCGGAGGATCAGCGTTTCAGACTTACAATCAGAACTATGGCGAAACAGTGCGCTTCAACGTAATCGACGGGTCGGATTCCAATTATCATGCCATCCAGCCATGGGGCCAGGGCGGAGACGGTTACGATTTTGAATACAATGTGACCCGGTATGCGGGCGGCACGACTGTCTTCGATGAATGCCACATCCAACACGATAATCTTTTCGAGTACATGAGCAACGTTACGGACGGGTCTTCGCACACCGACGTCGATTTCTGCTATGGGGAATACTCCGGCGGAACATCGAACCCAAACATCTTCTATAACAACATCTTCCGCTACATTGGTACGATCGACAGTGCGACCATCTCCTACAACTTGACGCTCGATACTCCCTCGGGGCAGACGGATTTCGTGTTTAATAACGTTTTTCACGACTTTTACTGCGGTGCTGGCGGCGGTTGCAATTACAACGCCATGTGCGACGGCGGCGGATGCGGCTCCACAACGATGTGGAACAACACGGCGGAAGGCGGATTGCCAGGATATACGTTTGTGTGGGGGAACGGAGCCAAAGGGGTCAGTATCACCTCAGTCAACGACCATTTCATTACGGCGACTTCGGGCACTTCAGGCTCATTTACGGGGCCAAGCTATGTGACTGAAGCCAATGCCGTTTACCAGACACTCTCGACGGCGAACGGGCAGGGATACACGTCCTTGAATGATTTCTCGCCCACCGCGGCAAGCAACTCAACCGTGACGGCGTCAGGCGCGAATGAGGCGACGGGCTACTGCGCGGATCCCGTGTTGCACAACGCTGTGGCTGAGGCGGCGTGTGTTAAAAGCACTACCGGCGGATGTGTGTACAATTCAACAAGTCATAACCTAATTTGTCCAGGGGTGCCGCCGAATCCCAGACCGGTATCGGGGGCATGGGGCGTAGGGGCATATCAACCGGCTATGCCGGCCCCGGCGATAAACCTCACTGCAACGCCTAGCAATTAGGACGGGCTGACCCATCGACAATGGCCGAAGCCACGCCATTGTCGACGGGGCCCTCGCGAATAATGCAAACCACGAAATCGCCATCAATTAGGAACGTCACCTTTGCGGTGACTGTGAATAACCGCGAGGTTTTCGAAAACAATTTCCTCGCATCCCCCTGCTTCCGCGGGCCTCACGATCACCAGATTTTGATCCAGGAGGGCTTCACTTCAGCTACAAAAGCACTTAACCGTGCGATCGACAATAGTCTGAACGATCTGATCGTCTTCTGTCATCAAGACATAATTCTACCGGAGAATTGGTTGCTGCAACTTGACCGGGCGCTGAGCTATTTAGGGGCTGTAGACCCCCAATGGGGCGTGTTAGGTCCCGCGGGAAAAACTCAGGACGGCCGTGGGTGGGAGTATGTGTATTCTTCCGGCCGAAACATTGTCGGGGTACCATTCGACCAACCCGTTCCAGTCCAAACGCTCGATGAAATCGTGTTAATCATGAGAAAGTCCTCGGGCTTGCGCTTCGATGACCAGCTTCCCCACTTTCACTTCTACGGTGCGGACATTTGTCTGCGTGCCGCGTCAATGGGAATGAAGAGCTACGCTATCTCCGCATTTTGCGTTCACAATACGCACCAGCCTCTCGTTCTACCCAGAGAGTTCTACGAATGCTGCAAGCATATTAAGAGGGTTTGGAAGGCCTATTTGCCTATTCAGACCACATGCATCCGGATCACAGCATTCAATCTTTCCGTCTACACGAGAAGACTGCGAGAAGTTTACTTGCGTTATATCCGGCGAAAGGAATTTGGCGGGACACGTACACAGAACACGCAAACTCTTATTGAAGAGCTGGTACGAATAACTGACAAGCCGTCGTCATGACGAGCTATAGAAGTCGACGATGTTTCCTCTTGTATTTGCCCTTTCCCGCCCGCGTAGAAGAGCAAAGACGAAAACCACCAGTCGAATCTCTCTCTTCCCACAACACACGAAATCGCGATGAGCGAACCGCGCTGCGGAAGCGATAATGGAACCTCAAAACCTAAGATTTGGAGGTGGCGCGGCTGATACAGTCCTGCACCCATTAGTGGCAATTGCACTGGTTCTGGTTGTCATCCTGGTTCTGTGTCTTCCCCGCAAGCACGTCATTCTGCCGCTCCTGCTCATGATCTTTCTAACACCTCGTGGGCAGGTTGTGGTGCTGGCAGGAGTGCACTTCACGATTGCCAGGATCCTAATTCTGGCCGGGCTGGCGCGCTTGGCCTCCTCAGGAGGCTCATCGCCGCTGGCCGGAGGTATTAATGATATAGATCGCGCTTTTACCCTATTAGCCACCTGGTACCTGACGGCTTTCTCTCTGCAGTGGATGGAGAGCCAAGCCTTCATCAAGAGCTTAGGGGATTTTTTGGACACCCTCGGCGGCTATTATGTGATGAGGTTCTTCATTCGCGACCGAGAGGAAATCAGGCGGGCAATTAAGGCTCTTGCGCTAGTCGCCATAATTGCCGCGCCCTCAATGATCAACGAACAGGTCCATCATATAAATTTATTTGGCCTGCTAGGTGGCATTCCAATGCTGCCGGCAATTCGAAACGGCCAAGTCCGGTCTCAGGGACCCTTTTACGTTTACATTACAGCCGGCGTCTTCGGTGCCGCCCTGGTTCCTTTGTTAATCTGGCTTTGGACAAGCGGTAAATCCAAAGTGATTGCCGGCTTGGGGCTGATCTCGGCAACAGTAATGGTGCTGACATCTCATTCGAGCACTCCGCTGTCATCGTATTTGTTCGCGATTGTGGGTTTATGTTTCTGGCCGCTGCGTAGGCAGATGCGTACTTTCCGTAGGGCGCTAGCCCTAACACTGATCGCCCTGCACCTAGTCATGAAGGCTCCCGTTTGGGCCCTAATTGCTCGAGTGGATCTGACGGGTTCGTCAACGAGTTATCAACGCTTTATGCTGATTGACAATAGCGTTAGGCATTTTTGGGACTGGTGGTTCTTGGGATGCAAGGACTACAACACTTGGGGCTTTGACATGTGGGATCTCGGAGATCAGTATGTGGCGTATGCCGTGACCGGAGGATTGCTGTCGCTGGTTCTTTTCATCCGAGTTATCTCGTGTGGCTTTGGCCAGCTCGGAACCGCCAGGAAGCGCGTGGCTGGGGACCGCGCCCGCGAGTGGTCTCTCTGGTGTATTGGCGCGGCGCTTCTGGCCTATGTGGTTGCGTATTTTGGAATCGGCAATTTTGACCAAATGCAGTTCGCGTGGTATGCGCTACTGGCCTTTGTTAGTGCTGCAGTCGGAGAGGCGATGCGCCCTTCTGTCCCCCAGGGCGTGGTGACGTCAGCGCCGAATTATCAGGTCGACGGCGCGCTCGGTTGGGGCGCGCTCAAAAACACTTTATAAACGAACTACAACAAACGAGAGACCCTGAGGGCCAGTTCGATCATGCCTTCGAGGCGCTCTCAGCCGGCCGAACTCTTTATCGAGGTGAAGTGAAAGTATGAAGCGCGTGCTTATAGGCATCCTGAGAAGATTGGCGTTCGCCCTGAGCGTTCCCGTGATTCTCTCCGAATTCTTTGATCGCGATACGGGCAGGGAGTACGGGGTAAAATTCCTCGTCAAGATCAAGTTGGCCTTGAAGATGAGTAGAAATTATAGAAAGATTCAAACGGGCTCTCGCGTCATCGAACATCTTGTCATGGCGACCCGAATACTTAGAGTGCCGAAATCTGTTGAAGGCTGTGTGGTCGAGTGCGGCTCGTTCAAGGGGGGAAGCGCCACAAATCTTTCGTTGGTATGCGCCCTCTGCGGACGTGACCTGGAGATATTCGATTCGTTCGCCGGTCTCCCAGAACCGTCAGGCGCGGACAAAGAGCATGTGCTCGTGGGACTCCATCAGGTTCACACTTACACGAAAGGGGCTTGGGGCGGGACGCTGGAGGAAGTCAAAGGAAACATCAGGCGATATGGAATTATCGATCGCTGTCACTTCAACGTGGGCTACTTTGCGGACACTTTGCCGCATTTCCGGAGGCGTGTAGTCTTTACTTTTCTGGACGTAGATCTCACGGAGTCCTTGCAAACCTGCCTCAGGTATCTTTGGCCTCTAATCCATGACGGTTGCAACGTCTTTACGCACGAAGCTCCACATATGGAAATTGCTTCCGCATTTTTCTCCGAGAGTTGGTGGTGCTCGAGCTTGCATTGCAAGCCACCGGGCTTGGTGGGCGCGGGCACTGGATTGGGACTCTTGCCGACGGCCGGAGGATTTAAGAGCGATCTTGGGTACACCGTCAAGAACCCGCAGTTGGTCGATTTCAGGATCGATCCCCAGACGGGGTTAGAATGAAGATCACCGAAAAGAAATGTAGGGCCCTTCTGGCCTTCTTGCAACCTGACGTTTAAGAGGGGTTCCCACCCCTCCAAGGTGAAGGTACAGATTCCTCCTGCGAGCGAATGCGTGGTAATTTGGAAAAGTTGTTCGGCAGTATTGGCACGTTCTGGCTGAGCGGTCGCATTGTGGCGTTAAGATCGATTCCGGGCATCGCGAAACGACCACAGCCCAATCGAGGATGCTGCTGTGAATTTCGAATAGTTCCGAAAGTCAGGAGAGCGACGGGAAATGAAGACTGCTGAAGAAAATGCCGCAGAACTTGAAACGAACGGATACACGTCGTTGGAATCGTGCATTGATTTGGAGCATACAGAAAGTGCACTAAGAGATGTACTTGCGGAATATGAATCTGCTCGTCCAATGCCCTGGAGAGGCGGAGGTAAATGGTTTGGCCACATAAACTATTGCCCATCCCCGACCTGTCAGGTCATGAGGGATATTGGAACTAGCAGTAGAATTAGAGACGTACTAGATCGCGCGCTTGGAAAGAACTATAAGGTAATCGGTTTCGGTGGCAATGCTAATCTACCCGGCAGCAGGTATCAGCCGGCTCACATGGACGGAGTACGAGGAACTGACTTCTTAGTCGTAAATGTGCCCTTGGGTCAGGTCACAGAAAGCAATGGGAGTACCGAGGTATGGCCTGGAACCCACAAAGAGAAGTTGACTATTTCTCAATTCAACGCGGCGCGTCGCAAATCGGTTCGCCTTAATTCCTCGCCGGGCGACGCTATCATCAGATACTCTAACCTTTACCACCGCGGGACGCCGAATAGGAGCAATGAGGTTAGATTCATGCTGGCATTAATTGTTTCTCCGGTCTATGAAAAGCTACCGCCGATGAACCTCAGCAAAGATCAGGAAGCCAGTCTGTCGAGGTTTGATTTATCTGTTCACGCTGTGGCGGGAACTGAGTTAAAGACGGGATTTCGACCCAACTACTTTCCGACGAATCTAAAAGGAAACATACTAGAACTAACTTGGATGTTTGCGCCAAGTGTATTTACAGCTATCCGGCATTTCAAAAAATCCAGCATATGACGAAAGGTTTGGTCTTGTGCAAAAAATGGGACGACAAGCAAAGGCTATGAGCGTTAACGCTGACAAACAAGTCAAGAAGGCCAGATCGCGGTCATGAAGTCCTCGGTTTCTGTCATTATCCCGGTTCATAATCGCTTTGAGCTCACCAAGCGCAGTGTCGAGAGCGTGTTGGCGCAAACGGTGCCGGTGTCGGAAGTAATTCTGGTGGACGATGGATCAAACGATGGCACATCTGAACTACTACCGCGCCATATCGCAGAGAATCCGGCTTGGCGCGAGCGCGTGCTTTATCTGCATCAGGAATCCCAGGGGGTCAGCGCCGCCCGTAATTTGGGCATCGCGCGAGCAAAGAACGAGTGGCTTGCATTCAACGACAACGACGACCTTTGGTTGCCGCAGAAGCTCGAGTGGCAGTTCCAAGCACTCGAAAAGTATGGGGATCTGTGCGATTTGTGCTTTACCGACGCCTGGTTCATGAACAACGCAGGCATGAAGGCCACTGTCTTCGAGGACAGTGGAGTGAAGTACGGAGAGCTCATAGGCATCGCCACTGGACTTGAAGAGCTGGTTAGGCGCCTGCAGCAAGTCTGGATACAGACGGTTTTGGCACGCGCAGAACTGGTCCGCGACACAGGCGGCTTCGACACCACACTCTGCTACAACGAAGACCAAGATTTGCTATTCCGCATGGCGCTTCGCACAAAGTTTTGCTTCGTCAGCCCTCCCATGGTCCTAATTGACCGAACGCCGCCGGCGCAAAGACACCTTGGGCGGGTCACTGAATGGCACAAGGAGGAAGTGCGGCTGCAGATGCTACAGTCCCTCCTGGAGAAGAATCTAACGTCGTCCGGATGTTTGCCCTCGGGCGTCGCTAGCGTGCTCTCCGTGAGATTGAGGACTATCCACAGCCAGTGGGCAAATTGGCACCTCCGAAACGGGAACTACGAAAAGGCTCGGCAGTCCATTTCCCGAGCCGCGCAATACGATCTGACCCCTGGTGTCGCTCTAAAGTGGGTGCTGGCCCAAATTGCGCCCGGTCTTGCCAACAGTATGATAACGTGGCGCGATGGGAGCATTAGGCGCCGCCAAGCGGGCAGCTACTTCTGAGCTCAGTAAATCGGAAAGGCATTGCAAATGGATCCATTGGTAAGCCTTGTCATTCCCTGTTATAAGCACGCGCACTTTTTGTCCGAGTGTGTCACTTCGATCCTTGCACAAACGCATCAGAATTTTGAAATTCTCATCATGGACAATTGCTCGCCGGACAACACGCCGGAAGTTGCTCGCTCGTTCCACGACCCGAGGGTCAGGTACTTCCGGAACGAGGTCAATATCGGACATGTTCGTAACTTTAACAAGGGGATCATGATGTCGCGCGGCAAGTTCGTCTGTTTGGTCCCAGCAGATGACTATCTGCGAAACCCAGATGTGCTCGACCGTTTCGTGAAAATACTGGACCGAAATCCCCATGTGGGGTACGTGTTTAGCCGCGCATTCGAAGTGCAGGGCACGAAGGAAATCGGCATTGCACACTGGACAGATTGCGGAAACCGAGATCGGATCTGGAATGGCTCGACTTTCCTTAAACGGTTGATTAAGTCTGACTGTATCGTCATGGCTTCTGCGATGGTTCGAAAGGAATGCTTCGATAAAATTGCTTTGTTATCCGTGGATCTACCTCATGCATGCGACTGGTATTTGTGGTGTCTTTTCGCCCTACATTACCAGGTCGCCTACGTTTCGCAGCCGATGGTTTGTTGCCGGATTCATGAAGAGAGCCTTACAACCTCACTCAACCGTGATAGCGCTCCTATTTGCATTGTCGATGAGCTCAATGTCCTATGGCGCGTCGCCCTGGAAGCAGAACGTGCGGCCCGGCCTTCCTTTCGCAGTCTTTGCAACGCATCAATCGCCAACCATGCGGCTCACGCCATAATGTCGGGCCCGGCGGGGGCGACGCGGGCTGGCCTGAACGAGCAGGAATTTGAGGCCATGGTGCGTGTCAATGCGAGAGATGCGAAGGACAAAAATGACCTCTGGGCAAGCGTTTATAGGGTCCTCGGTGATGAGCAGTACTGGGACGGTCATCCCGGCGAAGCAATGCGATCCTACAGCTTGGCTCTCAAACTTCGTCCCTGGAGACCAAAGGTCTGGGCAAAGTACATTCTCCTGTGGACGGGACAGTTCGGAACGATTATAAGGCGGCTTTGTGCTTCATCTGCCGTTGCCGCGAGATTGAAGGAGCACCCATGACGGCTAACAAAAACATCGAGCCCGTCAAGGGAGTCGGCGAAGTGGATGCGGGCGGCGCGGCCCGAGGAGGAGCACAGGTACCAAAGATACAGGAGCGGCAGTCAAAGAAGGGCAAGCGCAATCAGCTGAGGATAGCCTTCTTTGGGAACTTTGGGCGAGGCAATTTCGGAAATGACAGCACTCTTCAGGCGATTCTTTGCAACCTTCGGCGTCTTGCACCGAGTGCTGAATTTAGTTGCATTTGCACAGGTCCCGAAACTGTCGCATCGGACTATAACATTACAGCTGTGCCAAGCAGGGACTACGTAATCAAACCATGGACACTCCAGAATGCAATGACAAGATTGGCGCGAAGACTCCTCGTTGGCGTACCCTGCGAGCTCTATCGATGGCTGGACAGTGTCTTTACGCTGTGGGGTACGGATGCGCTGATTGTCCCAGGAACCGGATTGTTGACCGACGTTTCAACCCTACTCAATTGGGGCCCATATGATATGTTTCGCTGGTCACTCGCCGCTAAGCTATGCGGATGCAAGCTATTCTTTGTAAGCGTTGGCGCCGGTCCCATCAATAGTCGCATCGGCAAGTTCTTCATCAAGGCTGCGCTTGCCCTGTCAGACTTCCGCTCCTACCGGGACGAGTCTACACTAGATCGTCTCAAGGATATTGGCCTTCGTGCCGAAAATGATCGTATATTTCCGGATCTGGTCTTCAGCTTGCCTGGATCATTGATGCCACATCGCGATTTGACCAAGGGTCGCAGATTGGTTGTCGGTCTCGGGCTGATGGAGGACGCTCGGAGGTACGGAGTTGAGAGGTCGACGAGCTTTGCTCATGCAGCTTACCTTGAGAGTCTGGCGGAGTTCGCAAACTGGCTGCTTGCTCAAGGGTACGATGTCCACCTTTTGATTGGGGCGGCTGACGACACACCCGTGACGCAGGAGCTCATATCATTGCTGAAAACACGTTGCGCGGCCTACGACGAGGAGCGCATCATCAATAAGCCAGTCCAATCTGTCGAAAACCTCTTATCGCAGCTTGAGGGAACGGACCTCATAGTAGCGACTCGATTTCACAATGTCCTCTTATCGCTGCTTCTCAACAAACCAGTGATCGCCATTTCCTTCCATCATAAGTGTTCTTCCTTGATGAGCCAGATGGGATTGTCAGAATACTGCCTGGATATCGCCGCGTTGAATGGAGAGAAGTTGATCGAACAATTCCGCCGACTCCAGCAGAACGCCGGGTCAGTGCAACAGAGGATTCATGAAAAAGTAAAAACCTGTCAGCATGCACTAGATGAACAGTATGACATGATCTTCGGCGAGATATGTCCTGACAACCGGCGGTTGTTCGCGCGTGCCGTGTAGTTTCGACAAGATTCAAGGAGAAACAACCGATTATAAAGGAGAGCCTTCATGCCGTACGTCTACACACTTCCGAAATCCACTTCATTTTCTGGAACGGGCCTGGAGGGCTATACTTTTGGGCCCCTCCGCCAGAAGGATGTCGAAGTATATTACATAGAATCGAGGAAGGGCCACGACACTTACATGGTCAGCAAGAAGATAACCCGCACCTATTATGTTCTGTCAGGAAGCGGGTATTTCACGATCGATAACGATAGATATGATGTCGGTCCCGGCGTGCTTGTAGAAGTACCACCGAAGGTAGAATATTCCTATTCAGGAAATATGGTGTTGATAGGCTTTGCGAAGCCGCGGTGGTTCCCCGGGAACGACACCCATACCCGATGGAACCCTGATGCGACGCGTCGGAATTCCGGTGTCTTGCCGGACCGGGACCCTTGGATGACGAAGCTGGTTAGAATGACGGTTGCAGGGAAATCGCCGACACGAGCTTTTTTGCGCCTAGCCCGGCGGCTCTGGTATCACCTTCCTCAGCCCCTTGCACGCCTCAGTTTGATGCGTTTTTGCGGTAACCGCGTACACAAATTGGCGCAGCGGCAGGGCGATCGCGCGCAGGCCTTCAGCACTCATTTTCTTCGCAACCGGCCGGCGCTGGAACTGATTCGCCGCCTGATCGAGACCAAGAACAGCGGAGAGACATTGCGGGTGGCGGTTCTGGGCTGCAGCTTTGGCGCTGAGGCGTATTCGATCGCCTGGACGATATTGTCAGCGCGACCCGATTTGAAACTGACCCTCAATGCTGTCGATATTTCTGCGCATGCGGTTGATTTTGCGCGAAGCGGTATCTATGGCCTAAGGACCTCCGAACCGACGACCTCAGCTATCTTCGAACGCATGACCGCGGATGAAATAGAGGAATTTTTCGAAATGGACCAGGAGGTTGCTAGAGTCAGGCCGTGGATTAAAAAAGCGATCAGATGGAGCGAAGGCGATGTGGGGGAACCAGACCTGGTTGACGCGCTGGGAACCCAGGATATGGTGGTGGCGAGCAATTTTCTTTGCCATATGTCTCCCTTCGAGGCGGAAAGATGCTTGCGCAACATAGCCCGGTTGGTAAGTCCCTATGGGCATCTCTTGGTGTCGGGGATCGATCTCGACGTGCGGACCAAGGTGGCGCGGGACTTGGGGTGGAAACCGCTCCAGGAGCTCTTCGAGGAAATCCACGAGGGCGATCCCTGTTTGCGGGCTCACTGGCCATGGCATTATGCCGGGCTGGAACCTTTAGACAAGAGCAGACCGGACTGGAGCATCCGCTACGCTGCCGCCTTTCAGTTGTTGCAGAATGCCTCGGCGGCTCCCATCCGGTCGGAACATGAGCACACGGTAGCGATTGGCGGGAAATAAGGGCGGATGAAGGACCTAAAAGAAAAAACGATTCGAGGAGGCTTCGCAAGGCTCATCGCCCAAGGAGTCAATTTCGCCGTTGGCATTGGCTCTCTCATGGCGATGGCAAGGCTCCTTGGGCCAACAGAATACGGGCTGGTTGGAATGGTCACCGCATTTACCGGTATTCTTGGCATATTCCGCGATTTCGGACTTTCTGCCGCTGCCGTTCAACGAGCCAACGTCACAAAAGAACAGGCGTCGACGCTCTTCTGGGTCAACCTTTCCGTAGGCGTGGGGCTCACGTTTCTAGCCATGGCCATGGCTCCTGCCTTAGCCGTTTTTTACCATGATCGTCGGCTTATTGCCGTGACACTGGCCATGGCAACCAGCTTCCTGTTCAATGCAGCGGGCGTTCAGCATGGGGTGCATCTACAACGGCAAATGCGCTTCGTCGCGCTGGGATTCATCTATACGGCCAGTTCGATCCTGAGCGCCGCAGCGGGTATTGGTACGGCGGTGGCGGGATACGGATATTGGGCTTTGGTGGTGATGAACATAGCTAGCCCGCTGACGATTACGGTCGGCTGCTGGATAGCCGCTTCATGGATGCCAGGCCTGCCGCGCCGGAAGACTGGAATCCGCTCGATGATGCGCTTTGGCGGCACAGTCACTTTAAATGGCCTGTTGGCCTATGCGGCCTATAATCTTGAAAAGGTTCTGCTGGGTCGATTCTGGGGCGAGGCGGCGCTGGGGATTTACGGAAGAGCATATCGGCTCGTCAACATTCCAACGGAAAACTTGAATGCTGCCGCGGGCGAGGTTGCGTTTTCATCGCTATCGAGGCTCCAGGATCAGCCGGAAAGGCTCAGACGTTATTACCTCAAGGCCCACTCGCTTGTGATGGGGCTCACTCTTCCCATCACCGTGACCTTTGGTCTCTTCGCCGATGACGTGGTCCGTGTGGTCCTGGGGCCGAAATGGACATCCGCAGTGCCGATTCTTCGCTTCCTTGCTCCGACGATTCTGATATTTGGGATCATCAACCCTTTGAACTGGCTGATGACGTCAGTGGGTCTCGTAGGACGGAGCTTGAAGCTGGCTTTTGTCTTTGCGCCACTCATCATGGTCGGCTATATAGTCGGAATGCCATTTGGGCCCACAGGAGTTGCGCTCGGCTATTCTGCAGTGACAATCCTGTGTGCGATTCCCCTCACTGCGTTTTGCGTGCGCGGCACACCTGTTTCCCTGAGCGATATTCTGCTCATCAGCGCACGGCCCCTGGTCTCGGCCATCGTCGCTGGCGCCCTTGCGTTCGGAGTGCGCATGAGTTTTGCCTACTCGCTTGCTCCTATCCCGCGGCTCTTACTGGAAAGTGGAGTTCTTTTCTCCGCATTTGCGATGATAATTCTATTCGCGGCAGGACAAAAAGACCTCTACGTGGATCTTGTTCGCGGGCTGATTAAGCGCTCCCCGGTGGATGACATAGACTTAGCGAAGGCGTAGAAGATGGATTGCGGACGGACTTGATCCGGCTCTGCACTAAGTATCGCCGAATTACCAAGTTGGTCTTAGCATAAGCGCCTGGATTCTTCGATTGACTAATCCGCTTGCTTGAAAGGATTCGCATGAAAGTACTGTTGACCGGTCACAAGGGCTACATCGGTGCTGTAGCCGTGCCTATGTTGCGCGCCGCCGGACATGAAGTGGTTGGTCTGGATAACTCATTGTACGACGGTTGTGACTTTGGAGAAGAGCCCGAAGCTATTCCGGAGATAGACAAGGACCTTCGCGATGTCGCCGGGGCCGATATGGAGGGATTTGATGCGGTGGTTCATCTGGCCGCGCTTTCCAATGATCCGCTGGGAAATCTCGACTCCAGCTTGACTTATGACATCAATCACCTGGCGTCTGTCAAACTGGCCGAGGCGGCAAAGAAGGCCGGGGTTACGCGGTTTGTCTTCTCCTCTTCGTGCAGCACATATGGCGCCTCGGGAGATGATTTCCTCGATGAAGCGGCCCCGCTCAACCCGGTGACTCCCTATGGCGAATCGAAGGTTCTTGTAGAACGCGACCTTATGCGACTGGCCGACGACAAGTTCAGCCCAACCTACATGAGAAACGCGACCGCCTACGGTGTGTCGCCTCGGCTGCGGCTCGATATCGTCTTGAATGACCTTGTGGCTTCGGCGTTTACAACCCGCCGCATCTTGATCAAGAGCGATGGCACGCCCTGGCGGCCCATCACGCACATCCGCGATATCATCGCAGCTGTCGTGTCCGTGCTGGACGCTCCACGCGACCTGATCCACAATGAAATCTTCAACGTGGGCCGCACCGAGGAAAACTACCGGATCCGGGAATTGGCGGAGATTGTTGCCGAAACGGTGCCAGGCTGCCACGTGGAGTACGCACCTGGAGGCGGGCCGGACAAGCGTTGCTATCGCGTAACCTGCGACAAAATTGCCCGAGTTCTTCCTTCGTTCCGGCCGCAGTGGACCGCCCGCAAGGGTGCGCAGGAACTTTACGAAGCGTACCGCAAGACGCCTCTTGCGCGCGAGGCCGTTGAGAGCGGCTTGTACGTTCGGCTCAATACAATCAATCGGCTCATGCAAAACAAGAGCCTTGACGACTCACTCTTCTGGACGACGGACAGAAAGCCGGCAGCGGCCGGCGTGGCGTGAGCAAAAAACGAAGAGAAAAGGTGACATTCCATGATCTTTACTGAGACCAAATTGAAGGGTGCTTTCATCATCGATATCGAGCGGCGGGAGGACAGCCGCGGGTTCTTCGCGCGCGCGTTCTGCCAGCACGAGTTCGAAGCACACGGGCTTAAGCCGATCATTGCACAGGCGAACCTTGCCTTCAATCACAAGGCGGGAACCTTGCGCGGCATGCACTTCCAATTTCCTCCCTCGGCGGAGACCAAGTTGGTTCGGTGTACGCGGGGCGCGATCCTGGACATTATTGTGGATCTTCGCACGGAAAGTCCGACTCACCTGGAGCACATAGCCGTCGAACTGAACGAAGACAACAGCCGCGCACTTTATGTTCCGGAGCGGTTCGCTCACGGCTACCAGGTTCTAACGGACAAGACGGAAACGAGCTATCAGGTGGGCGAGTTCTATATGCCCGGATCGGAGGGCGGGCTGCTGTACAACGATCCGCGGCTGAAGTTGCAATGGCCGCTTCCTGTTTCTGTGATCTCCGAGAAAGATCAACAGTGGAAAACGTTGGACGAGCAACAATCGGAGCTCAAGCGAAAAATGAGCACCGAATTGACGGAAAGAACGGTCGGAGCCATATAACGGGCCGGGACTAGCCGGGATCCAAGGGAGTTTGGAATGATTATTGTCGATAAAGCCCTCGAGATACGTGAGAAAGAGGGTCGACCGATCCGAGTCGCTCTGATCGGTGCAGGCTTCATGTCTCACGGGCTTGCGAATCACATCGTGAATACAACTCCAGGCATGCGCCTGGTCGGGGTCTATAACCGGCGTCCGCAGCGCGCCTTCGAACTGTGTGAGTATGTGGGTGTGAAGGATGTTGTTTCGCCGGTTTCGCAGACAGAAGTGGATTCTGCCATCCGGGCGGGCAAGGTAGTTGCAACGGGAGACGCTTTTCTGCTGGCGCGATCGTCTGAAGTGGACGTGATCGTAGATGTCACCGGCTCCGTCGAATTCGGTGCGCAAGTGGCGTTCGAGGCATTCAAGCATGGCAAGCACGTGGTCCTCCTGAATGCGGAGATTGATGCGACCATTGGCCCAATTCTACAAACCTATGCGGAAAAGCACGGTGTGATTCTTTCGGCTTGCGATGGGGACGAGCCCGGATTGCAAATCAACTTGTATCGCTGGGTGAAGGGCCTCGGACTGACGCCGCGAGTCATCGGAAATGTCAAGGGGCTGCAGGATCCATATCGGAATCCCACCACGCAGAAGGGATTTGCCGAGAAGTGGGGGCAGAATCCGGCGATGGTTACAAGTTTCGCCGACGGCTCCAAGATCAGCTTCGAGCAGGCGATCGTCGGCAACGCCACCGGTTTCGTGGCGCAGTCACGTGGAATGTCCCGAGGGCGCGAATACAAGGACGATGTTATGAAGATCGGCAGCCTTTACGACATCGATCAAGTGCGAAAGCTCGGAGGCGTGATCGACTATGTAGTCGGTACGCCGCTGACCAAGATCTACGTACTCGCAGAGCATCCAGATCCGAAGCAACAACACTATCTCAGCCTTTACAAGATGGGAGACGGGCCATTGTATTCGTTCTTTCTGCCGTACCACCTCGTCCACTTCGAGGTTCCGTCGGCGATTGCGCGCGTTGCGCTCTTCGGGGATTCGCTGGCCAAGCCAATCGGCGGCCCAGTGGTGGAGGTGTGCGCCGTCGCCAAGCGAGACCTGAAGGCCGGTGAAGTGCTGGACGATTACGGCATGTATATGACTTACGGCGAAGCAGTGAATGCAGACGAAATGTGCAAGAACCGCTACTTGCCGGAAGGACTGGTGGAAGGCTGCCTGCTGACGAGGGACGTGGCCAAAGATGCCGTCGTCACGTACGACGATGTAGAACTTCCACCGGGACGGCTCGCGGATCGTCTTCGCGCCGAGCAGTATCGGGTCTTCCGGGGAGAGACGTGGCTGGAATCGATGGTTGCCGCCCACGCGTAAGACCCAAAATCCTTTTTGAGGGAGAAAGCTAAGAGCGGATTATGAAGGTCGTCTTATTCTGTGGTGGTCTCGGCTTGCGGATTCGAGATGCCGAGGACATCCCGAAGCCGATGGTCCATATCGGCTATCGGCCGATTCTGTGGCACGTGATGAAGTACTATGCCCACTTCGGGCATACGGACTTCATTTTGTGTCTGGGCTACCGGGCCGACGCAATCAAGAATTACTTCCTTAGCTACAACGAGTGCGCGTCGAACGATTTTGTGCTGTCTGGCGGAGGTAAGAACCTCGAGCTGGTCAATCGCGACATAAGTGATTGGCGCATAACTTTTGTAGATACCGGCATCAACTCGAACATTGGCCAGCGATTGAAAGCAGTGCAGCCGTTCCTGGAGGGTGAAAAGGAGTTCCTGGCCAACTACAGCGATGGCCTCACCGACCTGCAACTCCCCGAGCAAATCAATCATTTTCGTGAGCAGGGAAAAATTGCCAGTTTTCTGTGTGTACGGCCGAACCTCAGCTACCATTTGGTGGCGCTGGAGCAAGGCAATGGCAGTCTCGTTTCAGACATTCACTCCATTGATAACGGCAGCGTGCGAATCAATGGCGGATTCTTCGTCTTCAAAAGACAGATCTTCGACTATATCCACGAGAAAGAGGAGCTGGTCATCGAGCCGTTTCATCGGCTGCTTAAAGAGAAGCAGCTGATCGGCTATCCCTACGACGGCTACTGGGGCAGCATGGACACGTTCAAGGACAGGCAGCAGTTGGAAGCACTCTACGTGAGCGGTGCCGCGCCATGGGAGTTATGGAAGAAAAGCGGCGGCAACCATCGTTAGGGAAATATAATTGCTGAGGGCCTTAGAATGCTTTCGATTGATATTCTGAGAAACGGATCGAACCCTGTAAAGATACTTTGCCTCGGTGCACACTCCGACGATATTGAGATCGGCTGTGGCGGAACGATCCTTGAAATGCTTTCCGAAAATGCAGACGCCGACGTGATGTGGGCGGTCTTCAGCTCGGGAACGGACAGGGAGCGGGAGGCACGTAGCAGCGCAGATCTCTTTCTGAAGCAGGCTCAAAGAAAAGAGGTCATTGTCAAGCACTTTAGAGACGGTTTCTTTCCCTACGATGGAGCGCACATCAAGGAGGAATTTGAGGCGCTCAAGAAATTGTTCTCGCCTGACCTGATTTTCACTCACTACCGGCACGACCGGCATCAGGATCATCGCACGATATCGGATCTGACGTGGAATACATGGCGCAGTCACATGATTCTCGAGTACGAAATTCCGAAATATGACGGCGATCTGGGTGTGCCGAACTGTTTTGTTCCACTCCGGCAGGATACATGTTCACAGAAGATCAGATACATTTGCGAGACGTTCCAAACGCAAAGCAACAAGGCTTGGCTCACTGAGGACACCTTTCAGGGACTTATGAGACTTCGGGGAGTCGAGTGCGCGGCGCCGGAAAAATATGCAGAGGCATTTTATTGTCGGAAGTTAGTTTGTAATGTGCGTGGGTCGCCCCAAAAGTGAACCTTGCCCCTTTGAGGAAGAGGTTTAACGAAGCAACCTATGTACGCGCCTCAGCGGGAAAATAGTACAATTCCTGTGACGATGACGGTTAACTCCTGACGGGGGCTGAAGCAGATCGGTTGTCTGCAAGTCCGGGACCGGTCCGGAACATTCTTTGATGTTTGTTACTTAGATCAGTGTTTGGAGTGGGGAAGCGCGCTTCAGATGTTACTTTACTCGTGACTATGATGTGATTCGTCGCATTATTGTCAGGGATAACTCTAATTAATACCAGGAGGAATAGCTAAATGGGCAGCGTTGCAATAGAGGCACCAGAGCAGAACCGCGAGTGTGATCGCACCATCCAGGCGACGATCGAGACCATCATCGACGATCTTATGGCGTCACTGCCGGCCCCCCAGCAATTGACCAGCGACGAGCGCCGGGGAATCATCGCAAGATACAGCACTGTTCTCGAAGGCAATTTTATCTATTGGATGACGGCTACGCTGATTGCTACCGAGTCAGAAGCTGCGCGGCCGATCATCCTTGCCAATCTTCTTGAAGAGGTGCGCGACTCGCATCCTCACATGATGTGGAAGTTTGCTCTGGCAGCCCGCGCGATCCCGACCGATAAGGACGCACTGGCAGTGCAGGACGAGTTGACAAGTGTGCGTTTGTTTCTCGGCCGGCTGTCTGGTGTGCAGTCACTCGCCACGATGGCCTTCTTTGAAGGTTTCATTCAGAGGTTCATGTCTTTCCTTGCGAGTCTTGCCGCGTCAGAAGGTTCGACCGAGATGGAATACACCGATGTTCACGGCGTCTGCGACATTGCACATACTGAGGGGCTCTATCGCGCGCTTGCGACGGAGATGTTTGTTAACCCGATCGAACCGGAGGCCGACGTTTTGGAGGGAGTGTATCTTCTCCGCACGCTGATCGAGCGGATCATCGACGGTCAACCGGCGGGGGCGGGGGCGGCCGCGGCCTCGATTGGACATGCGGGAAACCGGAGATCGGCAGCCTAGCGCGAGCGAGGGAGAGTGGAGAGGGCCGGGTGCTTACCCGGTGCAGACCATTGAATGGCGCTGCAGCACTCGGAGTATCCGGGTAGCTCGAATAAGCGCAGAGCGGCTCTTCGCGGCATGCCGCAATGCATCGACGTAACTAGGATTGCAGAATCTGCAGTGGAGATGCGTGCGCCGCTAGGTCGATCGGGATTGACCAAGCCGCATTTGAGAGGCGTTGAGGTTAGATCTCTGATCCTTCCATATGCGGATAAACCTGATATGAGGATTTAGGCTATGAGCACACGGGCTAATGTCATAGAACAATTCAGGCGGGTTGCGCAGGAACATGACAGACCGCTACCTCAACTGAATGACGACACACCTCTTCTTGATTCCGGATTGGATTCTCTTTGCTTCGCAATCATCGTCACAAGGTTGGAAGACGAGTTCGGAGTCGATCCGTTCAGCGCCGACAATACGCTTTTCCCGGTGACATTTGGCGAGTTTATCCATCTCTATGAATCGTCTCTGCAATAGCTGGGGATTGTCGCGAGAGCGATTCATCGCGGCGAAGACGAGAATTGTTCGACTCAAGGAGTGGCGGACGATGGCTGCGATATTCACGACTCGCGACGGCGCAGAAGCAGGCAAACAGGTGGGCTACTGATGATTTCACCGGAGAATGCAGTCGGCGACTGGAAAGAACCCAAAGAACCCTTATTGCGCGGAACCTTCGGCCGGCTGTTCCAGTTGCTTGCTAAGATCTTGCCAGGTGCGCGGTCGCTTCGCGTCATGTTGCATCGCGCGCGCGGCGTGAAGATCGGGAAAGGTGTTTGGATAGGTTATGAGGTGATCCTGGACACCGCGCGCCCGGACCTGATTACAATTGAAGACGGCGTTGCGATCAGCATGAGGGCCATGATTATCGCGCATTTTAAGGAGTTCCGGGGCGTGAGAATTGAACGCGATGTGTTCGTTGGTCCCGGTGCGATTATTCTTCCCAATGTCGTCATTGGCTATGGCGCCGTGATTAAGGCGGGAAGTGTCGTGTCGCAATCAGTACCTCCAATGACGGTTGTCCAGGGAAACCCGGCAGTTCCGGTTGCCATGTGTGGGATCCCGCTCAAGCAGGATGTCTCACTAAAAGCTTTCTCAAGGAATTTAAGACCGCTAGCGAAATCAAGCCGACAGGAGATTCCGGACTCCCTACACTGCGGCGCTGCTCCAACAGGTTAAGAGTACGTATCGTCGCCAATTGCCACTGATTCACAGCGGCCATTTCTCCGCCACGGGTAGTTTGCGATTTTAGACGGCGCACCGCAACCTTATTCCGATGCGTGATTTGTCATTATTTCTAGCACAGCGAGTTGAAGTTGCGGTTACTGTGCAGCGCGTCAAACGGGAAAAATCTGTTTGACTATGCTGAGGGTTCTGCTGACTTTCTTCATACGTCACGCGAAGATTGAGAAGTTATGAAGCGCGGTCTGTTGTATGCAGGTTCGGTGTTGGCCTTGTGTGCCGCAGGTATGTTTATCTGGACAGAAATACGCGTGCGCGCATCCTCGATTCCTTCTCGCGGGTCATACCGCGGCGACTGGAGCCCCGTGGCAGCAGCGAGTTATCTTGATAGCCGCGAGGTCTGGTGGCAAAGTTGGCCGGCCGCACAGCGAAGCCAAGGGACCGTCTGTGTCTCTTGCCATACGGTGCTTCCTTACGCATTGGCGCGCCCGACGCTTCGCGGACAGCTTGGCGAGAGGGAACTGACTGCCACCGAGGGGAAGATGCTGAATAGCATCGAAACGCGAGTGAGAGACTGGCCGGAGATGAGCCCCTATTACAACGATACGGGACATGCGGCTTCATCGCGTGCTACCGAAGCCGTCCTGAATGCCGTGATCTTGGCGGCATATAGCGCGGGTCAGGATGATCTAAGCCCAATTGGTCGCCGCGCTTTCGGTGAGGCCTGGGCGCTCCAGGAGACAACAGGTGAGCGTGCCGGGGGGTGGAATTGGCAGGACTTTCATGAGGCTCCGTGGGAATCTCCGGAATCCGGTTACCAGGGAGCGGCGATGATGGCAATCGCTATTGGAATGACACCCGAAAAGTACAAAAGCGAACCGGGGGTTCGCGACCATGTGGAACTTCTCCGCGTATATCTGCTCCGACACTATGCTGCACAACCTCCCATGAACCAGCTCTATCTGTTGTGGGCCTCGGCTAACATGCCTGGATTGCTCGACGACACGCAGCGCACGGACCTGATAAGAAGAGTCGCCAGTCTTCAGCTCTCGGATGGAGGTTGGTCCCTGCCGTCTCTAGACAAGCAGGAAGCAGCCAAACCCGCCTTGTTGGACCTGTTCAAGCGAGCGAACAACGCCGACGGCAGCGACGGATGCGCAACCGGCCTGGTAGTTCTGGCGATGGAGGCAGGCGCGGTGAACCTCCAGAATCCAATGCTGAAAACTGGGCTCGCTTGGTTGGAACGACACCAATATGAAGAGGGCAGTTGGTGGGCGTCATCTCTGAATGGATTCCGTGATCCGGATAGCGACTTAGGTCGCTTCATGAGTGACGCTGCAACGGGCTACGCCGTTCTGGCGCTGGAACGTGCCCATAGTCTGCGATCGGGATCATTGTCGCTAATGGACAGAAACAAAAGCGGCGCCGCCGGCGATTTCCGCCAATCCGTGCTCTTTCTGTCAGATTCGTCGCCGATCCGGAATTGAGGATCGCT
Source organism: Occallatibacter sp. (assembly GCA_049676965.1). Taxonomy (GTDB): domain Bacteria; phylum Acidobacteriota; class Terriglobia; order Terriglobales; family Acidobacteriaceae; genus Telmatobacter. The sequence goes on from JBAUBR010000466.1 coordinate 29,817, forward strand.
TCCTCGAGTTCACAGCCGGCGGCCTTGCTTGGCGCCCGGTGTGCCTCGCCATTGTCGAATCAATACGGGTCTCAGGTCTGGATCTGAACGGAGCCGGGTACTCCGGGGCTCAGACATCGTCCAGCACCCAGCCATTCCTTTCACATTCGTCGCCTTCAAATTTGACTCTGGACTTTTTATCTATATTGGTGAATACTCCCGGAAAAGGTGAGAGCCACTCCTGGCGCCGATTTCGATATAGCCATCATGAACCGACATTTTCTCGATTATTATCGCTGCCCCGAAGGCTTTGCCCGTTTTCGGACCGTCGCTCCGTTATCCGAAGCATCAGGGTATTTTCAATGGGGTCAGGATACGATTTGTTATGGGCGCACCGCATCGGGTGTTCCCGCCAGTGGGGCGGAAGCCGTCACTTACGACGCGGAAGACGACGTCCACATTCGGGAGTCGCTCGTATTCCTGCCATTCGATCCCGAGGAAGTGACGGAGAATCTGCAGCGGGAGCGCTACTCTGCTCATTTTCGTCAGCCGGGCCGGCTTTCGAATGCAATTCTGCGAAAACTGTACTATCTCCTGCGGCCGTATCTTTCTGTGCCTGTTCGCAAGCGGCTGCAGAGAATCCACCTGCGAAAATGGGACCAGATTCCCTTTCCTAGATGGCCGGTGGATTGCACAGTAGATCGGATCAATCGCAAGCTATTGACGCTCGCAATGCGCGCACAAAGGGTCGAGGAAGTACCCTTTATTTGGTTCTGGCCCGATAACTGTACGAGTTGTGCCATCATAACTCACGATGTCGAAGATCTTGAAGGCAGGGATTTTTGTCCGCAACTGATGGACCTGGACGAATCGTTTGGATTCCGTAGTTCCTTCCAGATTGTGCCGGAGGATCGGTACATCGTCTCGAGCGACTATCTGGCCCTCATCGCGAGTCGCGGCTTTGAGGTTAACGTTCACGACCTGAAGCACGATGGGCGCCTATATGCGAAGCACGATGAGTTCCTGCGGAGGGCCAAGCGCATCAACCAATACGGACGCGAGTTCGGCGCCTGCGGATTTCGGTCTGGGATCCTCTACCGCAACGCGGATTGGTACGATGCATTTGAGTTTCTCTACGATATGTCGATTCCAAATGTGGCGCACCTCGATCCGCAACATGGCGGGTGTTGCACGGTCATGCCCTTTTTTGTCGGGAAGATGGTCGAACTACCGGTGACGTGTACGCAGGACTATACGCTTTTTAACATTCTGAGTGATTACTCCATCGATTTGTGGAAGCAGCAGATCGACCTGATCAGAGCTCACCATGGCATTATAAGCATTCTCGTGCATCCAGACTACATTATCGAATCCCGAGCCCAGGAAGTATATAAACGTCTTCTCGGTCATTTGTCAGGACTGCGGGACAGCAATCATTTATGGACACCGTTGCCATTGGATGTAGCTAAGTGGTGGCAGCAACGTAGTCAAATGGAATTGGTTTGCGACAATGGAGAATGGCGAGTGGAGGGCCCGGGTAAGGAAAGGGCCCGCATCGCGAGCGCTTGCCTCGCCGGCGACAACGTGACCTACCGCCTGGAAGGCGAGATAATGCCGGCCGTCCCATAGAGGGAACACCCTTAGAAACCTCTGTTTGGACTACGACAGAGCCGTAGCATACTTCAATAATTTCCGTTCTGGACATCATCCCGACAGGGAGTACTCCTTTCTCGGGATTCCGGCGCGAAAGTAAGTGGGAGAAGAAGCAATGAGCACATGCGACGTAGCGGTCGTTGGTGCGGGACCTTACGGAATTTCCGCAGCGGCCCACCTTCGTACTATCAAAGGGCTCGAAGTTCGCGTATTCGGCGAGCCAATGTCGTTCTGGAGCGGAAACATGCCGGTGGGCATGTTCCTCCGTTCGAACTGGACGGCCACGCAAATTGCCTGCCCTAGCGGCGAGTTAACGCTGGAGGCCTTTCAGGCAGAACGCCAAAGGTCCTTCGGAATTCCTGTGCCCATCGATCAATTTATTCATTACGGCCTGTGGTACCAAAGCCGAGCGGTGCCAGACCTGGATCGTCGCCGAATCTCAAGAATTGAGCGTGCGGCTAAGGGATTCAGGCTTACCGCTCAGGACGGGGAGGTTTTCGAGTCGCGCCGGGTCATCATTGCCGGCGGGATCGGGCCTTTTGCCTGGTGGCCATCGGAATTTCGTGCTCTTCCGTCGTCATTGGTCACGCATACGTCTGAGCACAGCAACTTCGCAGCCTTTTGCGGTAAGAAGGTGCTGGTGGTGGGCAGCGGGCAGAGCGGTCTCGAATCGGCGGCCCTTCTGCATGAGGCTGGGGCAGAAGTGGAAGTGATTGGACGGTCACATCAGATCCATTGGCTTCAGGGGTGGACATCCACTTTGCTTCACCATCGCATGGGTAAGCTTACCCGCAGGTTCTTGTATGCTCCCACAGATGTTGGACCTGCCGGGATCAGCCAGCTCTTGGCCAGGCCACAGCTTCTCAGGATGTTGCCGCGGCCGGTCCAAGACAAACTCAGACGGCGGGCGATTCGGCCCGCTGGGGCACGTTGGCTGGTGGATCGGCTCCGCAATGTGCCCATCACTCTGGGTTGTTCGGTTGTTTGTGCTGCTCCGCTGGGTGATCGGGTCAAGGTCTCTCGTAGCGATGGAAGAGAGACAATTGCAGATCACGTTTTCCTGGGAACGGGTTTCAAAATCGATATTTCCAAATATGACTTCTTGACTCCTGAGCTCTTGCAGCAGATTCATCGAGCCAACGGTTTTCCGATACTTAGGCGTGGGCTGGAGACTTCGGTAGCCGGACTGCACATCGTTGGCGCACCTGCAGCATATACCTTTGGCCCCCTTCTGCAATTTGTTTCGGGTACGCGTTATGCTTCGCCCTCGCTGATGCGCTCCCTTATGAGTACGAAAGCTCCCACCTAACGGCGATGAACGAGATCATCACAGCACCACCTAAGTCTTCCTTGGCGGAGCCTCCCGGTGTCCGCCGCATCTCCATGTCGAGCGTTGGCGCGGTCGTCATCGGCGGAGATTACCAGGGACTCGGCATCGTGCGGAGTCTCGGTCGTCACAATATTCCGATCTGCGTGATCGACGATGAGCGATCGATTGCGCGCTTCTCGAAATATGCAACCCATAGCGTAAAGGTGGCTGATCTCCGCGATGAACGTCGGACGGTCGAGGCGCTGCTTGAAACCGGGCGTCGTTTGAAGCTGGATGGGTGGGTTCTCTTTCCTACCCGGGATGAGACAGTCGCCGCGCTCTCGCGTTATCGGTCAGAGCTTGAAGAGATTTTTCGGGTTCCTACGCCTGGATGGTCGACTATAGAACAGGCATGGGATAAGCGGCAAACATATCGGTTGGCTAGTGAGCTGGGTATTCCAACTCCGCGGACTTGGCACGCGGAGAGCGTCGCCGAGCTATCCAACCTGGATGTGAGCTTCCCGATCGCGATCAAGCCGGCTATCAAAGAGCATTTCTTCTACGCGACGAAAGCCAAGGCGTGGCGGGCTAACAACCAGGAGGAACTGGAGAGTCTTTTTTCCCGCGCCGCAAGGCAGGTCGGGGCGGGCGAAGTGATACTACAGGATCTGATTCCCGGTAATGGGCAACAACAGTTCGCGTACTGCGCCTTCTTCAAAGCGGGCCGCAGCGTAGGCAGTATGGTGGTTCGGCGGACAAGGCAACACCCGCCGGAATTCGGTAGGGCCAGCACATTTGTTGAGACGACGGACCTGCGGCTTCTTGAAACCATGTCGGAAAGCTTCCTAAAAGCGATTGATTACTACGGTCTGGTCGAAATGGAGTATAAACTCGATCCGCGCGATGGGCAATATAAGTTACTCGATGTAAATGCCCGAACATGGGGCTATCACAGCCTCGGCTATCGCGCCGGAGTTGACTTTCCGTACCTGCTGTTTGCCGACCAGGTCGAGCGCAAGACCGAGCAGCAGCGTGGTCAGCCCGGTATCTCCTGGATTCGTCACGTAACTGACTTTCCCACCGCGTTATCCCAGTTGCTTTCCGGCCACCTAGGATGGAGAGAATACCTGCGCTCGATTCGAAGCGCAGGCGTCGAGGCGGTTTTCTCTCTGGAAGATCCTCTCCCCGGCATTGCAGAACTTATCCTCCTACCTTATCTCGCGGTACGACGCGGATTTTAGCTTGTTCGGGAGCTTATGAAATATTGAGATAATCAATTGATGAGCTCGAATGTGGCGAAGCGAAAGCCAGGAGACCCGGCGGAGGTCACGGAAGCACTGATCGGGGCGCTGGACAGACTGCCAAAGGAAGACCGAGAGGCAATATTAGGCGCAATTTCGAAGCGCATCGACTGGTCGGATGCGATGACTATGGAGGAGCCGAGATTAAATCCGTAGACACTGACAGAGTATCTACTTTATTTGCGTGAACCCCAGCGTCAAAAGTGCTGCTCACTACCTTTGTTTCATCGCCCCGGACAAAGCCACCAATCAAAGCACTTGGGCTGTGTTCAAAAGACAGTCAGCAGACCAGAGCGCTGGCCTCGCGGTTGTCTCCGCCACTTGAGCATCTCTAAGCTTTGCCTCACTTGCTTGCAATCTTTCGAGAAAAGTTTCAGGAATCGCTTGCGCGAGGCAATAAAGCGCCATCATATTCACATAGCCATTTTCAATATGCTGCAGCTCACCAACCTCGTTCTCGACGCAGTTCCATCTGCCGCTATCCAGCATCCAAAAACGACGCCGGCGCTATTTCGAGCCTGAGTGTTTGGCGACGCGATGCGCTTGAAACTCATCAAATCGGTCCTGCGCTTTATACCGGTGTACGGGTCCAACAGCCAAACGAATGAAGCGGACGGCCGACTTGCGCCGGCCGCGACTCTTCAACGCGAGGAGAGATTACAATGCGAATGACGCGTGTGGGTTTGTTGTTGCTATTCTTTCTCTTTCCCTTTCTGCTTCCGGCCCAAACGGACAATACCGTCTATGTAAAGAATTTTCCCGGCGTGACGGTGGGGCAGATGGCTACGGCGGCGCAGGCGTTGTGCAACCCGACACTCACGTGCATCGTAGTTTTTGATCCCTCTCTCGCCAGGGTTCCCCAAGGAACGTTGCCTAAGCCATGCGCAACGTGCGTGTGGGAAGATTATCGGATTCCTGGAAGCCTCAGCATCACAGGTAACGTTTACGTCAATGGATCCCTAATTGGCGGCAATACCGGGGAGGGCGGCACCTTGGCGGCGCCGACACTTTCCCCAAGTGGCGGAGCGTACAGTGGCGCGCAAAGCGTGACCATCGGCTTGCCCTCGGGCGCGACCGGATGTTACACCCTGGACGGCTCTACGCCAATGGGAACATCAGGGACGTGTAGCTATGGCTACACTTACGGGTCGCCGATTGCTGTTACAACAAGTGCCATAATTACCGTGATAGCGACAGAGCCAAACTGGACAAATTCGCCGGTCACGACCGACGTCTATACGATAAACTCGTCGGCCTATTCGGATAACTTCTCAGGACCGAACGGCTCTCTTGGGTCAAATTGGGCTGAGCCCACGGGCGCAAATGGCGCACTTCAAAACATTAATCATGAAATTTACGCTGCTACACCCGGGCCCGGGGTAGTACATTCAGGCGAAGTCTATACTGGCGCGTCGTTCAGCAGCAATCAGTGGTCCCTGATAACTGTGGAGAGCGGTATTGGAAGTAACACTCCTGGAAATGCCGACCAATTTGCCCTCGTTCGCGGCTCAACGGCGGCGGGCGGAAACTTCTATAACGACGCGGTTGCTGTGGGCAACAACTTGGGTGGGCTTGGCGCGTATCGAATTGGAAACAATGCCTCCGTGGATTTCTGCGCTGTTGGCCAGGCATTGACGAATTATTCGATTGGTGATACGCACGAGCTTGATGTTGCTGGTAGCGGCCCTGTATTTTTTTGGAGCAAGCACAATGGGGCGGTAGATGCGACCTGCTATACGAATCTGTATGTATATTCTGCCGGCTCTCCAGGGCTGGGAGTGGAAGACCAGGCTTCGACGCCCGTTGTGGCGCTGGGACCCTGGCAAGGTGGCAGCCTTCCAAACTTCAGCGCCACGCCTTCGGACAACTTCCAAAGGGCTAACTCTAAGTGGTTAGGCGTCAATTGGTGGATGGACCTCCTTCAAACGGCACAGGGATTTTTTGCCTTGAATAATAATTCGGTCGCATTTTCGAGTAGCGCAGGAAATGCAAATGGGGTAGCCATTTGGACAACGGCTTTTGGGTTAAATCAGTCCTCGCAAATCACGATCGGCAATCTAGCCTCCGGGGACTGGCTCGGTGCAGTAACAAGATGCAGCCTGCCACCGGAGCCTATGGTGTCTGGGAAGGAGAAGTTCTACCTCGCACTCGATGACAATGGTGCGATAGATCTCTTTGCGTACAATCAAGGAATTTGGGAGAGCCTCTCCAATCTGGGCACTTATTCGGGAGCCGTAAGCACAATTGAGCTGGATGCAACAGGCAGCGCTCCGGTGAGTTTGACGGTGAAGATCAATGGTACTCAGTTTGGAAACACTTATTCCGATTCAACTTATGAGCTTGGTGGAACCTACGCTGGATTTGCCGCGTACGGAAGCGCCTCTTCCACTGTGACTGGCTGGGCGGGCGCGAATCTCTGAGTGGCGGCTCGATTATGCCAGGAGCTAACTGCATTGCGAATGTGACCTTCAGACCTCCGGAACGGGCGCCGCGCGGTCGCGCTCGGTATCAGTGGCAACGCAACCGGGAGTCCACAGATGGTGGCGCTCAGCGGGGCTGGTATCGCCACCGGATTTTAGACTTTGGGCGGCCAGCCTGGACTTCGGCGGTCAGCTAGCGAAATACTCCTTAAAGGAGCCAGAGACTGAACTTGCAATGAATGAACCGGGCAAGGTCCTGAATGAGTCTACTGGCGTACGATAATGTCCCCTAGACTTGCGGAAACTGCGGCTCTTTATAGACTAGATGGAGTTCTCACCGCGCGCTCGTTCCCCAGAGCGCTTGCTGCGTACAACCCAAAGTAACCTCCCGGCCGATATTGGTAATGGCGGAGCTTTGTGCGATTATCGATTTTGACGTTAGAATGGTGGTAGCCCGAATTGTCTATGCGGTGGCCATAGTCAGGACTTGCTAAATGCTTCCGGTATGGATACGCTGCAAACGCTGGCCGGGCCGTGAAACAACACATTACTAGTTTTTATGCTCGATAAGATTATGCAATGCCTGGCAGGAGATCTTGCTCGACCCCTGTCTCGACCAAAACTAACTTGCGAGCCAAGATAAGCCACATCGGAGAAAGTAAAGTATGACTATGTCGATATCGTCTCCGCAGTCGGTGTCTGCATCGGTTGTCGCTTCAGTCCAAATGGAGATCGAAAGTGTCATCGATGACCTCATGGCCTCTTTTCCCGCGCCGGAAGCGCTGACAAGTGAAAAGCGGCGTGGAATTATTGCACGATATACCGCGGTTCTGGAGGGTAACTTTATTTACTGGATGACCGCCGCTTATCTCTCGATTCAGTCCGAAAAGGCGCGGCCGATTCTCCTGGATAACCTTCACGAAGAAGTCCGCGATGCGCACCCTGCGATGCTCCGCAGATTCGCAATTGCGGCAGGCTCCTTTCCGACAGACAGTGACGCCCTTGCCGTGCATGAAGATCTCACTAAAGTTCGCCTCTTTTTGGGAGGGCTCCTCGGGGTGCAGTCGCTCGTCACGATGGCCTTTTTCGAAGGGTTTATTCAAAGGTTCATGACCTATCTGGCGGGCCTAGCTGCTGCGCAGGGCTCCTCAGAAATGGAATATACGGATGTACACGGTGTTTGCGACATCGAGCATACCGATGGTCTCTTCCGAGCGCTTGGCCTGGAAATGACGACCAACCCTCTGGGGGCGAACGAGGATCCACTGGAGGGCGTTTATCTCCTGCGGGCCCTTATCGAGACGATCGTGTTTCATCGGGCGGAGGCCCGCGCGGAGTGAGCAGAAGATGAGTTGTGCCGCAAGGGAATGGGAGATACGGATCAGGGATGTTCAACGGGAGCAGGCCGGTTTTGTCGAAGTTCCAGGGGCGCGCCTTTATACCGTTCTGAATGGAGTTCAGCGTCCGATAGGCTGCGTATTGCTGCCACTGTCCGGAATTGAGAATGTCCTAGTATGAATGTCCGTGTCGAGATTGAAACTCAATTCAAGCAGCCGCCCAAGGGCGCGATAAACGACTGGCGCCACTTACCGACGAGTTGGGGCTCGCTGATTCCGGCCTAGACTCGCTTTGCTTCACGGTCGTTGTAGTGCGACTTGAAGAGGCGCCCGGTGCCGATCCATTTAGTGATTCTGAAGATGTGTCCTTTCCTGTAACGTTCGGAGAGTTCGTTTCTATGGGAATGCTGCAAAGTGGCGTCCAATCTGACTTCGAGCCCCGGCACGACGCGATACGCCCGCCCAGGCACTTTTTCGCCGATGCAAAATCGTGCCTGGACATGGGAGCTGCGATGGCAGGATCGATTCTCGAAGGGCACGGAGAAGAACTCCAAGGAAAGGCCGTCCTTGTTGCCACAACCGATCAGCTCTCTGCGGCATTGGTCCTGCTCGAACTCGAGGGGGTCGCGCGTCGCGTGGTTCTTTATCCCCCGGACCTGCCGCTAGGCCATCTTTCGGGAGTGATTGAATCGTCAGGCGTGGAGATAATCGTCTCCGATCGCGACGACTTTCAAGTCGGAAGTCGCGGAATCCGGCATGTTAGCGCTCGCCTTGAGAAACTGGCGCCCAGGAACAATCACCCAAGCCGTCGCGTTGAGACAGAGTGGGTCTTGTTGACGTCCGGCACTTTAGGCGTTCCGAAGCTCGTCGTCCACAACATAGCCAGCCTGACCGGAGCCATCAGGCGCGGCTCAGGAGATGGAGTTGTTTGGAGCACGTTCTACGACATCCGCAGATTTGGCGGATTGCAGATATTGCTCCGGGCAGTGCTTACTGGCGCTTCCCTAGTGCTGTCGGATGGATCGGAAGTGACCGCGGACTTCCTCGCGCGAGCCGGCCAATATGGGGTCACGCATATTTCCGGAACTCCTTCTCATTGGCGTCGCGCGTTAATGAGTTCCGCGGCTCAATTGATCGATCCGAAGTATGTACGATTATCTGGAGAGATTGCAGACGAGACAATATTGTGCCGGCTCAGATCCACTTATCCCAATGCGAAGATCGCCCACGCGTTTGCAACGACAGAGGCTGGGGTAGCTTTTGAGGTGAATGACGGCGCCTCTGGCGTCCCGCCTGAGGTGATTGCCGGCAATTCAGATGTTGAAATGAAGGTCGCTGATCGGACGCTACGCATTCGATCGGAGCGCACGGCAATCCGGTATCTGGGAGACAATGCGCCTACTCTGAAGGATTCCGAAGGCTTTGTAGACACGGGGGATATTTTGGAACTACGGGAAGGACGCTATTACTTTGCCGGGAGACGCGACGGCCGGATCAATGTTGGCGGGCAGAAAGTACACCCCGAAGAGGTCGAGGCGGTGATCAATCGGCACCCGAACGTGGAGATGTCACTTGTCAGGACGAAGAAGAGTCCAATAACCGGCGCCGTTGTTGTGGCCGAAGTAGTTCTGAGGACATGCGCGATTTCGCAGGACCGCGATGCATCTGCTCTTCAGGGCGACATCCTGCAGCTCTGCCGCAAAGAGCTTTCTTCCCATAAAGTTCCCGCCGCCATTTACTTTGTGCCCTCACTTACGGTTGGCGAATCGGGAAAGATGATGCGCGGTCATGCCTAACATCGTGGTAACAGGCGGGAGCCGGGGCCTCGGACTCGGTGTGGCGCGCAAGTTATGCGGATCGGCATATCGCGTCATAGCTATTGCGCGGCAACAGAACAGCCAGTTGGCGGCAGCGATGCAGGAGGCCGAGGCGTCGGAACCCGGCTCATTTCATTTCATCCCATTCGACCTCAGCAATATCGAAGATATATCCGATCTGGTGAAACAATTGCGAAAAGACCATGGACCCATCTATGGTCTCGTCAACAACGCGGGCATCAGTTTCGAAGGCTCTCTTGCGCTTATGCCGATGGCTCAAATAGAACACTTAGTCCGCGTGAATACCGTGTCGCCGATCGTTCTGACGAAGCATGTTGTGCGCTCGATGATGGCCGATGGAGGCGGGCGCATCGTTAATGTGGCGTCCATTCTGGCGTTCACCGGTTATAGCGGACTCTCGGTATACGGGGCAACGAAGGCTGCAATCGTCGGCTTCACCCGCTCGCTTGCCCGTGAAGTGGGCCGGATGGGTGTGACCGTGAACGCGGTGGCCCCGGGATTTGTCGATACAGACATGACGCAAGGCATGAATCAGGAGCAACGCGAAAGGATCAAGCGCCGCAGCGCTCTCCGCCGGTTGGTGGGAATCGAGGACGTGGCCAATGCCGTCGAGTTTTTGATGAGCGACAAAGCGAAGAACATCACAGGAACGGTGATGACCATCGACGCGGGAGCTACCTCATGAACGGGCTCCAAGTTAACACCCCGAGCAACACGAACGGTTCGGCTTCAAGGAGTTGGCTGCGCGCTTTGGAGTTAACGGCGCCGATTTGGCGCCGCCGCGAATGCATTATGGCGACCGTTATCGAGGAACTAGCTGCGCGCCATGGAGACGCCCCTGCGCTACTCTCTGATCGGGAATGTTTCACATATAGCGAGCTTGCGCGGCGATCGAATCAGTATGCGCACTGGGCCCTGGAGCAGGGCGTGACAAAAGGCGATGTCGTCGGTCTGATGATGAACGGCCGGCCTGATTATTTCGCAATCTGGGTTGGAATCAGCAGTATCGGCGCAACCGTTGCCTTGCTCAATACCAATCTCCTTGGGCCGTCGCTCTCGCACTGCATTAACCTCGTAGAACCTAGTCATCTCATCGTTGCCGACAACCTCACCGAGCACTTGACAACTGCTCTTGCGAATCTATCTGCGGTTCCCGATATCTGGATTCACGGGGGACGGGGCAGCCGGTTCCGCTGCATTGACGATGAAGTTCAGCGGCAGCCTTGTGGAAGACTGGATGGCGGCGCACGTGCGGGTGTGACTGTCGAAGACCGGGCGCTGTTCATCTACACCTCCGGTACTACTGGATTGCCAAAAGCCGCAAATGTAAGTCACGGCCGGGTGATGCAATGGAGCCATTGGTTTGCCGGCATGATGGACATGCAGCCGGAAGACAGAATGTATAACTGCCTCCCGATGTATCACAGCATTGGCGGGGTTCTGGTTCCTGGAGCAGCCTTAGTGGGCGGCGGCTCGGTTGTTCTTCAGGAGAAGTTTTCTGCAAGCCAATTCTGGAGCGACGTTGCAAGGTGGGATTGCACGGTCTTCCAGTATATCGGTGAGTTCTGCCGTTACTTGCTTCAGAGCGCGCCATCTTCTTCGGACCTAGATCATCGAGTAAGGCTGGCTTGCGGTAATGGCTTAGCACACGATATATGGGAAGCCTTTCAAACGAGGTTCGGAATTCCGAAGATTCTGGAGTTCTATGCTTCGACTGAAGGCGGCGTCTCGCTATTCAATGTCGAAGGCAAGCAAGGAGCAATCGGCAGGGTTCCTCCCTATCTTGCTCATAGATTTTCGCCGGCACTGGTGTGTTTTGACGTCGAGACGAATGAATTGGCGCGCAATGCAGATGGCTTGTGCATCCGCTGCAGTTCGAATGAACCCGGGGAAGCGATAGGCAGACTCGCCGGCGATGCTTCGAATATGGGCAGTCGATTCGAGGGCTATACCGATGATGAGGCATCGAAAAAGAAGATCGCGCGGGACGTGTTCGAGCGCGGGGACGCATGGGTTCGCACCGGGGACCTCATGCGGAAAGATGAGAAAGGGTTTTACTACTTTGTTGATCGTATCGGCGACACGTTTCGATGGAAGGGCGAGAATGTAGCGACGTCTGAAGTCTCCGAGGCTATATGCGCGTTCCCGGGCGTGATGCACGCTGTCGCATATGGAGTGCGAATTCCCGGGGCCGAGGGACGAGCTGGCATGGCCGCGATCGCAACCGATCGCGAGCTTGACCTGTCGGCTCTTTGGAAGCACCTGCATTGCCGCCTTCCACACTACGCGAGCCCTATATTCTTGAGGATTTGCCATGATGTCGAGGTCACCGGTACGTTCAAGTACGCACGGACGGATCTGGCGCGAGAGGCCTACGATCCGGCTGTCACCGCGGACGCGATTTATTTCCATGATGGGGAGTTGGAATCATTCATTCGAGTGGACCATGCTCTTTACGAGCACATTCAGGCTGGGCAGGTGCGCTGCTAAGCTTACTGACAAAAGTGTGTGAGTTATGATTACTGAGATTCGTCGCCACTTTGATGGATTGCAGGATGAAATCCTGAATGGCCCTATTGCGCCTGGCGTGATACCGGAACAGATTCGAAATCATCTTGCATCCCGCTTCGATTTCGCGCGCGCGATGGATCTGGATGAAGTTGTCGCAGAAGTGGAGCATATGCTGGCGAAGTGGCAGGTGCAGGTAACGCACCCTCGATACTTCGGTTTGTTTAATCCGAGCGTCACTTTCCCGTCGGTAATTGCGGATACGCTGGTTGCGATGTTTAACCCACAGTTGGCGAGTTGGAGAACTTCGCCGGCTGCAAACGAGATCGAGAAGTTTACTCTGGACTGGATTGCTCGGAAGTTCGGGCTGCCGAAAGGAGCTGTTGCGAATTTCACCAGCGGCGGAGCAGAAGCGAATCATTCTGCAGTCATCGTCGCTTTGACGCGAGCATTCCCTGAATACGGTGACAAAGGACTACGGTCTCTAACTGCCGCGCCTACCATTTATTTGACAAATGAAGCTCATCACTCATTTACCAAGATCGCGCACATGACCGGGCTGGGTCGGCAATCTTTGCGCACGGTTGCAACGGACGGTCGCCTTAAAATGGACCTTGCCGATCTGGAGAGAAATGTCGCGGACGATCGAGCGAAGGGATTCGCGCCTTTCATGGTCGTAGGGACATGTGGGACGACGGCTGCCGGAGCAATCGACCCGCTGCCGGAACTTGGCAGCTTTTGCCGATCGCGCGGATTGTGGTTTCACGTGGATGCTGCGTGGGGTGGTGCGGCCATCATGGCCCCAGGCTTGGGGCGCTATCTCGAAGGCGTAGAATCCGCGGATTCAATCACCTGCGACGCTCATAAGTGGTTTTCTGTTCCCATGGGATGCGGGATGTTCTTTTGCGGTCATCCGGAAAGCGTCTTGCAAGCATTTCGGACAGAGGCTGCTTATATGCCGAGCAAGACGAGCGGCGCCGTGCTTGACCCATACACTTCATCAATGCAATGGTCGCGGCGATTCATCGGACTGAAACTCTTTCTGAGCCTCGCGGTACAGGGTGAAGCAGGGCAAGCGGAAGCGATCGAACATCAGACCCGCATGGGCCGCGTGCTGAGAGATACGCTGGTCGACTCCGGTTGGCAAATCGTGAACGATACGCCGTTGCCGTTGGTTTGCTTCACGCGGGAAGGCCTCGATGTCCAACGATTTCTCACATTATTGCACGCAAGACAGATTGCCTGGATGTCCGAAGCACAAGTCAATGGGTTGGCCGCGGTGCGGGCGTGCATTACCAGTTTCAAAACAACGGAGAGCGATATACACTGGGTAGTCCGGGAAATGAATCGCCTTGTCATGGAGGAATTCTCCGCGCAGCTGGTTCGTGCGGAGTGTTGAGAAAGCGGTTCCCTTACATCTCAGCGAGCGAGAATAATCTGGCGAACTCACGAATTGACGAAGCAATTACTGGACCTGCACGCATGTATTTACGGATAACTCGATGAAGCGGGAAACGGTCGCCGTTCACGGCGGTTACGAAATCGATCCGACCACTAAAGCTGTTGCTGTGCCTATCTATCAAACGGTTGCTTACGCGTTTGACAGTGCCGACCATGCGGCTGCATTGTTCAATCTAGAGGCTGAAGGTTTTCGCTATACTCGCATCCAGAATCCGACCACGGCGGTGCTGGAGCGCCGCGTAGCCGCGCTTGAAGGAGGTGCGGACGCTCTTTGCGTTGGCAGTGGACAAGCGGCAGTTTCCTATGCCGTTATGAATCTGACCAGGGCGGGATACAACATTGTATCTGTTCCTCAGCTATACGGGACAACCCATACGCTGTTGGCGTACCTTCTTCCGGCACAGGGAGTTAGTGTCCGATTCGCCGAATCGGATGATTCTAAAGCAATGGAGCAACTCATCGACGACAAGACATGCGCCGTCTATTGCGAAAGCGTGGGCAATCCCGCCGGAAATATCTGCGACATTGAGGAGCTGGCGAAGGTTGCTCATAAGCATGGCGTGCCGCTTATTGTCGATAACACAGTCGCTACACCGATTTTATTTCGGCCGATCGAATACGGCGCCGACATCGTTGTCCACTCGCTGACCAAGTTTCTGGGGGGGCATGGTACTACGATGGGTGGGGCCATTATCGACAGCGGCATTTTTCCATGGCATGATCATGCTTCGAGATTTCCGATGTTTAGCGAGCCGGACCCGTCTTATCATGGCCTGGTCTATACCGAACATTTCGGTCAAGCCGCGTACTTGGGCCGGTGTCGCAGCGTCTACTTGCGCACGACCGGAGCGGCACTATCGCCTTTGAGTGCATTCCTGCTGCTGCAGGGAATTGAGACTGTCGCGCTACGGGTTGAGCGCCATGTCGAGAACGCAAAAGGCGTAGCCGAGTTTCTGCGCGATCACTCCAAGGTCGATTGGATCAACTATGCCGGGTTCAGCGACAATAGGTATCATGCGTTGGCGCAGAAGTATCTTGACGGCCGGGCATGCTCGCTGATGGCTTTCGGAATCAAGGGAGGCTTTCCCGCAGCCGTGAAGTTTTACGATGCTCTGAAGCTTGTATTGCGGCTGGTAAACCTTGGAGACGCCAAGTCTCTGGCGTGCCACCCGGCCTCCACCACACATCGACAGATGTCGGAGGTGGAGCAACGCGCCGCCGGAGTTACGCCCGAAATGATACGCCTAAGCATCGGCATCGAGCACATCGACGATATCGTCGCGGACCTCGATCAGGCGCTTGAAGCGACAGTATGATACTATGAGCTAACGTTAGTTTGCTTGTTATTTATCTTAGCGAGAGATACCCATGCCCGTAATCCTTAATTCAAAGATGTTCGACTCCAGCCGAGGTCCACGCGGGAACGAACGAAGTGATACGCCGGATGCGAATCATGATGAACCCGCCAGGAAAGAGCTATCCATTGGGTTGATCAATAATGTGCCAGACAGTGCGCTTCTGGCTACTGAGCGGCAGTTTATCTCGCTCCTGAATTCCGCATCCAACGGCATGTCGGTTCGTCTGTCGCTCTACTCGCTGCGCGGCGTTCCGCGGTCGGATGCGAGCGCGCGCCGCATTTCGCGGTTCTATTCGAGTGCCGAGTGCCTGCGAGGAGTCGAGCTTGACGGACTCATAGTAACAGGCAGGGAGTCTGTCACACCCGATCTGGCGGACGAACCGTATTGGGAGAGCTTCACTGGGATCGTAGAGTGGGCGCGGAGCCATACTTATTCGACGATTTGGTCGTGTCTTGCCGCGCATGCCGCGGTTCAATATATGGAAGGCATAAGACGGGTGAGGAATGGCCGCAAGCACTGCGGTCTTTTTGAATGCAGGAGAATATCAGATCACCCAATAACCGAGGGAACACCTTCCCACTTCCGAGTGCCACATTCGCGCTGGAACAGCGTTCGCGAGGAGGATCTGGCGCAGCGCGGCTACCATGTACTAACGCAAACGGAAACCGCTAGCGTCGACATATTTCTTAAACAGGAGCAAAGCTTATTTGTCTTTTTCCAAGGCCATCCGGAGTACGAGCGGACGACCTTGCTCCTCGAGTATCGCAGAGACGTGGGGAGATATCTTCGTGCGGAAAGCAATACTTATCCCGCGATTCCGCAAGGTTACTTGGACCGCGACACGACTCTGGCACTGACTGCGTTGGAAGAGCGCGCCAGAGCCCACCGAAGCGAGGCGCTTATCGCGCAAGTAAATGCGATCCTGGAAAAAGCCAGCATCGAACAGTCCTGGCGGCTAGCGGCCGTACAGATCTATCGTAACTGGCTGAAATACATTTGTGCGGAGAAGGAACGGAGCGAGCGGTACGATCACTTAGCCGTGGATAAGATTGATTCACTGATACCAAACACAGCCGGGTCCGAGTTGCCGGGGCGACCGAACCTTCTCACGCGATGACCCTCGCTTGGAGCCGGTCGAGCGCTTCCAGGCGCCAGTTGGGATGAAGAACACATTGTTCGATAACTCCGTTTCAAGCGGCCTCGGAAGCGACAGGTTGGGATACTCGAACGATGCGAAGAAACTTCCGCATCGATTGGAGGGACAGCGTTGTCAGTATCTGTGGTTCCACCGAGATATCCGACAGGTAAGTTAGAGGGCGGTGGCAATCCCATCACGACCCCAGCACGGCTCTGACCGCATCGCGCAAAACCCCGACCATGCGGCAGACCTCGCGTTCAGTAATGATCAGCGGGGGGGCGAATAGAACCTCATCGCCGGGAGCCGGATCCTCACCCCCGGCCGGCCGAGTCCGCGTAATCACGCCTCGCTTTTTCATTTCCGCCTGCAGACGCGCGGCGATTTTCCTGTCGCTGCTGAAGTTCCTTTTCGTAGGCCGATCCTCCACCAATTCAACAGCCGCAAGCAGCCCTTTCCCGCCACGAATATCCCCGGCGTGCGGATGGTCGCCAAGCGCGTCCTTCAAAGCGCCAAAGAGAATCTCTCCCATCTTTGCTGAATTCTCCACCAACCCTTCGCGCTGAATGATCTCGATGTTCTTGAGAGCGACAGCGCAGCAGGTTGGATGGCCGGAGTTCGTGTAGCCGTGCATCCAACGATTTGCGGGTTCGACCGAGTCGAGTGCCTCGCGGATTTCCGTTGTCATTATGATTCCGCCGAGAGGCACGTACCCAGAGGTGACGCCCTTCGCAAATGAAAGAATGTCCGGATTGACGTCCCAATGGTGCAGTCCCCACCAGCGGCCCGTACGCCCAAAGCCGGTAATGATCTCATCGGCAATGAGCAGTACATTGTGGCGGGTGCAGACTTCGCGCACTCGCGACCAATAGTCGTCCGTCGGGTAAATCACGCCGCCGGCCCCGGGGATAGGCTCTCCGATGAATGCGGCAACGGTGTCGGGTCCCTCACGTAGAATCGTCTCTTCCAACTCGCGGGCTGCGGCTTGACCAACGGTTTCGCCGGGCTTCGCACCGCGAAAACGATACGGGTAGCACGCCTGTATATGAAGAAATCCAGGCACTCGCGGCTCGAACATCTTCCAATAGGATGCGATCCCCGTAGCGCTCATTGCCTGCAGCGTGGCGCCATGATAACCATGTATGCGGGAGATAACTTTAGTCTTTTCGGACTTGCCGAGGACCTTCCAGTAATAGCGTGCGGTCTTGAATGCCGATTCGTTGGCTTCAGCGCCGCCGGACGTGAAGAACACCGCTCCCATTCCCGGCGCCAATTCGATAAGCCGCTCGGCCAACGTAATCGAAGGGATCGTCGAGGAGCCAGCATATCCGGAAAAGTACGCCAGGGTTTTCATCTGCTCTGCTGCCGCTTCCGCCAGTTCAACTCGTCCGTGCCCGACGTTCACGTTCCACAACCCAGACAAACCATCGATGTATTCCTTGCCCTCGACATCCCGCAGCATGATGCCCTTGCCGCTTGCGTAGATCACAGACTCGTTCGACTCGATAGGGTGATGTAACGAGTGGACCTGGTGCTGCCGATCGGCCTCTGCCAACGCGGCGAATGAATTCCCCATGGATTCTCCTCTTCCCGAAGTGCCGGTGTGTCGATCCGCCGGCGAACGATTGGGTTGGACAACCGTTACGATCAATCGTACAACGCCCCGGACCTATCTAAAGATAGCCGCAACAAGGCTGGCGGCGACTACGTCTACTTGTTCGGAGAGCAGGCTTGTGCGATCATCGATCCGAAGCGCAGGGAAGCAGGACATTTCCACGAGCAGTTGATCATTCATTCCCAAATTTGCCGCCAAATGCCAGTCAAACCAGCCTCGCCAAATTCGAGATATTCCATCACCTATCGCGCCTCGGCATGTGTGCAGAGAAGGACGAGCCATCCCATTTATGGAGCAGTAAGCTGCACCGGCTGCAAAAGCGTGTAGTGATGGATCGATTGCGGGTCGTCTTTCTAATCGAGAATACGTCGTTCCCGAGAGACCGGAGGGTGCGACAAGAGGCTGCCGCTCTGTATCGGAGCGGTTGCGAAGTCTCTGTGATTTGCCCCAAAGGGACAAATCACGATGCTTCGGGCTTCGAGATCATCGACGGGATCAAGGTTTATCGCTACTGGCAGCCATGGCAGGGTACGGGGATACTCAGCTACGTTATGGAGTACTGTTGGGCGATGACTTGGAGCTTCGCTCTTCTTTTTTGGTTATACATGCGACACGGATTTGATGTCCTTCATGCGGCCAATCCGCCGGATCTGTTCTGTATCATTACGTTGCCTTTCATCCTGGTCGGGAAGACGCTCGTGTTCGATCAGCACGACCTTTGTCCCGAGTTACTAGATTCCAGGCTTGAAAAGGCGACCGTCGTCAAAGGCTTATTACTCTTCTTTGAGCACTTATCATATAAACTCGCAACCTTGGTCATCGTGACGAACGAGTCAGCTTATGAAACTGCGTTGGAGCGCGGAGCTGATGTCGGAAAGCTATGTGTGGTACGCAACGGGCCCGACCTGGATTTTTTTGTAGATGCCAAGCCGGCACCCGAACTGAAGCGTGGAGCGTGCTACATGGCCCTGTATGTCGGCACACTTGCGCCTCAGGACGGTGTTGATCGTATCTTGCGCACAGCCGATTATATCGTTCACCAGCGTGGGCGGACGGACATCAATTTCACAATCGTTGGGGATGGGGAATGCCTGAAGAGTTTGCAACTCATGGCGCAGGCGCTGAAGATCGAGCAGAATGTCAGCTTTAGCGGATGGATCGAAGGACCCGATATTCTCTGCTATCTTTCAACCGCCGATGTGTGCCTCGCTCCCGAGCCTCCGGAAGAGTTTAATCGCCGCTCTTCATTCATGAAGCTCGCCGAGTACATGTGTTATGGAAAGGTTACGGTGTCTTTCGACTTGGAGGAGTCCCGGCGAACGCTGGGCCAAGCCGGTATTTTTGTCGACCGTGACGATCTCGTTCTCTTCGGCGATGCGATTATAGAGATATTGGATGATCCCACGCGGCGCCGGGAGCTTGGCATTATTGCCAGGGAACGGTTGTGTACTGGACTGCACTGGGGACATTTTCGCAAGGTGTTACTCGAAGCATATGAAACTGTGGTTGTGAAAAGATCATCGTTGCGCAATGACCAACGGAGGGCTGTGAGAGATATCACGGACGCGTAAATTCAAATCAAGAAGCTCGATCGTTGAGCGTCGAATAACTCGATGAACCAGAAATAGAAACTGATAATAGTGCTTGAGGAGCCGGAAATCGGCTCCTTTGCTTTTGTGCCAAGTTTGTGCCTACTCGCGTAAGCACCCGTATATGCTATCAATTACCGACAAATTCAGGACGAATCCCCGCTTAGAGGCTTATTGGCGCGGGCTGGAAGCTCGGTCACAATCTGGGCTTCGCTCATTGGCTCACGAGGGCCACCCAACACCGTGAATCCCTTTTCTCAGACTTCGACGGCCAGCGTCGGGGCGATGACGGCACGTCGCTCTTGCCGCGGGCCAATCGCTTACCTCGCTGAGCGGTCCCAGAAGATGCGGAATGGCCGAAGCAAGTAGTAGAGAGGTTTCAGCGGGCCCGGTAGCGATAGAGCGGCGCGATCCCGGGCATTCGGCTGCAAAAGATTTAGAGTCAAGAGGAGTCTGATGCGATCACGGAAATCGAGCAACTGGAGGTTGTACGGAACCCGACCGGACGGTCCAACGCCGGGCATGTCGAACAGGTTGTGCTCGAAATGCTCCGCTAGACGGAGAGCCGCGCCATCGGACTCAAAGCGGGGCAGAACGGAGTGAGGAACAGGCGCGCCCAAAACGCGATTCGCCAGCAAAACGCCCAGAGCGAGGCAACGCCAGAGTCCCTTGCGACGAGCCTCCCGGATGGTTTCTTCCCAGTCAAGGTCGGGTGAGGAAGCAAGCAGGCGCTCAACGTCGCAGATCCAAATGAGACGGGACCAAATGTGCTTGCTGGCATGCATGCAAAGGATGAGCAGCGCAATTTCGCGCTTCAGATCCGGAACCATGGCCCCGGCTAAAAGAACCGTTCGCCGGTGGGGCCACACCCAATCCATCCCGAGATTGCGTCCAAATCTGCCATATGCCAGTTCGAGTCGCCATCTGAGCTCAAGCACCATTCCGTTTGCTTCGCTCTCGAAGGAATACTCATAGTAGTTGCCGTCGACCGGCACGCCGTCTGCCCGCACTTCGGTTTTCAGACGATAGCCGCGATTGAGGAGAAGTGAGGAGGCCTGAGGAAGATCGTGCAAATGAATGAGAAGGTCCAGATCACCGCCTGGCCGCGCCATCATGTCGGAGTAGACGGAAGACGCCAGCACCACTCCCTTAAAGGGCATGGCTGAGATGGACTCGCGATCGAACATCCTGAGTACGGCAATCAATTCTGCCGCACTTGCAATATTGTGGAACACATTGCGCTCGTATTCGGAGCGAAGGCGTTCTTGCGCGGCAAGCGGCACTGAGGGGCCCATGTCAGCAAGGCTCAGGTACAGCATTGGCGAAAGTCGATGTTCCTGAGCGAGACCGAGGAGAGAATCCCAGTCGGAGACTTTTTCGGCGAGGCCGCGAATGCGTGGAGGATCGGCAGGACGACGGGCAATCGCCACCAACAAGTTGCAGGAGTCGCGATCAGCCGACATGGATTCCGCCGTTCGCCGATGTGAATTCCGGCAGGCTGCGAATGGCCATGGGGAGGTTCAGTTTCATTTCAATCCTTCTTAGGCCGTGCTTTGAGTTACGGAGTTGAGAGGGTGCAGGGCGCCTTGGCGTCATCTCCGGGCTGCGGAAGCGGGACATTTTGAGAGAGTATCGCACTGCAGGCAGCGCATCGCAATGACTCGATTGGAGCCTTCAGTAAGATCCACCGGTTGCCGCTGCGCGAAGAGCGGTTGATTCACGGCCCGGATGAACTGAGGGGCGCGTAAGCCGGCAGGGTATGAGTTGTCTCATATGGCTGATGAGCGGCGGCTATGTTGTATCCGCTATGTTGGATCCGGGCCACGCAATCAGGCACCCACGGGTTACCGCATCGTCTTGTTCCCTGTAAGTGCGAGATACGGAAAAACTTGCTTGGTCATGGCGCAAAATAACACCAAAGTGGCAACTCGAGGTGATCAGTGGGCTCGTCAAACTGGTAAACTTTACTCAATATTCTTCCCCTATTGCTGAATTCTGCGCCCTCGCGCTCATAGAATTATCTGAGAGGAGAGACCGGTGTACGGGGAACTTGTGCATTCATCAAGCTTTCGAGAGGCCGCCATTTCACTTCCAGGCAAGACCCGCTCCCAACCACAGCAATTGCATGCGGTCGGTCCGTCTCAGATTGGCCGGTTGGGCGCGTTTTTCGCGGGCCTGCTCGTCGTATTTTCCAGTCTGTCTTTGGCTGGGCAAACGCTTGCGACGCTGTCCAGTCCCGTGCCCGGAAGCACTCTGACCGGCTCATCGGCTACCTTTGCGTGGACACCCGTCAGTGACGCGACCGAATATTGGCTCCGCATCGGCACCACCGGGCAGGGGTCGCAAAACCTCTACAGCAATGGAACTACCGGGGGCACTCTCACGGCTACCGGGTTACCCACTACCGGAGCGACCCTCTACGTCTCCCTCTTTTCGCTGATCAACGGCGTCTGGGAACCAAACTATTACACCTACACGGAAGCGCCACAACTGGCAACGATGACCAGCCCCGCATCGGGAAGCATACTGACCGGCTCATCGGCTACCTTCACGTGGACACCGGTCGGTGACGCGACCGAATACTGGCTCCGCATCGGCACCACCGGGCAGGGGTCGCAAAACCTCTACAGCGAAGGAACCACTGGGGGCGCTCTCACTGCCACCGGGTTGCCCACCACCGGAGCGACCCTCTACGTCTCCCTCTTTTCTGAGATCA